>CAZNWZ010000009.1:0-31241 GCA_964576455.1 uncultured Lysobacter sp.
GAAGGCGACCGTTAGCAGGCACATCAACAGAATGGAGGGAAGGCGTGACGCCTAACAACACGTTCGAGCGGACCGTGGGGCATTGTGGGCCGCGTCTGTCCGCGGCACGGCGGTGGTGGCCGGCCGCTCAACTCAATCGTTAGCAGTCATCGGGAACGGAGCCTATAATTTCGACATGAGCAGTCTGTTCGACGACCTCGAGAAGCGAGCACGTGCCCTTTCCCGCGAGGAAAAGGCCGCGTTGGCGCGCGTTCTCATCGACGAGCTCGATCCTGTCAACGAACCGGGGGTGGACGAGCTTTGGCTCGAAGAAGCCCGCCGCAGATATGACGCCTATTGCCGGGGCGAGATGCCATCCGTTCCAGGCGATGAGGCTATGGCCCGAGCCCGCAGCAGGCTTCGGTGATCGGCTAGGGGCTCCTTCCTCCCGCGGAGGAAGAGATGACCGAGGCCGCGCTCTACTACGAGGCGGCGCGACCGGGGTTCGGGGACATATTCCTTGATGACATACAGCACGCTATCGACGCGGTCCGAGAGCGCCCGGAGATTGGCGCCAAGGTTGCGTACGGTTTCCGCCGCGTCCTGGTCCGCCGTTTCCCCTTCAGCATCGTCTACGCGGTCGAAGCGATAGCCATCATTGTCGTGGCCGTGTCCCACCAGCGCCGTCGCCCCGAATATTGGAAAGGGCGCAAATGACTGCTAACAACACGATCGAGCGGACCGTGAGCCATCGTGGACCGCGCCTGTCCGCGGCCGAGGCATCGTGCCCGGCCGCTCAACTCGATCGTTAGGCCGCAACAACAGCCAACAGTGGTTTCTGATAAGTTGGCGAAGTGAAGACCACCCGCTACTTTGAAGCGCTGCGGATACGTCCCGACCGGGCGGCCATCCGCGAGGAATGGATCGAACGGGCGATCCGGTCGCCGGTCAAAGAGGTTGTGCAGGCAGATGGCCGAATCCGGAGATGGGTGCACGTCCCCGAAGCCGAGAATCGCTTCCTCAGGGTGGTTCTTCTCCAGGACGGCGAAACGGTCCACAATGCATTCTTCGATCGAAGGTTTGCGCCATGAGAATTCGCTACTTCGAAGACACCGATACGCTGCTCATCGAGTTCAAGGATGCACCCGTCGTGGAGACGCGCGACCTTGACGAGAACACCGTGCTCGACCTCGATGCACAGGGCAACGTATGCGCCATCACCGTCGAGCACGCGTCTCAGCGTGCTGGCATCCCGCAGTTCTCCTACGAGCAGGTTGCGGCCTAACAACGCGTCCGAGCGGTCCGTGAGCCATCGCGGGCCGCGTCTTTCCGCGGCATGGCCATCGTGCTCGGCCGCTCAACTCAATCGTTATGCCGCTTGAGGGAAGCGTCTGCGATTGACATACCATATATAACATAGGCACAATATGGCATGTGGCGCATTGAGGAACATCGACGCGTAGACAAACAGGCCGCATCTGCGCCGCTGGAGATTCTGAAGCGCTACGAAAAGTGGAAGGACATCGCATCCATTTCAGGCCCTCCCGGGCTTCGCCTGATCAAGGGGTTTCACGACGAGGCGCTTTCCGGCGAGTGGAAGGGCTTTCGCTCATCCCGGCTTGGCGACCAATGGCGCGTCATTTACCGGGTAATGGCTGAGGACCTCCTGTTTCAGGTGGCATCAGTTACCGCCCACGACTATCGGAGGCCATGATGAAAGATTTTCGCCCTGCAAAGAAGCGCGCCACCGTAACCGTCGGTGAATCGGTTCGCATTCTTCGCGAGCTTCAGGAGTTGAGCCAGAACCAATTGGCCCAGGCGTCCGGCATTCCCCAGGCCACTATCTCCGCCATTGAGAACGGGCGTGTCCGTCTCGGTGTCGAACGTGCCAAGGTCCTGGCGCAAGCCCTCAAGTGTCACCCTGGTGTGCTGGTCTTTCCCGGTTGGGAGATGCCTGATGAAGAAGCGGCATAACACCGCGTTCGAGCTGACCGTGGAGCATCGTGGGCCGCGTCTCGCGCGGCAATGCGGTCGTCGTGCGGCCGATCAACTCGATCGTTAGGCGTCCTGGAGGCAGCAGCGTAAAATGGCCGCTCGTCCCATAGGAGTACCCGCCATGAAGTTCGAGCTTGAGTGCGAGCGCGAGGAAGATGGCCGTTGGCTTGCGGAGGTTCCGCAATTGCCCGGCGTCTTGGCCTATGGATCGACCGCAGACGAAGCCATGTCGAAGGCTGAAGTGTTGGCCCTTCGCGTTCTTGCCGACCGCCTCGAGCACGGCGAGAGCCGCCCCCACTCCATTTCGTTTAACGTCGCCGCCGCGTGAGCCAGTGGCCTTCCACGAAGGCCCGCCGCTTGCTTGCGGCTTTGCTCGACATTGGGTGGCAGGTCAAGAGGCAGTCCGGGTCACATCGCACGCTCAGTCGCGAAGGTTGGCCCGATTTCGTCTTCGCATTTCATGACGGAGAGGAAATTGGTCCCAAGATGCTCGGTCGCATCGCGAAGCACACTGGACTCCGGCCCGAAGAACTCTAGGCCGCGGACGCCTAACAACGCGTTCGAGCTGACCGTGTGGCAACGCGGGCCGCGTCTCGCGCGGCATGGCGGTCGGTGGTCGGCCGCTCAACTCAATCGTTAGGCGTCGTTCAGTGGCTTCGATAGACATAGCGAATATGCTATACTGCTCTCGTGGCCTGGTTAGTCTCCTTCTACAGCGATCGCGTCGAGGCGGAAATCCTCGATCTGGCGCCCGGGTTCGTTGCCCGGTTTATTCGCTATGCCGAGCGAATGGAGAAGTTCGGACCAGACCTCGGGATGCCGCATACCCGTGCGATGGGTGGCGGCTTGTTCGAACTCCGGATCAAGGCCGCCGAGGGAATTGCGCGCCGACGAATGAAGGAAGTCACATGAGCAACCTCAAGCAGTTCAAGCGGCGCGCCCTTGCGCGTCCCGAAGTCAAGGCGGCGTATGACGCGTCGGCCGACGAGTTTGCCTTCCTGGACGAGGTGCTCCGTGCGCGGGCCGAGGCTGGCCTGACACAAGCGGAGGTGGCTGCTCGAATCGGAACCACTCAATCCGCAATTGCGAGGCTGGAATCGGCGGAGCCGAAGCACTCACCCTCCATCGCGACCCTCCAGAGGTACGCCAAGGCGCTGGGGTACACGGTGGAACTTCGACTGGTCAAGGAACGACGTCTAACAACGCGTTCGAGCGGACGGACTGCCCGGGTTGCTCCGCGTCCGGGCCGCCGCTCAACTTAGTCGTTAGGCCTCGCGCGGGCCACCTCGGGAGTACTCATGTTTGACCACGTCGTGTTCGGCGTCAGCGACTATGCGGCGAGCAAGGAGTTTTTCCTCCAAGCGCTGGCACCGCTCGGCGTAGCCGTTGTCTCGGAGGGGCCGCTCGGTATCGAGCTCTGCCGCCCGCATGGCAAGGCTTCGCTATGCATCCGCTTGAAGCCGGAGGAAAAGCCGTCCCACCTACACCTGGCGTTCACTGCTGAGAATCGCCGGCAAGTCCAGGCGTTCTATCGCGCAGCGCTGGAGGCGGGGGCCAAGGACAATGGTGCGCCTGGTCTGCGCCCGAACTACCACGCAAACTACTATGCGGCCTTCGTCATCGGTCCGGACGGGCACAACATTGAAGCTGTCTGCCATGAGCCCGAGGCCTGACCTTTCGCCGCACAGGAAGTGCTACAGCCGCCCTCCGCGGCTTCCGCACTCCGGTGAGCTCAGACTTCAGGCGTCACGATCAACAATCGTGGTCACTCGCGGCCAGGAAGCACCATGTCCAGGCTTCGCGTAGAGAGCTTCACGATCTCACTGGATGGCTTTGGCGCCGGTCCGAGCCAAGACCTCGACAACCCGCTTGGCGTGGGTGGCTCATCGCTTCACGGTTGGGCCATGTCCACACGGACGTTCCAGAAGATGGTGTTTGGTACCGACGGCGGTTCAACGGAAGGTATCGATGAAGACTTCGCTGCTCGAGGCTTTCGGAACATCGGCGCATGGATCCTCGGCAGGAACATGTTCGGTCCCATCCGCGGCCCCTGGCCGGACGAGAGCTGGCGGGGCTGGTGGGGCGAGAACCCCGTGTATCACGCCCCCGTGTTCGTCCTGACCAACCACGCACGTGCGCCGCTGGTCATGGAGGGCGGAACCACCTTCCACTTCGTGACGGACGGCATTGCCTCCGCGCTGGCTCAAGCCCGCGAAGCCGCGGGAGGCAAGGACGTCCGTGTCGGTGGTGGAGTTAGCGTTATCCAGCAGTATCTGCGCCAGCGTCTGATCGATGAAATGCACGTCGCCATTGCGCCAGTCCTCCTTGGCTCTGGCGAGCGACTCTTTGAAGGGGTCGACCTTCCTGCCCTGGGCTACGCCTGCACCAAGCACGAGGCCTCGCCACTTGCCACCCACGTGGTCTTTACTCGGCGACGCCTTGCTGGACCGCAGGCGCGGGGATAGAGTGCCAGGCTCGAACCGCCGCCGCCGCCGCGCCCGGCTCGACCGGCAGGCGCCCCGGAATCCGCGATCGCGAGGTATCTCGATGGCCCGGACCAAGACCAAGCCAACCGGCGCAAGCATCGAGGACTACCTCGCCGCGCGGGGCAGCGAGCAGCAGCGCGCGAACTGCCACGAGTTGATCCCCATTCGTGGCCGCGAGCTGGTGATCTACTTGATACCCGACGCTTCACTGCTGTCCAGGCTCGGTCCGCACAAGATGGGCAAGTCCTGCATGTACTTCAAGCGGCTGGCGGACCTGGATAGGCCGGTGCTCGAGAAGCTGGTCGCCGGGTCGGTCGCGGAGACCAGGCGGCGCCATGGGCAGGGCAGGGGCGCCTGACCTGTCGTTCAAGCGTGCCGCAGGCCGCTTGACGCCTGCGTGATGCAGCAGGAGGATCGCGATGCATCCGGACGTCATGAGCTACAACGAGAAGCAAGAGCCGAAGCACCGGGAGGTGTGCGAGCTGCTCGCCCGGGAAATCGACGGGGCCTTGCCCGGGGCCGAAAGCAGGATATGGCACGCGCATCCGGTCTGGTTCCTGGACGGCAATCCGATTGCCGGATACAGCAAGCAGGAACGGGGCATAAGACTGATGTTCTGGAGCGGAGCGGATTTCGAGGAAGCCGGATTGAACTTGGTGGGCGGGAAGTTCAAGGACGCATCGGTCTTCTTCAACGAAGTCTCGGAAGTGATGAAACCCGACTTGCGGCGGTGGCTTCGGAAGGCGAGGGAGATTCAATGGAACTACAGGGACATCGTCAAGCGAAAAGGGCGCCTGGAGAGGCTGAGATAGTGCGCGAACGGCCGACCGCATCGGATCGGCCGCGTTGCTGCATGACCATTTGCCGTGGCCGACGCGCTGGAGCGCCCGGCTGAGGGTTTTCGTCAGGTCGCCGGGAGGATCCGCGCAATTGCCTCGGAGATGGGCGAACTGCGCGCACCGGCAACCTGATCGCCGTCGGACATCACGAATGGGCATTCCCCCGGTGCAGGCAGGACTCGGGTTCACCTATCGCGCCACGGCCCAGGGCGTCGTGCACATCTCGCGCGGCGGCCGCGTTGTGGTGACGCTCCGTGCCGATGCCGCAGCCAGGTTCCTCGCCAAGGCACAGGGCGCCCCGGTGGACGCCGTGCAGAAGCTCTGTGCCCGTGCCACGGGCAACTACAAGCGGGGCAACGAATCGGCGGCTTCGGCCGTGCGCCGTGGCAAGGGCCGCGATGCCTGACAAGTCACGGCAGCGGGCCAGCCCCGCGCCTGGATCGAACATCCGACCGCACGACGCGAAGAGGCCGCCATGTCCAAGGAAACCCTGATCTCCCTGTTCGGCTTCAAGTCCTGGGCCGATTCGGAGCTGTTCGCGCTCCTGGCCACGCTGCCGGCGGAGCATGCCGAGCCGCTCCACGCGTGCATCCGCACCCTCAACCACATCCACGTGGTGGACAGGATCTTCCGCGCCCACCTCGACGCGGAGCCCCGGCCGTTCGACGCCACGAACACGAAGGCGACGCCCTCGCTGGAGCAGCTCCGGCGGGACGTCGAGGCCACCGACGCGTGGTACCGGGAGTACGTCTCGACGCTCCCGGCGGCGGCGCTTCGCGAGGTCCTGGACTTCACCTTCACCGACGGCGACCGCGGGCGGATGAGCCGCGAGGAGATCCTCCTCCACGTCCTCACCCACGGGGGATACCACCGCGGCAACGTCGGGCAGGTCCTCAAGTCGATCTCGGTGGCCCCGCCGCGCGACCTCTACACCCGGTACCTCCACCAGAGCGAGCCGGCACGCAGGGCGGCCTGATCGCGGCCGGGCCCGCCTCAGGCGGTCAGGCGGCCGACGACCTGCCGCACCCACGGCGCCACGAGGGTCACGGCCACGAAGGCCACCGGCCAGGTCGTCACGCAGCTCCTGAGCCACTGCGCGGCAAAGCCGGGCTGGAAGCCCTGGCTGGTCGCCAGGACGAAGGCGGAAACGAGGGCCACCATGATGGCCGAGAGCAGGGCGCCGAAGAGGATCGGCGCGAATCGGGCGGGGAAGCGCATTTCATTCTCCTGTGTTGAAGTGGAAGACCAAGGAAGTGCCGTTGCGCATGCCCGCCCTCACGGGGCGGACAGGACGCGGGTAGTCCAGGCGGCCGCATAGAGGCCGAGCCCGAATACCGCGTGCGTGAGGAGGCTCTGGATCCGGGCCGCGGCCGGTCTCGGCGTGCGGCTGGCGGCGATGCCGGCACCCATGCCCGGCTGCATCACCAGGAACGGAGCCGCCACGGTGCCCACGCCGACCATCAGCGCGGGCCCGATCGTCGGATGCTCGAGCCACGCCGGGCCCCAGAGGGCGGGCAGGATGGCCGCGAACGCGACGCCGATCAGGTAGTGGGCGGACCACCCGACCAGGCGTTCGCCGCGCACGGGTGACGCGGCCGCGATGGCGTCATGGCGGAAACGCCCCCGCGGCATGTGGGCGATCCAGCGGCCCACCAGGCCGTAGTTCGGCAAGGGGATTCCGAGGAGGCGCTTGCGGGCGATCGCCCAGAGATCCATCGTCGCCGTCGCGCCCGTCCCGATGAGCAGGGTGGATGTGAGAGGGTCCATGACCGTTTCCTTTCGTTTGCCGTTGCGTGCTTGCCTTCAGGCGGCACAGTCGGCACAGTGCCACTTGAAGTCGACTTGAGGTCAAGGGGGCACGAGATGGACATCGCGGAGGTGGCGAAGCGTTCCGGCGTCCCCGCCTCGACGCTGCGCTTCTACGAGGAGAGGGGCCTGATCGCCTCCGTCGGCCGGCGGGGCCTGCGCCGCGTCTTCAACCCCGGGGTGCTCGAACGGCTGGCGCTCATCGCCCTGGGTCGCCTGGCCGGTTTCTCGCTGGACGAGATCGCGCGGATGTTCGCCTCCGACGGCCGGCCGCGCATCGACCGGCGGGCGCTCGCGGCCAAGGCGGAGGAGCTGGACGGAACGATTCGCCGCTTGAGCGCGATGCGCGACGGCCTGCGGCACGCCGCCGTCTGCCCCGCGCCGAGCCACCTGGAGTGCCCGTCTTTCCGCCGCCTGCTGAGTGGCGCCGCGTCCGGAGCCATCGGGGGCCGGGCGCGGAAGCGGGCGACCGGCACGGGGCCGCGCCGCAAGTCGCCGAAGGACCCGGGCCCGTGAGCCTCGTCGCCAACGATCGCCGATGACATCCGATCCCACGTCCATCCGGTACAAGTCGAAGATCGACGGGTGGCTCGCGGCCATCCTGGTGGCTTCGATGGCGGTCGCCCTGGTCGCCAGCGTCAGCGTCGTCCTCGCCGCGGGGTCCCGTGCGTGGTGGGTAGTCCTCCTGACCGGCGGACTCGGCGTCGGGCTTCCGATATGGCTCCTGCTCGGCACGGACTACGTCCTGGAGCCGGCGCAGCTCCTCGTCCGGAGCGGCCCCTTCCGGTGGCGGGTTCCCGTCGCCGAGATCACCGCCATCACCCCCACGTCGAATCCCCTGTCCAGCCCCGCGCTGTCCCTGGACCGGTTGCGGATCGAGTACGGCTGCGGTTCCGCTATCATGATCTCGCCCCGCGACAAGGAGCGGTTCCTGCGCGACCTCGAGGCGCTGCGCCGGAGCGCGGGATGAACGACCCCAAAAAAGACCGACAACAGGAGGAGTGCATGGGAACGACCGCTTGCCGCATCCTTATCGCCCCGCTCGCCGCCGCGGGCGCGCTGCTGGCGATCCCCGCGCTGGCCCAGACCGTGAAGGTGACGCCGCTCGGCAGCGCGGAAGGCGAGTTCTGCCCGCAGGATCGCGCCCTGGTCTTCGAGGACCCGAACGGCACTCGCATCCTCTACGATCCGGGCCGCACCGTCGCGGGCGCGGACGACCCGCGGCTCGGCAGGATCGACATCATCCTCGTGAGCCACATGCACGGCGACCACGTGGGCAACGCGCACTCGAAGGCGTGGAACTCGGGCACCTGCGACAAGCCGGATGTCTCGGTGTCGGCGATGCCCAACTCCAGCGCGGTCAACATCGCGCTCGCCAAGAAGTCGAAGATCGTGACCGGCAGCGAGATGCCGGCCTTCTTCGCGGCCAAGCTCAGGGCCAACGGGGGCGATCCCGCGAACTCGATCCTCACCCGCTTCGGGGGCAGCGTGACCGTGGGCGGCGTTCGCATCGCGACGGTCGCGGCGCTGCACAGCAACGGGCTCGATCCCGACTACATCGGCGGCGAGCTCGGCAAGGCCATGAAGGAGGCGGGCATCGCCGGCGACGTGGGCCTCGCGACGGGCTACGTCCTCCGGTTCAGCAACGGGCTGGTGGCGTACCTCTCGGGCGATACCGGCATCACCGCCGACCAGGGTCCGGTCGTGCGCGGCCACTACGGCGCGAAGCTCGCCGTGATGAACATCGGCGACGGATTCACCACCGGGCCGGCCGAGGCTGCCTACGTCATCAACGATCTCGTGATGCCCGCATCCGTCATCGCCTCGCACGCGAACGAGGTCGGCACCGTCAAGGGCAAGGTGCGCCCGGGCAGCAAGACGGAGGCGTTCGTGAAGGCCGTGAAGGTGCCGGTGCACATCCCGCTCTCCGGCAGGACGATGGAGTTCGACGGCGCCGGCAAGTGCACGGCCGGGTGCTGAATGGCCGTCCTCCGGCTCGTGCGCTGGCGGCCCTTCGGCAGCCGCAGGCGGTCCTCCGGACCCCGCTGAGGCCATGCTTCGCGAGATCGCCAGGACGAACCAGGTGGCCGGCGAGCCGCGCCGCCGCTGGTTCGCCTCCCCGCACTGCGACCTGATCGTGTGGATGGACGACCGGGAAGCGCCGGTCGCCTTCCAGTTCTGCTACGACAAGAGCAGCGGCGAGCACGCCCTCGGCTGGCGCGAGGACGAAGGCTTCAGCCACACGGCCGTCGATGCCGGCGAGTCGCGGCCCGGCCGCCACAAGGGCGCGCCCATTCTCGTCGCGGACGGGGTGATCGACGCCCCCCGGATCCTCGGGCTGTTCGAGCGGGAGGCCGCCTCGCTGCCGGCCGATATCGCGGACTTCGTCGCGGGCAAGCTGCGCGGGCTGGGCGATCGGTCGGCGTAGAATGCCGACCCACGGCCCGGCGTCCCGGTTCACGGCGACAGCCCGGCTCCAGCCATCGGAGGAGTGAAATGCCTTCGCAGGAACTGCGGGTGAACGACGTCGTCTTCCACATGTCGGTGAGCTCGGAGCTCTACACGCAGTCCTCGCAGAGCAACTCGTTCGTCCTCGGCAAGTCGCCGGAGATGGTGGACTTCCTGAAGAAGCAGACCGCGGGGCGCACGGTGCGCAACATCGTGGACCTGGGCATCTACAAGGGCGGCAGCTGCGTGCTCTACAACGAGCTGTTCCGGCCCGCGAAGCTCGTGGCGCTCGACCTGCAGCAGGAAGAGGTGGCGCCGCTCACCCAGTACATCCGGGACCGCGGCCTCGAGGCGAGGGTCCGGCCTCACTACGGCACGGACCAGTCGGACCGGGCGGCGCTCGAGCGCATCTACGCCGAGGAGTTCGGCGCCGAGCGGCTCGACCTCGTGGTGGACGACGCCTCGCACCTCTACGAGCCCACGCTCGCCAGCTTCAACTTCCTCTTCCCGCGGGTGAACCCCGGCGGCCTGTACGTGATCGAGGACTGGGCCTGGAGCCACTGGCCCGGGGACGAGTGGCAGAAGCCCGTCGGCTTCTTCGAGGGCAAGACGCCGCTCTCCGTCCTCGTCTTCGAGATCATCATGACGTGCGCCTCGACGCTCGAGGGGGCCGTGCGCTCGGTCGTGCTCACGGGCAACACCATCTACGTCGAGCGGGGGCACCGGCCGCTGGGCGACGATTTCGACGTGAGCCGGTCCTACCTGAGCCAGGGCAAGCCCTGGGGCCCGGAGCGGGCGCCCGTGGAGCCGCCCGGGCTCCCCGATGCGAAGCCATGACGGGAGCATCGCCCGCCACCGGAAGGAGTGCGCCGTGAAGATGTCGGGAATCGCGTTCGGGACCACGGACTGGTCCCGGGTGGAGCGGGTCGAGCACAAGGGCGAGAGCGGGCTGGCCTACTGGCGCACCCGGCAATTCGGCGACATCCGCGTCCGCCTCGTGGAGTACACGCCGGGCTACCGGGCGGACCACTGGTGCGTGAAGGGGCACATCCTCTTCTGCGTGGAAGGGCGGCTGGACACGGAGCTCGGGGACGGGCGGCGATTCACGCTGCTGCCGGGAATGAGCTACCAGGTCGCGGACGGCGCCGAGCCGCACCGCTCGTCCACGAGCGTGGGCGCGCGGCTGTTCATCGTGGACTGAACGGGCCGTGGCCCAGTTCGTCGTCCTCCTGCGGGGCGTGAACGTCGGCAAGGGAAACCGCGTGCCCATGGCGGGGTTCCGCGCGCTCCTCGAAGACCTGGGGTTCACGGGCGTGCGGACCCTGCTCAACAGCGGCAACGCCGTCTTCGCGGCGGGCCGGGGCTCGGCGGCGACGCACGCCCGGGCCATCGACGCGGCGCTGCAGGAGGGCCTGGGGGTGAAGGTCGCGGTGGTGGTGAAGACGGCGGCGGACTTCGCGGCCGCCGTGGCCGGCAACACCTTCGACGCGCCCGAGAGGGCGCACTCTCGCCTGCTCGTCGCGTTCGCCCAGGAGGCGGGCGCCATCCGGGCGCTCGCGTCGCTGGCGCCCCGGGTTCACCCCCCCGAGCGGTTCCTCGTCGGCCGGCAGGCCGCCTATCTCCTGTGTCCGGGCGGACTGCTGGAGAGCGCGGCGGCCAAGGCGCTCCTTGGCAGGCCGGGGCAGGCGGTCACCACGCGCAACTGGGCGACGGTCCTCAAGCTGCGCGAGCTCCTGGGTTAGAGTTCGCACCCATGCGAGCCTTCGACCGACTCACGTTGGACACCGAGCGCCTCCGGCTGCGCCCGCTCCGCCGGGACGACGCGGACGCGCTCTTCGCGCTGTTCTCGGACCCCGGCGTCATGCGGTACTGGAACACGCCGCCGTGGTCGTCGCGGGACGAGGCCGTGCAGTCGATCGAGGACGACCTCGCGGCGATGCCCGCCGGCAAGTACCTTCGGCTCGGCATCGAGCCGCGCGACGGCGAGGCGATCGTCGGCACCTGCGTCCTGCACGCGATCCACGCGCCCAGCCGCCGCGCGGAGCTCGGCTACGGCCTCGCGCCCTCCGTGCAGGGCCGCGGCTACATGGCGGAGGCGCTCAAGGCATTCCTGGCGTTCGCCTTCGGCCCGCTCGACCTCAACCGCATCGAGGCCGACATCGATCCGGGGAACGAGGCCTCCGCGCGCACGCTCGCCCGCCTGGGGTTCGTCCAGGAAGGGTATTTCCGCGAGCGCTGGATCGTGGCCGGGCAGGTGTCGCACTCGGCGATGTACGGGCTCCTGCGCGCGGACTGGGAGGCGCGGCGATGAGGGGCGCGGCGCCGCTCGCGGCGCTGGCCCTCCTGGCCGCCGGCCTGGCCGGATGCAGCCGGCCCGCGCCCCTCGACCCGGAACTGAAGGCCGTGCGCTGCCCGGTGAACCGGCCGGAGCACGCGAGCGCCACCTTCGTGAACGCCCGCGTCACCTTCCTGTGCCTCGCGAAGGAGCTCGCGGAGGCGCCGCACCTGCTCAAGTGCGACCTCGAGAGCCGCCCCATGATCTGCGAGGACGAGGGATCGCTGCTCCTGAGCCGGAGCGCGGACGGCGTCGTCTACGGGGGGTTGCTTCCGGGCGAACGCAGGCGCGAGGACCCGCAGTCGCTCCACGGCGGCTCGCGCCTCACGGTGAACTTCCGCAAGAACCCGCCGCGGACCTCCACCTTCGAGGAGGAGGAGACGGACTGGCGGTTCCTCATCCCGCGCGTGGGCACGATGCTCCCGGCCCGCTTCGAGTACGTGAAGGGCACGCTCTGCGACCGCAAGGCGACGGTGCTGGGCACCGGCACCTGCAACCTCGAGGCGAAGTCGCCCTCGCTCTACTGGCACATCTCGGTGGCCATCCACGCCGAGAGGGGCACGCCCATCACGGAGGAGGAGTACCGCACCGAGCTGGAGTTCTGGCTCAGGCTCCTCGACAAGCTGGTGAAGGACCCGGCGAAATGAAGCCCGCCGCGGCCGCTGCGCTCTGGCTCGCGGCCTTGCCCGCCGCGGCGGTGGACGTGGACTCGCTGTGGGACTTCGGCAGGCCCGGGGAGAGCGAGCAGCGCTTCCGCCGGGCGCTCGATACCGCCTCCGGCGACGAGGCGCTCGTCTTCCGAACGCAGATCGCGCGGACGTACGGCCTTCGCGGCGACTTCGACCGGGGGCGCGCGCTGCTCGACGAGATGGCGCCGCAGGTGCCCGCGGCCGGCGCGGAAGTGCGGGTGAGGTTCGAGCTGGAGTACGGCCGCACCTTCGCCTCCGCGACGCACCCGCCGCCGTCGCGGACGGCGAAGTCGAGACAGGCCGCGCGGCAGCACTTCGAGAAGGCCCGGCGGCTCGCGCGGGAAGCGAAGCTCGACGCGCTCGCCATCGACGCCATCCACATGCTCGCCTTCGTGGACCCGGCGCCGGCCGACCAGCTTCGGTGGGGGCAGGAGGCGCTGGCGGTGGCCCGGGCCTCGACGCAGCCGGACGCCCGGCGCTGGGAGGCGTCCCTGCGCAACAACGTCGGCTACGCCCTTCACCAGCTCGGCCGCTACGGGGAGGCGCAGGAGCAGTTCGAGGAGGCGCTGCGGCTTCGGCGGCAGGCCGGCAATGCCGAGGCCACGCGGGTGGCGCAGTGGATGGTGGCGTGGAACCTGCGGGCGCTGGGACGCGTCGACGAGGCGCTCGCGATCCAGAAGGCGCTCGAGCGCGAGGGCGAGGCCGCCGGGCGGCCCGATCCCCACGTCTTCGAGGAGCTGGAGATCCTGTACCGGGCGCGGGGCGACGAGGCGCGGGCGGCGCGTTATGCCGCGCGCCGCCGCGAGGCTGCGCCGGGCGGGGCAGAATGAGGGCGTCTTGGGCATCCGGAGGAAGATGAGCATGGCCGTTCGAGTCGTCCGGCTGGGGACACCGAGGGCGCGCGGAGAGGGAACGCGCATCGGCACCGTGCGCAGGCCCCCGCGGGGCGTTCCCAGGGCCGAGTTCGCGCAGCGCGACTTCTACGACGTGTGGTTCCCGAATCTCTCCCCCAGTCCGGAGACCCTGAAGCTGGGGCTGGGGGCGCAGACCGACGCGCAGTGGGCGGCCTTCGCGAGGAAGTACCGCGCCGAAATGGCCGCGCCCGACCCGGCGCACGCGATCGAGCTGCTCGCCGTGCTCTCCCGCCACGCGGATTTCTCCGTCGGCTGCTACTGCGAGGACGAGGCGCGCTGCCACCGCTCGGTCCTGCGCGAGCTGCTGCGCGAGCGCGGCGCCGTGTTCGCCTGAGGGGTCCGGCCATGCGCGCGCACCTGCGGATCGCCCGCCCCGTCCGCGCCCTCGAGCGCTCGGCCGCCCTGTACTGCCAGGGGCTGGGCCTCGTCGAGATCGGCCGCTTCGAGGACCACGAGGGGTTCGACGGCATCATGCTGGGCGCCGCCGGGGCCGACTGGCACTTCGAGTTCACGCACTGCCGCGCGCACCCGGTCCCGCCCCGGCCCACCGCCGAGGACCTGGTCGTGCTCTACCTCCCGCAGCGAGCCGAGTGGGAGGCGGCGTGCGCGCGCATGCTCGACGCCGGCTTTCGCGAGGTCGAGTCCTTCAACCCCTACTGGCAGCGGCACGGGCGCACGTTCGAGGATCCCGACGGCTACCGCACCGTCCTGCAGAACGCCGGCTGGATGGCGTAGGGGCCCGAGGAAAGTCCACCCCCCATGCGAGACCCCGACCTGTTCATCCTCGCCCGCGCGCTGCACGTGCTGGGCGTCGTGCTGTGGATCGGCGGGGTGGCCTTCGTGACCACCGTCCTGCTTCCGTCGCTTCGCCGCGCCACGGATCCGGCGCGGCGTCTCGCCCTCTTCGAGGAGCTCGAGGGCCGGTTCGCCTGGCAGGCGAGGATCGTCACGCTGGTGACGGGCCTCACCGGCTTCTACATGCTGCATTTCCTGGACGCCTGGGGCCGCTACCGGGAGCCCGCCTACTGGTGGATCCCCCTCATGACGCTCGTCTGGGTCCTGTTCACGGGGGTCCTCTTCGTGCTCGAGCCCCTCGTGCTGCACCGCTGGTTCCACGAAAGGGCGAGCGCCGACAGCGAGCGGGCCTTCCGGCTGGTGCACGCGATGCACGTCGTGCTGCTCACCCTGAGCCTCATCGCCGTGGCCGGCGGCGTGGCCGGGGCGCACGGCTACGGCTTCGGGGCGCGCTGACGATTATCATGGGGCTCCGGACCTTCCTGGAGGCGGAGTGATCCTCTCGCCGTGCAACTGCAACCGCTCGCTCGCGGTGCTGGGCGGCCTGTTCGCCACCCTCGCGGCTTGCGTGCTCGTGGCCGAAGACGCCTGCCGGGACGGCGGCGGCCGGGTGAGCGACGCGGCCTGGGCGTGCGAGCTCGCGTCGGGCGCGAGCGCCTCGCTGTGGAGCTTCGTGTCACCGGGGGTGATGGCGCTGGCGGCGCTCGTCGTCGGCGTGCCCGTCGCCCTGGTCGTGAACGCCATCGGCAAGCGCTTCATCGTCGCCTGCGGCCTGCCGGCGGCCTGAGGCCATGCCGGGCGCCGTACTCTTTGCAGGGCACGGCTTCCGCGCGCTGGAGAGCGGCGAAGCGGACATCCCGGACCTGCAGCGCTTCTTCGAGGAGAATCCCGAGTACTTCCTCGTCACGTCCGGCGAGGGGCCCCACGCGGGCCAGGGCCGCGAGGAGTTCGAGGAGCTTCCGCCGCCGGACTTTTCCTACGACCGCAAGTGGACGATCCGCTTCGTCGATGCCGACGGGGCGATGCTCGGGCTCGCCGTCGTCGTGTCGAACCTGCCCGCGCCGGGCGTGTGGCACCTGGGGCTCTTCATCGTGGCCACGAGGCTGCATGGCAGCGGCGAGGCGCGGCATTTCCACGACGCCCTGGAGGCGTGGATCCGGGGAAGCGGTGCGCAGTGGCTGCGCCTCGGCGTCGTGGCGGGAAACGCGCGCGCCGAGCGGTTCTGGGAGCGGCTGGGCTATGCCGAGACCCGCCGGCGCGAGGGCGTGCGGGCGGGCCGGCGGGTGAACACCGTGCGCGTCATGCTGAAGCCCCTGGGCGGCGAGGACCTCGCCGGCTATCTCGCGCGGGTGCCGCGCGACCGTCCCGATCCGACCTAGGACGTTCGTGCTCGAGGCCTTCAAGACCCGGCTGGAGTCGCTCAAGCGGGAGACGTACGCGCTCTACCTCGCGGCGCGCCATCCCGGAACGCCCTGGTACGCCAAGGCGTTCGTCGCGGTCGTGGTCGCCTACGCCGTGAGCCCCATCGACCTGATCCCCGACTTCATCCCCGTGCTGGGCTTGCTGGACGACCTCGTCCTCCTCCCCATGGGCATCTGGATCGCGATCCGGATGATCCCGCCGGCGGTCCTGGACGAATGCCGCACCCGCGCGGGCGAGTCGATGGAGGAGGGGCGGCCTTCCGGCCGGACGGCGGCGGTGGTGGTCGTCGCGATCTGGCTCGTGCTCGCGGCGGTGGCGTTGCTGTGGGGCTGGGAGGCCTTCGGGCCGCGGGGTCCTTGATCTGGGTGAACCCGCACCGTTCCGGAGGGCATACCATCGCGCCATGGACCAGGAACACCTGATCACCGGGGCGGCGCGCCTCGTCGAGATGGCGGGGGTCGCGGTGCTCCTCTTCGGGGCGCTCCTCGCGGCCGGCGCGTTCGCGTGGCGCCTTTCGCGCCACGTCCAGTTCCACGCCGCCTACCACGGGCTGCGCGCGGATCTCGGCCGCGCGATCCTGCTGGGACTCGAGCTGCTCGTCATCGCGGACATCATCGGGACCGTCGCCATCCAGCCCACGTTCCAGAACCTGGGCGTCCTGGCCGTGATCGTGGCCATCCGCACGCTGCTCAGCTTCACGCTCGAGCTCGAGGTGAGCGGGCGCTGGCCGTGGCAGCGCGAGCTGCCGGACGACAAGCCGGCGCGATGACGCCGGCGCCGACGGCCGGCTACTCCGGCACGCCCCTGGCGAAGAAGCTCGGCCTCGAGCCGGGCATGTCCCTGTGCGCCATCGACGCGCCCGCGGGCTACCGGGAGTTGCTCGCTCCCGTTCCCGAAGGCGTACGGTTCGTGGCGAAGGTCGCGGCGTCCACGGACATCGTCCACGCGTTCTTCACGCGGAGGGCGATGCTGGCCGGGCGACTCGGCGCGCTTCGCGCCGGGATCCGGCCCGATGCCGCGCTGTGGGTGTCGTGGCCGAAGAAGGCGGCGAAGGTGCCCACCGACGTCACGGAGGATGTGATTCGCGAGCTCGCGCTGCCGCTCGGGTTCGTGGACGTGAAGGTGTGCGCGGTGGACGCGACCTGGTCCGCGCTCAAGCTCGTGATCCGCAGGGAGCTGCGGGAACCGCCCCCTTCCTTCAGGCGAGCTGGGCCGTGAGGTGCCGCAGGCGGTCCGCGCAGTCGCGCAGCATCGCGAAGGCGAAGGCCGGCTGGCTCTTGATCGCGGCCATGAGCGAGGCGCGGTCGATGGAGAGCAGCTCGCACTCCGTTTCCGAGATGGCGGTGGCCGAGCGCGGCGACTGGTCCACCAGCGCCATCTCGCCGAAGGTGCCGCCCGGGTTCACGAGCGCGACCAGACGGTTCTGGACGCCGATGGCGACCTTCCCCTCCTTCACCACGTACATGCAGGCGCCCGACTGCCCCTCGCGCATGATCACGGACTGCTGCCGGTAGCGCGTCACGGCCGAGCGCGGCAGCGCCGCCTCCAGGCTCGCGAGCAGGGCGGGGTCGAACACCGGGGGCTCGCCCGCGCGCGCGGCGATGGGGATGCGCCGGGCCGCGAGGCGCGCGGTGACGAACCGGATCCGGTCGTACATGACGCTCATCAGCATCACGGCGAACTCGGGCATGCGCGAAATCGCCCTGCCCAGCTCGTCCGCGTTCATCGAGTACGCGGCGCACTCGGTCTTCGCCACGGCGGTCGCGCTGCGCGGCTGGTCCGTGATCACGGCCCCTTCGCCGAAGATCTCGCCCTCGCCCAGCGCGTCGATGGGGTGGCCGCCGGCCAGGATGGTCACCTGGCCCTTGGCGAGGAAGTACATGCGGTTCTGCGAGCCCAGGGAGAAGAAACCGCCGGAAGCCTTCTGGTCCTGCGCGAAGACCGTGGCGCCGGCCGCGAACTTCTCGGGCCGCCCGCAGGCCTGGAAGACCTTCTGGGCGATGTCGCGGTCGTAGAAGCGGCTGGGCGAGGCCTTCGAAAGGTCCGGTGCGACGGGGGCGGTCGCTGGGGCAGGCGCAGAAGCGCCGGCTGCCGCAGACGGCGGCTTGGTGAAATCCAGCTCTTCCATGGCGAAGGGGGTTGTTGCGGTGGGCAAAAAAGCAATTATAGTCCCCGGGCGCGGGATGCTCACGCCCCTGGCCGTCCCCGCGGCCACCGCCGAAGGGAAGCCGCCATGAAGATCGACCGCATCGACCATTTCGTCCTCACGGTCCGCGACCCGGAGGCCACCTGCGAGTTCTACGCGCGGGTGCTCGGCATGCACCCCGTGACCTTCGCCGGCGGGCGCAAGGCGCTCGCGTTCGGGTCGCAGAAGATCAACCTGCACCAGGCCGGGCGGGAGTTCGAGCCCAAGGCCGAGCGGCCCACCCCGGGCTCGGGGGACTTCTGCCTGATCACCTCGGTTCCCCTCCCGGAGGTCGCCGCGCACCTTGCGGCGTGCGGCGTCGAGATCGTCGAGGGGCCGGTGGCGAAGACCGGCGCCACGGGGCCGTTGCGATCCCTCTATTTCCGCGACCCGGACCTCAACCTCGTGGAAGTGTCGAACCTCGAGTAGAGCCCCCGAAAGGAGCGTGCCATGGTGAGCGTCGCCGCAGCCCGCAGGATCGCGCTGGCCTGCCCCGAGGCCGTGGAGGGCTCGCACATGGGGCATCCGGATTTTCGCGTCGCCGGGAAGATCTTCATGACCCTGTGGCCCGCGCAGAAGGGCGCGGTGGTGAAGCTGCCGCCGGCCGACCAGCAGGCGCTCGTGCAGATGGACCCCGAGGCCTTTTCCCTGGGGGGCTGGTCGCACCAGGGATGGACCCGCGTGCAGCTCGCGCGCGTCAACGCGGGGCAGCTGCGCCTGCTCGCGCAGGCGGCGTGGCGAAACGTCGCGCCCCGGCGCCTGCTCGACCGGCTGCCGGCGGTCGAGTAGTCTTGCCACGCCCCACATCCGACAGACCTCCCCCGAAAGGAAGGCCATGCTCCGCCCGCTCCTCGCCCTCGTCGCTTCCGCGCTGCTCGGCGCCTGCGCCTCGTCACCCGTCGCTCCCCCCGCCGCCGTCGCCGACCTGGCGCCCACCGGGAAGCTGCGCGCCGTCATCAACTACGGCAACCCGATCCTCGCGAAGAAGGACGCCGCCACGGGCGAGCCGACGGGCCTTTCGGTGGACCTCGCGCGCGAGCTGGCGCGGCGCCTGGGCGTGGAAGCCGAGCTCGTCACCGTGACCTCCGCGGGCCAGTCCGTGGAGACGCTCGCCTCCGGCCGCGTCGACGTGGGCTTCTTCGCCATCGACCCGGCGCGCGCGGCCACCACGGCCTACAGCGGCCCCTACGTGCAGATCGAGGGCGCCTACCTCGTGAGGAACGACTCGCCCATCAAGGCCAACGAGGAAGTGGACCGCGAGGGCATCCGCGTGGCCGTGGGCAACAAGAGCGCCTACGACCTCTACCTCTCGCGAAACCTGAAGAAGGCGAAGATCGAGCGCGCGCCCACCTCGCCCGCGGTCGTCGACTACTTCGTCGCCAACAAGCTCGAGGTGGCCGCCGGCGTGAAGCAGCAGCTCGAGATGGATGCGAAGCGCGTCCCCGGCCTGCGGCTGCTGCCCGGGCGCTTCATGGTGATCAACCAGGCCATGGGCATGGCGCGGGGCAAGGAGGCGGGCGCGAAGTACCTCACCGCCTTCGTCGAGGAGATGAAGGCCTCGGGCTTCGTGGCCGAGGGGTTCAAGCGCCACGCCATCGAGGGCGCTTCCGTCGCCCCGCCCGGCGGCGCGCCTTGAGCCCCGAGCACGCCGCGCGGCTCGCGGCGCTCGTCCGCGGCCGCAGCGCCGCGGCCCTCGGCACGCTGCACGCCGGCGCGCCCTTCGTCTCCATGGCCCCGTACACGGTTACCCCCGACGGTGCCACGTTCGTGATCCACGTGAGCCGGCTCGCCGCGCACACGAAGGACATGCTGGCCGACCCGCGCGTGTCGCTCCTCGTCATGCAGCCCGAGGGCGAGGGCGTGGATGCGCAGGCGCTCGCCCGCGTCTCCATCCAGGGCGAGGCGCGCGAGCTGGCGCGGGGCTCGGAGGAGGAGCGCGAAGCCCGCGGCGCCTACCTCGCGCGCTTTCCCGAAGCGGCGCCCCTGACCGAGTTCGGCGACTTTTCCTTCTTCGCCATCCGCCCGGCGCAGGCGAGGTTCGTGGCCGGCTTCGCGCAGGCCATGAGCCTCGGCGCGGACACGCTCGCCAAGGCTTTGGCGGCAGGCTCCTGAGAGGGCCTACAGCTTCAGGATCCACTGGATCACGTTCTTGGCGACGAAGCCCAGGATGCCGAAGGCGAGCACGAAGAAGAGGATGAAGGTGCCGAACTTCCCTGCCTTCGACTCCTTCGCGAGGCTCGCGATGATGAACAGCATGAAGACGATGAACCCGCCCACCCCCCAGGTCATGCCGAACTCGGCGACCTGGGCCTCGGTGAGCTGGAATCCCTCGAGCATGGGCGTTCACTCCCGGGCGGGAAGCTCCCGCGCGTCCACCGTCTCGCGGTAGGCGTGCCAGGTGGCGTGGCCGATCACCGGGATGGAAACGATGAACCCCAGCATGGCCGTGGCCATGGATAGCGCCGTGGCGAGCATGATGAGTGTCGCCCAGAAAGCCATGGCAACCGGGTTCTCCGCGACGACGCGCACGCTCGTGGATACCGCCGTCCACAGGTCCGTGTCGCGGTCCAGGAGCAGCGGAGCGGAGACGACGGTCGCGGCGAAGACGAGGGAAGCGCCCAGGGCCCCAAGCCCCATCCACACCGGGAAGAGGTTGGAGCCCTGCGACAGGATCACGTGGCGGATGAAGGCCTCCCAGCCCGTGATGGGCGCCGTCACGATGAGCGCCACGAGGACCGCCGAGACGAGCACCCACGCGGTGCCCGCGATCGCGAGGGCGAGCCCCATCCACACCAGCGGCCGCGTGCCGCGGCGCCAGGCGTCGAGCGCGCAGGCCATGTCGCCGGGCTTCCCGCGCTCGCGGCAGCGGCTCATCTCGTAGAGGCCCGTCGCGAGGATCGGCGCGACCAGCACGAAGCCGGAGAACGCGCCCGGAAGCAGCGGAATCCACAGCATCGACAGCGCCGCGATCATCCAGCCGCCGACAGCCACGAGGACGCCGTGCAGCAGGCTCACGCCGGGCGCGTAGCGCAGGTCGCGCCAGCCGTCGGCGAGCCAGGCGAGCGGCCGCAGGACGGGGATGACGAGCACCTTCGGCTCGGGCGCTTCGGCGGCGGGATCGGGGGTCGGCATGGCGGGGACGGGGAGCCCGCCGATTCTGCGTCCCGCCCGCGACACTGTCCAGACGGCCGGCTGGGCTAGACTGGATGGCGGGCGGCCATCCGGGTCGCCGGGGCGGGAGGCGTCATGGATCGCGTGGCCATCATCACGGGGGCGAGCCGCGGCATCGGGGCGGCGACGGCGCTGCTGGCGGCGAGTCGCGGCTATGCCGTGTGCGTGAACTTCCAGAAGAACGAGGCGGCGGCGCAGGAGGTCGTGGGGAGGATCCAGGCCGCCGGCGGGAAGGCCATCGCGGTCGGGGCGGACGTGGCCAAGGAGGCGGACGTGGTCCGCCTCTTCGAGACCGTGGACTGGGAGCTGGGCACGGTGACGGCGCTCGTCAACAACGCCGGGATCCTCGAGCGGCAGATGCGCCTGGAGGCGATGGACGCCGGGCGCATCCAGCGCGTCCTGGACACCAACGTGGTGGGCAGCTTCATCTGCGCGCGCGAGGCCGTGCGGCGCATGTCCACCAACCGGGGGGGCAAGGGCGGCTCGATCGTGAACGTCTCCTCGGGCGCGGCGCGCTGGGGCTCGCCCGACGAGTACGTCGACTACGCGGCCTCCAAGGGCGCGGTGGACTCGATGACCGTGGGCCTTTCCAAGGAAGTCGCGGCCGAGGGCATCCGCGTGAACGCGGTGCGGCCCGGGCTCGTCGTCACCGACATCCACGCCGCGGGCGGCGAGCCGGGGCGGGTCGAGCGCCTGAAGGGCTCCGTTCCGCTCGGGCGCGGAGGAATGCCGGAGGAGGTCGCGCACGCGATCCTGTGGCTCCTCTCCGACGAGGCGTCCTTCGTGACGGGCGCCTTCATCGACGTCTCCGGCGGGCGCTAGGAGCCGGATGCGGGCACGCAGACCCGGCGTGAGCGCCCGTCGGCGAGCGTGAGGGTGGTGACCTCGATCGGCCGGCCGTAGAGCGCCGACAACGATTCCGAGGTGAGCGCGGCCAGCGTGGGCCCCTGCGCGACGAGCGCGCCGCGCGCGAGCAGCAGCACGCGATCCGCGATGCGAAAGGCGTGCTCCGGGTGGTGCGTCGAGACGAGCACGCCGATGCCCGCCCCCTTCAGCCGCGCGATCTCCTCGAGCACGCGCGCCTGGTTGCCGTAGTCCAGGTTCGCCGTGGGCTCGTCCATCACCAGGTAGCCGGCCTCGGTGGCGAGCGCGCGGGCGATGAGGGCGAGCTGGCGCTCCCCGCCGCTCACGGCATGGACGGGACGGTCGGCCAGCGCCGAGATGCCCAGGCGGACGAGGGCGGCGGCGGCGATCTCGCGGTCCTTCGCGCCGGGGCTCGCGAAGACGCCGCGGTGCGCGGTGCGGCCCATCTCCACCATCTCGCGCAGGCTGAAGTCGAAGTAGGTGTCGGCGGCCTGCGGCACGTAGGCCAGGCGCCGCGCGCGCTCGGCGGCACCCCAGGAGGCCAGGTCGCGGCCTTCGAGAGTGACGGCGCCGCCCAGGCGCGCCTGCAGGCCCAGGAGCGTGCGCATGAGCGTGGACTTGCCGCTGCCGTTGGGCCCCAGAAGGCACACCACCTCGCCCGCCTCCAGCGCGCAATCGAGGCCGCGCCCCACGACGTGGTCGCGGAAGCCGAAGTCGAGGGCGCGGGCGGCGAGCGTCATCGGCGGAAGGTCGCGGCCAGCAGCGCGATGAAGACGGGCGTGCCCACGAAGGCGGTGGCCACGCCCGGCGGGATCTCGGTCGCGGCGAGCGTGCGGCAGAGCGTGTCCACCGCCAGCATGAAGGCCGCGCCCAGCACCAGCGAGAGCGGCATCACGCGCGCGAAGGAGGCGCCCACGAGGAGGCGCGCGGCATGCGGGATCACCAGCCCCACCCAGCCGATGACTCCCGAGAGCGCCACGGCCGAGGCCGTGACGAGCGTGGCGCACATGATGACGGCGAGCCGCAGCTTCGCCACGTCCAGGCCCAGCGAGCGCGCCTCGTCCTCGGAGAGCGCGAGCAGGTCGATGCGCCAGCGCAGGAGCACCAGCGGCACGAGGCCGAGGGCGATGAGCGGCAGGGCCACGGCGAGGTCCTTGGGCAGCGCGCCTCCGAAGCTCCCCAGCAGCCAGAAGGTGATGGCCGGGAGCTGGTTGTAGGGGTCGGCCACGTACTTCACCAGCGCGATGCCGGCGCCGAAGAGCGAGCCCACCACGACGCCGGTGAGGATGAGGGTGAGGATGGGGTCGCGCCTTCCGACCCAGTTGCCCACCGCCACGACGAGCGCCACGGCGCCAATGCCGCCGGCGAAGGCGAAGCCCTGGATCGCGATCACCGGCAGCGAGAAGAGGATCGCGAGCCCCGCGCCCAGCGCGCAGCCGGCGGAGACGCCGAGGATGTCGGGCGAGACGAGCGGGTTCTTGAAGAGGTTCTGGTAGGCGGCTCCCGCTGCGGCGAGGGCCGCGCCCACCGCGAGGGCCGCGAGGAGGCGCGGTGCGCGAACCTGCAGGATCACCGCCTCGACGTTCTTCGCAAGCCCGCTCTCGCCGCCGGTGAAGGCAGCCCACAACGCGCTCGCGACGTCTCCGGCCGCCACGGGGAAGCGGCCCACCGAGAAGCTCCACGCCACGAGCGCGGCTAGGGCCGCGAGGGCGACGGCGGTGGCGATGGCGGCCCTGCTCATGGAGCCGCCATTCTAGCGAGTGTCAGCTGCCCGAGCCCGCGTTCGGGAAGAAGAGCTGCTCGCCGCCGATCTTGTAGGCGGCGATGGCCTTCTGGCCTTCGGGCGAGATCACCCAGTCGACGAACTTCTGGCCGGCCTCCTTCTTCACGTGCGCGTGCTTCGCGGGATTCACGAGCATCACGCCGTACTGGTTGAAGAGGCGCTTGTCGCCTTCGACCACGATCTCGAGCTCGCCGCGATTCTTGAAGGAGAGCCACGTGCCGCGGTCGGCGAGGGCGTAGGCGTTCATGCCGGCGGCGGTGTTGAGCGTGGGGCCCATGCCCGAGCCCGTCTCGCGGTACCAGGTGGTCTTGTCGACGGTGGGGTCGATGCCGGCCGCCTTCCAGTAGCGCATCTCGGCGGCGTGCGTGCCGCTCTTGTCGGCGCGCGAGGCGAAGGGCGCCCTGGCGGCGGCGATCTTCCGCAGGCCCTCTATCACGTCCTTGCCGCGCGCCTTGGCGGGGTCGGACTTCGGGCCCACGATGACGAAGTCGTTGTACATCACCTCGAAGCGCTTCACGCCGAAGCCGTCGACGACGAACTTCTCCTCGGCGACCTTGTCGTGGACGAACACCACGTCCGCGTCGCCGCGCCGGCCCATGTCGAGCGCCTGGCCGGTGCCCAGCGCCACGACGCGCACCTCGATGCCGGAGACCTTCGTGAACTCCGGCAGCAGGTGCTTGAAGAGGCCGGATTGCTCCGTGGAGGTGGTGGAGGCCACCGTGATGAAGGCGCCCTGCGCCGACGCGGACTGCGCGGCGAGGAGCGTGGCGGCGGCGGTCGCGGCGGCGATCCAAATGAGCGAAAGGCGCCAGAAGGCGCGCGACAGGTTCATTTCCATGGCAGTTCTCCTTGGAGGTAGGACCGGGCTTCGCCCGATTGGGGTTGCTCGAAGAAACGGTCGGCCGCGGTCCTCTCGGTGACGCGGCCGGCGTGGATGAAGACGATTTCGTCCGCGAGGCGCCGGGCCTGGCCGAGGTTGTGCGTGGTCATGACGATGCGGGTTCCCTCGGCCGCGATCGAGGTGATCACGCGCTCGATCTCCGCGGTGGCGCCGGGATCGAGGCTCGCCGTGGGCTCGTCGAGGAAGAGGATCTCGGGCTTGAGCGCCCAGGCGCGCGCGAGGGCGAGGCGCTGCTGCTCGCCGCCCGAACACACCCGCGCGGGGCGGTAGGCGATGCGGTCGAGGCCGACCCGGGCCAGGGCGGAGGACGCGAGCTGCGTGCGCTCGGGCTCGGCCACGCCGTTCGCCGCGAGGGCGTAGCGGATGTTGGCGAGCGCCGATCGCCGGAGCATCACGGGTCGCTGGAAGACCATGGCCTGGCGCGTGGGCCGGTGCCAGCTCACCGTGCCGCTCGTGGGCGCGATGAGCCCGTGCAGCGTGCGCAGCAGCACGCTCTTGCCGGCGCCGTTGGGCCCGAGCACGACCGTGCGCACGCCCGGCTCGAGGGTGAGGCTCAACCCGTCGAGGGCGCGCACGCCGCCCAGCACGACGCTCACGTCGCGGGCCTCCAGCACGAAGGGGGCGCGCTCAGCCATGGTGGCGCGCGCTCCACTCGCGGATGCCGTAGGCGCCGGCGTTGATGGCGAGCACCACGGCGATGAGCACGATCCCGAGCCCGAGCGCGAGCGGCAGGTCGCCCTTGCTCGTCTCGAGCGCGATCGCGGTGGTCATCACGCGCGTGACGCCGTCGATGTTGCCGCCGACCACCATCACCGCGCCCACTTCCGAGGCGGCGCGGCCGAAGCCCGCCATCACGACGGTGAGCAGCGAATAGCGCGTGTCCCACAGGACCGTGGGGACCGCGCGCAGCCGCGACACGCCCAGCGAGGTGAGTTGCTCCCGGTATTCGCTCCAGGCGTCCTCCGTGGTCTGGCGCGCGAGCGCGGCGACGATGGGCACCACGAGCACCGTTTGCGCCACGACGATGGCCGAGGGTGTGAAGAGAATTCCCCAGGAGCCCAGCGGCCCCGCGCGCGACAGCAGAAGGTAGACCACGAGGCCCACCACGACGCTGGGCAGCCCCAGGAGCGCGTTCAGGACCACGATGAGGGCCTGCCGCCCCGGGAAGCGCCCGACCGCGATGAGCGCGCCCAGGGGCAGCCCGATGGCCGCGCCGGCCACGGCGGCGGCCAGCGAGAGCTTGATCGAGAGGAGCACGATGCCCCAGAGCTCCGGGTCGGCGCCGCCGATGAGCCCGAGGGCGACCCCAAAGCTTGCAAAAATTTCAAACATTTGGCAATTTTACCAAGTCCTTGAAAGCAACTCCTTGACCGGCGCCCCCGGAGGAGCCCCGCCATGCCCGCCGCCCCCGCCCGCCTCACCGTCGCCGAGATCGCCCGCCACCTCCGACTGGGCACGCGCAAGGTCTACGACCTGGTGGCGCGCAAGGGCCTTCCGCACGTGCGGCTGGGCGGAAAGCTCCTCTTCGAGCTGGACGAGGTCGAGCGCTGGCTCGCGAAGTCCGCGGGCGGCTCGGCGCCCCGGCCCGGGCTTCCCCCGGCGGTGATCGGCGGCAGCCACGACCCTCTCCTGGATTGGGCCGTGCGCGAGTCGCGCTGCGGGCTCGCGATGCTCACGCAGGGCAGCGGCGACGGGCTGCAGAGGCTCGCCCGCGGGGAGGTGTCGGCCGCGCTCATGCACCTGCCGTCGGCGGACCTCGCGGACTTCAACCGCGCGGAGGCGGGAGAGCATCTCCGGGGCCGCAACGTGGCGCTTGTGGAATGGGCACGGCGCGAGCAGGGGCTGCTCGTGGCGCGCGGCAACCCGAAGAAGGTCCGAGCCGTGGCCGACCTCGCGAGGAAGGGCGTAGCCGTGGCCGCGCGCCAGGCGGGGGCAGGCAGCGCAGTGCTGCTGGAGCGGCTATTGGCGCGCGAAGGGCTCGATCGCCGGCGATTGCGCGTGAGCGTCACCACCATGGGGGAGAACGACCTCGCGATGGCGGTGAAGGCGGGCGAGGCCGACGCGGGGCTGGGCGCGCGCGCCGCTGCCGCGCCGCTGGGCCTGGACTTCGTGCCCCTCGTGGTCGAGCGCCTCGACCTCGGCGTCTCGCGCGCCGCCTGGTTCGAAGCGCCGCTTCGCGCCCTCTTCGCCTTCGCGCACGGCAGGCGCTTCGCCGAGCACGCCCGCTCGCTCGCCGGCTACGACATCTCCGGCCTCGGCACCGTCACCTGGAACGACCGCGACTAGCGTCGTAATCAGATTACTTTCTCCAATCTAATTACCCGACCAGTAATCAGATTGGAGAAAGTAATCTGATTACGAAGCTAATCGGGCATGAGGTGGATGCCGTCGCGAAGGAGGGAGACGACGACCTCGGCGCCGGCCTCGAGGCCGTTGCGGCGCGCGACGTGCAAGGGAAAGGTCACGCGCAGCGACTCGCCGGTGCCCTCGACGCGGATCACGGCGCTCACGTTCTCGCCCAGCGGCAGGAAGTCGGCAATGGCGCCGCGCACCGGGTTCTCGCGCTCGCCGCGGGAGGGGCGGTCGCGGCGGTGCAGGATGACGTGCGAGCCGGGGATCGCCCAGTGCGCCGCGGAGCCCGGGGGGAAGCGGCGGTCGAGCGCGCATTCGAGGCGCTGCCCGAGCCCCTCGACGAAGGTGGTCCCCGAGGCCTCGTCGTGCGCCAGCACGCGGCCGGGAAACACGTTCTTCAGGTCCACGAGCCGGGCCACGAGCGAATTGGCGGGCCGGGCCATGAGCTCGTGCGGCGGCGCGGCCTGCAGCGTGCGGCCGCGGTGGAGGATGCTCATGCGGTCCGCGAGCATCGCCGCCTCGTCCAGGTCGTGGGTGACGAGGACCACGGGCATCGCGAGGTCGCGCCGCAGCGTGGCGAGCTCGCGGTACAGGATCTGGCGCGTGCTGCGGTCGACCGCCGAGAACGGCTCGTCGAGCAGGAGCACGCGCGGGTCGCGCGCCAGCGCCCGCGCCACCGCCACCCGCTGCTGCTGGCCGCCGGAGAGCTCGGCCGGCCGGCGCGATTCCAACCCCTTCAGGTTCACTCGGTCGAGGAGCGCCCGCGCGCGCGTCGCCCGGTCGGCGGCTGCCACGTGCCCCATCGCGGCCTCCACGTTCGCCTGCGCGCTCATGTGCGGGAAGAGGGCGTAGTTCTGGAAGACGAAGCCCACCGTCCGCTCGCGCGGGGGGAGCGAGACGCCCGCCGCGGAGTCGAACCAGGACTCGCCGCCCACCGCGATCCGCCCCTCGCGCGCGCGCAGCACGCCGGCGATGCAGCGAAGCACCGTGGACTTGCCGCTGCCGGACGGACCCACGAGGGCCAGCACCTCACCCGCCGCGCAGGCGAGCTCGACGTCGAGCGCGATGGGCCCGGCCTGCGCGAGACGGACCTCGAGGCCGCCCGCGGCGCGCTCAGCCACGGCGCGCCCGGGAGCGTGAGCCCGTGGCGTACACCACCGCCATCGCCACGAGGGACATGACCAGCAGGACGGCCGACATGACGCCCGCCGCGGCGTTGTCGAAGGACTGCACGCTGTCGTAGATCGCGATGGCCACCGTGCGCGTCTCGCCCGGGATGCTGCCGCCCACCATGAGCACGACGCCGAATTCGCCCAGCGTGTGCGCGAAGGTCATCACCATGCCCGAGAGGATGCCGGGCCAGGCGAGCGGCAGCTCGATGCGCAGGAGCGCCTGCCCGCGCGTGAGCCCGCAGCACGCCGCCGCGTCGCGCACGTCCTGCGGGATCGTCTCGAAGGCCCGCTGCATCGGCTGGATCGCGAAGGGCAGGTTGAAGACCACCGAGGCCACGAGCAGCCCCTCGAAGCTGAAGACGAGCGTGCGGCCGAATGCGGCCTGGAACCACTGCCCGAGGGGCGAGGCCGCGCCCAGGCCCACGAGGAGGTAGTAGCCGAGTACCGTGGGCGGCAGCACCAGCGGCAGGGCCAGCACGCCCTCGGCGACGGGCTTCCAGGCGAAGCGGCCCCACGCGAGCGCGCGGCCCAGCACGATGCCCACGGGCAGCAGCACCGCCATGGTCCAGGCGGCGAGCTGCAGCGAGAGGACGAGGGCGTTCCAGTCCATCAGGGGCCGGGAAGGGAGAAGCCGTAGCGGGCGAATATCCCGCGCGCGGCCGGGCCCTGCAAGTAGCGGTAGAAGGCACGCGCGTCCTCGCCCGCGCCCTTCACGAGCGCCATGCGCTGCCTGAGCGGGGCGTGCGCCGATTCCGGAACCAGCGCGAAGCGGCCCCGCGAGGCGACCGCCGGGGAGAAGGTGAGCGAGTAGGCGAAGAGCCCCGCGCTCGCGTCGCCGGAGGCGGCGAACTGCGCCGCCTGGGAGACGTTCTCGCCGAGCACGAGGCGGCCCTCGAGCAGCTTCCAGGCGCCCGCGCCCTCGAGGGCTTCCTTCGCGGCCCGGCCGTAGGGGGCGTGCGCCGGGTTGGCGATGGCCACCTTCGCCACGCGCCCGGCGCGTGCAGCTTCCGCGAGGCCCGCGAGCCCGCGCGCCGGATCGACGGGAGAGCCGGCCGGGGCGAAGAGCACGAGCCGGCCCACGGCGTACGGGACCCCCTCGTCCTCCAGGCGGCCCTCCCTCGCGAGGGCGAGGACGTAGGACTCGTCGGCGGAGAGGAAGAGCTCGAAGGGCGCGCCCTCGGCGATCTGGCGCCGGAAGTTGCCGGAGGAGCCGTAGGCGAGGCGCACGCCCCTGCCGGTCTCGCGCGACCAGGCCCGGGCGATCTCGTCGAGGGCGAACTTGAGGTCCGAGGCGGCCGCGATGCCGGGAGCGGCGGCCGCGGGGAGGGCGGCGGCGAGCAGCGCCGCGAGGGCGGCGGCGAGGAGCCGAGGCATGCGCTTCGGTCCCCGCCGGCCGGTCCGGTCAGGCGGGCTTCTTCGCGCTTTCCAGCAGCTTCTGCAGCTCGCCCGACTGGTACATCTCGCGCATGATGTCCGAGCCGCCGACGAACTCGCCGTTCACGTAGAGCTGCGGGATGGTGGGCCAGTTGGCGTATTCCTTGATGCCCTGGCGGATCTCCGGGTCCTGCAGCACGTCGATGGCCATGAAGTTCTCCACGCCGCACAGCTGGAGGATCTGCGTGGCGGTGGCGGAGAAGCCGCACATCGGCATTTGCGGCGACCCCTTCATGAAGAGGACGACGGGATTCGAGGTGACGGTGCTCTTGATCTTTTCCTGGACGCTCATGGGTGGATCTCTCGTTATCGGTGTTTCGAAGCCGGGACGGCCATTCTACGACGCCCGGCGCACCCCGGCGGCGTAAAGACCCGCCGGCGGAAGGGTCATTGCGCCCGGCCGCCGGCCACGCGCGGGATGCCGGCGAGGTCCGGGATCGACACGCGGTCGGCGAACCCCGCGGCCTCCAGGAGCGCGCGGCAGGCGCCGGCCTGGTCGTACCCGTGCTCCACGAGGAGCCAGCCGCCGCCTTCCAGGTGGGCGCGTGCGCCGTCCACGATGGCGCGCAGGGAATCCAGCCCGTCGGCGCTGCCGTCGGTCAGCGCCTCGCGCGGCTCGAAGCGCAGGTCGCCCTCGGCGAGGTGGCGGTCCCCGGCCGCGACGTAGGGCGGGTTGGCCACCACGAGGTCGAAGCGGCGGCCCGCCACGGGCGCGTACCAGTCCCCGCGGAAGAACTCGACCGCGGCGCCGTGGCGCCCGGCGTTGCGGCGAGCCACCTCGAGCGCCTCGGCTGAGGCGTCGACCGCCGTGACGACCGTGCGGGGACGCTCGCAGGCGAGGGTGACCGCGATGGCCCCGCTGCCGCAGCCCAGGTCGAGCACGCTCGCGGAAGGCCCCATCCGGGCGAGGGCCGCCTCGACGAGGGTCTCCGTTTCCGGGCGCGGGATGAGGACGGCCGGGCCCACCTCGAAGTCGCGCCCGTAGAACTCGCGCGTGCCGACGAGGTAGGCGACGGGATGCCCCATCGAGCGCTGTGCCACGAGCAGGTCGTACCGCGCGTCCTGGGACTCCGTGAGCACGTGCATCGGGTTCGCCGCGAGCCACGCGCGGCCCACCCCGAGCAGGTGGCAGGCCAGCACGCGCGCGTCCACCAGGCCGATCCCGGCCGCGGCCTCCTCGAGCGCCGCCCGGACGGTGCGCCTCATGGCGTCGCCAGCATGCGGACGCGGAGGGGCTCCGACTTGCCCTTCACGCGCAGCTCGCGCGCCGGGGCGTCGCCGGCGCCGGCGAGGGGCGTGGCCTCCGAGACGAGGATCTCGCCGCCGGCCGCCCCGTCGCAGAGCCGCTTGGCCACGTTCACCGTGTCGCCCAGCACGTCGAAGGCCTTCACCGACTCGCTCCCCAGCAGGCCTTCGATGACCGGCCCGGCGTGGATGCCGAAGCCGGCGGAGAGCCCGAATGCGGCGAGCTGCGGCGCGAGCGCCTCGCGCAGCGCGCGCGCGGCCGCCACGGCCGGGGCCGGGTCGGCGAAGACGAGAAGCGCCTCGTCGGCCGTGTACTTGATGCGGATGGGCCAGAATGGCGCGACGGCCTTCTCGGTCGTCTCGTAGAGGGCGTTGAGCATGCGCACCACCTCCTCGGGGGGCTGGCGCTCGCTCCAGGCGGTGAAT
>CAZNWZ010000010.1:0-30595 GCA_964576455.1 uncultured Lysobacter sp.
TTGATGCGCGCGGCGAGCACGCGCCAGGCCTGCTCGCGGTTCTTGTGCTGGCTCCGGGCCTCCTGGCACTCCACCACGATGCCGGTGGGCAGGTGCGTGAGGCGCACGGCCGAGTCGGTCTTGTTCACGTGCTGCCCGCCGGCACCGCTGGCGCGGAAGGTGTCCACGCGCACCTCCGAGGGGTTGATCACCACGCCGGAGGCGTCGTCGGCCTCGGGCATCACCGCCACCGTGGCGGCCGAGGTGTGGATGCGGCCCTGCGTTTCGGTGGCCGGGACGCGCTGGACGCGGTGGCCGCCGGACTCGAACTTCAGGCGAGAGTACGCCCCCTGGCCGACGACGCGCGCGATCACCTCCTTGTAGCCGCCGGCGTCGCCCGGGCTCTCCGAGATGACCTCGACCTGCCAGCGGTTCCGCTCCGCGAAGCGCGCGTACATCCGGAAGAGGTCGCCGGCGAAGAGCGCGCTCTCGTCGCCGCCGGTGCCGGCGCGGATCTCGAGGAAGAGGTTCCTCTCGTCGTTGGGGTCCTTCGGCAGGAGCATGCGCTGGATGTCCTCGCCGATCGCCTCGGCCCTCGCGCGGCCCTCCCGGATCTCGGCCTCGGCGAACTCGCGCATCGCGGGGTCCTTCGCCATCTCCTCGGCCGTGGCCACGTCGGCCTCGGCGGCGAGGTACTCGCCGTAGCGGCCCACCACGGGCGCGATCTCCGCGTGCTCCCGGGTGAGCTTGCGGTAGTTGTCGAGGTTGGCGGTGACGTCCGGATCGGCCAGCAGCGCGTCCAGCTCCCTCGCGCGCGAGACGAGGCTCGCGAGCTTCGCGGCGACGCTCGCCTTCACCGGCCCGCTCCTTCGTCGGCCCCGCTCACGGCTCCCCCGCCTCGTCCCGGCCGTTGCCGGCGTCGGGGAAGAGGATCTCCACGGCGCGCACGAGGGAGTCGCGCTCGCCGTCGGCGGCGCGGCTCAGGGCCTGCGTCGGGTGGTGCAGGATCTTGTTCACGAGCCCGGCGGCCAGGCCCTCGAGCACCTTCGCCGCGTCCTCGCCCTTCGCGAGGCGCGCGCGGGCCTTGGCGAGCTCGGCGGCGCGGTACTCGTCGGCCCGGGCGCGCAGCTGCACGATGGCCGGCACGGCGCCGCGCGCCTTGAGCCAGGCCTGGAAGGCCTCGACCTGGCGGTCCACGATGGTCTCGGCCTCGGCCACCGCCGCCTGGCGCTGGCCGGCCCCCTCCTGGACGATCGTGCCGAGGTCGTCGATGGTGTACAGGAAGAGGTCCTCGAGCTCGGCCGCGTCGGGCTCGACGTCGCGCGGCACGGCGAAGTCCACCACGAACATCGGGCGGTAGCGGCGCGCCTTGAGCGCGCGCTCGAACGCGCCCTTCGAGAGGATGGGCAGCGTGGAGGCGGTGCCGGTGATCACCACGTCGAACTCGTGCAGCCGCTCCGGGAGCTGCTCGAGCGAGATGGCCGTGCCGCTGAAGCGCTCGGCGAAGGCCTCGCCGCGCGCGAGCGTGCGGTTGGCCACCACCACGGCCTGCGGCCCCTGGGCGACGAAGTAGGTCGCGGCGAGCTCGACCATCTCGCCCACGCCGATGAGCAGCATGCGCGTGCGGGAGATGTCGCCGAAGAGGTTCTGCGCGAGCTTGAGCGCGGCGGCCGACATCGAGATCGACTGCGCCCCGATGGCCGTCTGCGTGCGCACCTCCTTGGCCACCGAGAAGGTGGTCTGGAAGAGCCGGCCCAGCGTCGAGCCGAGGGTGCCGCTGTGCTCGGCGGTGCGCACCGACTGCTTGACCTGCCCCAGGATCTGCGGCTCGCCCAGCACCATCGAGTCCAGGCCCGAGGCCACGCGGAAGGCGTGGCGGATCGCCTCGGACTCGCTGTGCGCGTAGAGGTGGCCCTCGATGTCCAGGCCCGACTTGGCCGCCTCGTCCCGGAGCCAGGCGCGCACGGCGCCGACGTCCTCGGCGCGGCAATAGACCTCGGTGCGGTTGCACGTGGACACCAGCACGGCCTCCGACACGCCCGGCCGCGAGGCGAGCGCGTTGAGGGCGTCGGCCTGGACCTCGGGGGGGAAGGCGAGCTTCTCCCGCACCTCGAGCGGCGCGCTGTGGTGGTTGATGCCGAGGACGTGCAGGGGCATGGGCCGGGATGCCTCGCCCATGGGCGGCGGGCGTTTCGAAGCGCGGAATTATACAGGGGGCCCCGGCCCGGCCCCGCGGTGTGGAGCCGTTCACATCGGCGGCCGCGGCAGCTGCGTATCATGGAGAGCCCCGCCATCCGTTTTCCGGGAGGTCGAAACGTGCCCAGGACCCTCGCCGCGAGCCTTCTCCTCGCCGCCTTGCCGGCCGCCGCCGCCTGCCCGCCGCTCCTGGACCACCGCGTGAGCACGCTCAAGGGCGGGCCGGCCGACCTCTGCCAGTACGCGGGGAAGGTCGTGCTGGTGGTCAACACGGCCAGCTATTGCGGCTACACGGGCCAGTACCAGGGGCTGGAGGAGCTCTACCAGCGCTTCCGCGACAAGGGGCTGGTGGTCCTGGGCGTCCCCTCCAACGACTTCGGCGCCCAGGAACCCGGCACCGACGCCCAGGTGGCCGACTTCTGCGAGCGGACCTACCGGGTGCGCTTCCCGATGCTCTCGAAGTCCGCGGTCAAGGGTCCCCAGGCCGCGCCCCTGTACCGGGGCCTGGCGGCGGCCACCGGGGAAGCGCCGGGGTGGAACTTCCACAAGTACCTGGTCGGCCGCGACGGGAGGGCCCTGGGCAGCTTCGCGAGCGACGTGGCTCCCGAGAATCCCCGCCTCGTGGCGGCCATCGAAAAGGCCCTGGCCGGCCCCTGAGGGACGGCCGGCGCGTCATTCTTTACAAGAAGAACGAAAAAGGCGCACTATTGCGTTGATTTAACGGAATCTTTTTAAATGTCCGCTGCCCCCGGAACCTTCAGCGCCCTCGGCCGCGCCCTCGTCCAGCAGGGCCGGCTGGTCCAGGCCGACGCCACGGCGATCCAGCTCGAGGCGTCCAAGGCCGGGGTGACGTTCGTCCAGCAGCTGGTCGCCTCCAAGAAGCTCTCGGCGCGCGACGTCTCGCAGTTCGCGGCCAACGCCTTCGGCTACCCGATGCTCGACCTCGCGGCGGTGGACACCGACCAGCTGCCGCTCAACCTCATCGACGCCAAGATCGTCACGAACCACCGGGTGATCGCGCTGGGCAAGCGCGGCAACCGCATCTTCGTGGGCATGTCCGATCCCACGAACGAGCAGGTGATGCAGGAGGTGAAGTTCGCCACCGGCATGACGATGGAGCCGGTGGTCGTGGAGGACGACAAGCTCTCGGTGGTCGTCAAGAAGCTCACGGACGGCTCCGCCAAGGCCCTGGAGATCGCCACGGAGGACGTGGACCTCTCGGGCGTGGAGGTGACCGACGGGGAGGCGCAGCCCGAGGTCGTCACCGAGGAGATCGACGACGCCCCGGTGGTGAAGTACGTGCAGAAGATCCTGCTCGACGCCATCAACGGCGGCGCCTCGGACATCCACTTCGAGCCCTACGAGAAGTACTACCGCATCCGCTACCGCCAGGACGGCATCCTCTACGACGTGGCGCAGCCCCCGCTCGCCATCAAGGAGAAGATCGCCTCGCGCATCAAGGTGGTGTCCAAGCTCGACATCTCCGAGAAGCGCGTGCCGCAGGACGGGCGCATGAAGATGGTGCTGTCGAAGACCCGCGCCATCGACTTCCGCGTCTCGACGCTGCCCACGCTGTTCGGCGAGAAGATCTGCATGCGGATCCTCGACCCCTCGAGCGCCACGCTCGGGATCGACGCCCTGGGCTACGAGCCCGACCAGCGCGAGTCGCTGCTGAACTGCATCCAGCGCCCCTACGGCATGGTGCTGGTCACGGGGCCCACGGGCTCGGGGAAGACCGTCTCGCTCTACACGTGCCTCAACATCCTCAACAAGCCGGGCATCAACATCTCCACGGCGGAGGACCCGGCGGAAATCAACCTCCCGGGGATCAACCAGGTCAACGTGAACGACAAGGCGGGCCTCACCTTCGCCGCGGCCCTCAAGGCGTTCCTGCGCCAGGACCCGGACATCATCATGGTGGGGGAGATCCGCGACCTGGAGACGGGCGAGATCGCGATCAAGGCGGCGCAGACGGGCCACATGGTGCTCTCGACGCTGCACACGAACGACGCGCCGGCGACGCTCACCCGCCTCATGAACATGGGCATCGCGCCCTTCAACATCGCCTCCTCGGTGATCCTCATCACGGCCCAGCGCCTGGCGAGGAAGCTGTGCACCTGCAAGCGCCCCGCCAGCATCCCGGAGGAGGCGCTGCTGCGCGCCGGGTTCAAGGAGGAAGACCTCGACGGCTCCTGGCAGCCCTACGAGGCCGTGGGCTGCGAGGTGTGCAAGAATACCGGCTACAAGGGACGGGTCGGCATCTACCAGGTGATGCCCATCTCCGAGGAGATGGAGCGCATCATCATGAAGAACGGCACGTCGATCGACCTGGCCGACCAGGCGCAGCGCGACGGGGTGCGCGACCTGCGCCAGTCGGGGCTCCTCAAGGTGAAGAAGGGCCTGACTTCGCTCGAAGAGGTCGAGGGCGTGACGAACGAGTAGGGGGGACACGGACATGGCGGCGGTAGCCAAGAAGGACACGGGCAAGGACGTCAAGCTCTACAACTACGCGTGGAGCGGCAAGGACAAGACGGGCAAGATCGTCAAGGGCGAGGTGCGCGCCGGCGGCGAGCACGTCGTCATGGCGACGCTGCGGCGCCAGGGCATCCAGGTCTCCAGCGTCAAGAAGGTGTCCCAGCGCGGCGGCAAGAAGATCACCGACCAGGACATCACCATCTTCACGCGCCAGCTCGCGGTGATGATGAAGGCCGGCGTGCCGCTGCTGCAGGCCTTCGACATCGTGGGCAAGGGGCACGCGAACCCCTCGGTGGGCAAGCTCCTGCTGGACATCAAGACGGAGGTGGAGACGGGCTCCTCGCTCTCGGCCGCCTTCCGCAAGTACCCCGTGTACTTCGACGCGCTCTTCTGCAACCTCGTGGGCGCCGGCGAGCAGGCGGGCATCCTGGACAGCCTGCTGGACCGCCTGGCCACCTACAAGGAGAAGATCCTCGCGATCAAGAAGAAGATCAAGGGCGCGCTCTTCTACCCCGTGTCGATCATCGTGGTGGCGCTCGTGATCACCGCGGTGATCATGATCTTCGTGATCCCGACCTTCAAGGACCTGTTCAAGGGCTTCGGCGCCGACCTGCCGGCGCCCACCCAGATCGTGATGAACATGTCCGACTTCTTCGTCGCGTACTGGTACATCATCTTCGGCGGCCTCTTCGCGGCGGTCTGGGTCACGGTCAACACGTACAAGCGGTCGGTCGCGATGCAGAACGCCGTGGACCGCCTGATCCTGCGCATGCCGATCTTCGGCGACGTGATCCGCAAGGCCTCCATCGCGCGCTGGTGCCGCACGCTCTCGACGATGTTCGCCGCGGGCGTGCCGCTCGTCGAGGCGCTCGACTCGGTGGCCGGCGCGGCCGGCAACTACGTGTACTACGAGGCCACCAAGCGCATCCAGTCGGAGGTCTCCACGGGCACGGGCCTCACGGTCGCGATGCAGAACTCGAACGTCTTCCCGAGCATGGTTCTGCAGATGACGGCCATCGGCGAGGAGTCCGGCGCGCTGGACGCGATGCTCTCCAAGGTGGCCGACTTCTTCGAGGCCGAGGTGGACGAGGCGGTCGAGGCCCTGTCCTCCCTCATGGAACCCCTCATCATGGTGGTGCTGGGCGGCCTCATCGGCGGCCTCGTGGTGGCGATGTACCTGCCGATCTTCAAGATGGGCTCCGCGGTCTGATCCGCGAGGCGATGCACGGGCGGGCGCGGGGAGCGATTTCCGCGCCCGCCTTCTTTTGAGCCGACGACGATGGACCTCTCGCCGCTGCAGCACTCCCCCGCGATCCTCGCGCTCGTGGCGGGCGTGTTCGGCCTCGCGGTGGGCTCCTTCCTCAACGTGGTGATCCACCGCCTGCCGATCATGATGCAGGCCGAGTGGCGCGCCGACTGCGCGGAGTTCGAGGGGCGCGAGGCCCCGCCCGCCCCGGCGCTGAACCTCCTCACGCCGCGCTCGCGCTGCCCGTCGTGCGGCACGCCCATCACCGCGATGCAGAACGTCCCCCTCGCAAGCTGGATCGCGCTGGGCGGCAAGTGCGCTGCCTGCAAGGCGCCCATCAGCGTGCGCTACCCGCTGGTCGAGCTGCTCACGGGGCTCGTCTCGGCGCTCTTCGCGTGGCGGCTGGGCTGGGGGGTGGCGCTCGCCGCCGGCCTCGTCTTCGCCTGGGCGCTCATCGCCGCCTCGGCGATCGACCTGGACACCCAGCTCCTCCCGGACCGCATCACGCTCCCCCTGCTCTGGCTGGGGCTGCTCGTGAACGTGCCGGGCACCTTCGTGGACCTGCGCTCGGCCGTGCTGGGCGCGGCCGCCGGCTACCTCATGCTCTGGAGCGTCTACTGGGGGTTCCGGCTGCTCACCGGCAAGGAGGGCATGGGCTTCGGCGACTTCAAGCTCCTGGCGGCGCTGGGCGCGTGGACGGGCTGGCAGACCCTGCCGCTCATCCTCCTCGTCTCCGCGGGCGCCGGCGCCGTGATCGGGCTGCTCGGCATCTGGCTCGCCGGCAAGGGCCGCGAGGCGCGCATCCCCTTCGGCCCCTACCTGGCTGCGGGCGGGCTCGTGGCCCTGCTCTGGGGCCACGACGCGGTCGTCGCCTACCTGGGGCGGTTCCCGGCGTGACCCGGGTCATCGGGCTCACGGGAGGCATCGGGTCGGGCAAGTCCACGGCCGCCGGCATGCTCGCGGCGCTCGGCGCCCCGGTGGTCGATACCGACGAGATCTCGCGGGAGCTCACCGCGGCCGGGGGGGCGGCCCTGCCGGCGCTGCGCGAGGCTTTCGGGACGGCGATCGTCCCCGAGGGCGGCGCCCTCGACCGGGGGGCGATGCGCGCGCTCGCCTTCTCGGACCCCGCGGCGCGTGCCCGGCTCGAGGCCGTCCTGCACCCCCTCATCCGCGAGGAGGCGGCACGCCGGCTGGCCGCGGCCGCCGGTCCCTACGCCGTGCTCGTCGTGCCCCTGCTCTTCGAGTCGGGGTCCTGGGCCGGGCGGGTCGAGCGCGTCGTCGTGGTGGACCTCGCCGAGGAACTGCAGGTGCGCCGCACGGTGGAGCGCTCGGGGCTGGAACCCGCGCAGGTGCGGGCGATCATGGCCGCCCAGTGGCCGCGCTGGCGGCGCCTGCAGGCGGCGGACGACGTGCTCTGGAACGGCGGCTCCCCGGAGGAGCTGCGCGCGCAGTGCGAGCGCCTGCACGCGCGCCTGGCCGCGGGCGGCGGCGCCTGAGGCCGATTTGTCAAGAACGGGACCCATGCCCCACAATCGCCTGATTCCGACAGTCGTCCCCAACCCCGTGGGCTGCGCGCGGCCGTGATCACCTACGAATATCCCCTGAACGAGCGCGTGCGCACGCTGCTCCGGCTGGAGGATCTCTACGACCGCGTCCACTTCTTCCTGCAGCACGACAGCCCGCACGACCACCACGCGTGCCTCACCGGGATCTTCGAGATCCTGGAGGTGGCGAGCCGGGCGGACCTGAAGAGCGACCTGCTGCAGGAGCTCGACCGCCAGCGCACCTTCCTCGACGCGCTGCGCGCGAACCCCGCCATCTCCGAGGAGAAGCTCGACCACATCCTCACCGACATCGACCGCGCCTTCACGAACCTGCACGGCCTGTCGGGAAAGACCGGGCAGAACCTGCGCGAGAACGAGTGGCTGATGGCCATCAAGCAGCGCGCGGGCATCCCCGGCGGGACGAGCGAGTTCGACCTGCCTTCCTACCACTACTGGATGCACCGCCCGGTGGACGCGCGGCGCGCCGACCTCATGGCCTGGATCCGGCCGATCGACCCGGTGCACGCGGCGCTCGCGATCGTGCTGCGGGTCCTGCGCGAGAGCGGCCGCACGGTCTCCCTCGTGGCCGCCCAGGGCGTCTTCCAGCAGGGCCCCGGCGACAAGCCCGCCCAGATGCTGCGCCTTGCGCTGCCCGAGGCGCTCGCCTGCGTGCCCGAGATCAGCGCCAACAAGTACGCGCTCAACATCCGGTTCCTGGTCCCCGAGGGGGTGCAGAAGAGCCGGGTCTACGAGCACGACGTCGCCTTCGACCTCACCTTCTGCAACCTGTGACCGCCGAGACCCGGCGCCCGGCGAGGCTCGTGGCCTGCCCCGGCTGCGGCAAGCCCGCCGCCTTCTCCCCCGACAACCCCTGGCGGCCCTTCTGCTCGGAGCGCTGCCGCAGCCTGGACCTGGGCGCCTGGGCCTCGGAGGCCTACCGCATACCCCTGCGGGAGCCAGGCCCGGACGATCCGGCCGCCGAGAGCGGGGACGAGCCGGGAGCCGGGCCGAATACCCCTCGACCGTAAGGTTTCTTTGCGCTGGGTCAAACGGTTCGGCTAGAATTCGCGGCTAGCCGATTTCCGCCCGATGCCGCTCCCGCCAGATCAGCCACCCCGGATTTGGATGGCGGTGCCCAACCGATCGTTGGGCCCGCTCGGACGCGCGGCCTGCCTCTGGGCGATCGCGGCCACCACGGTCGCCATCGGCGCGGGCGCCGCGGCGCTGGGAGCCTGGCCGGTGCTGCCGTTCGCCGGGCTGGAGGTGGCGCTGGTGGCGATCGCGTTCCGGTCGCTGGCCCGCCACGACGGCGACTTCGAGCGCCTCGAGCTCGAGGGCCGGACGGTGCGGCTGCGAACCCGCAACGCCGCCCGCTCGGACGAGCTGGAGGGGCACGCGCCCTGGGCGCGGCTGGTGGTTCGGGAAGGCCCCGGCGGCCTCAGGCTGGGACTGCGGTACGCGGGCAGGACGGTCGAGTTCGGCCGGCTGCTCACCGAAGGGAGGCGGCGCGAGTGGGCCGCGGAACTGGGAAGCCGGCTGCCGGTGACCCGGACTTGAGAAGACAAGACTGACTACACGATGGGCCTCGACATGATCCGCAAACGCCTCCGAACCGCCGCCGCCGCGGCCGCCGCCCTCGCCACGGGCGCCACCGCGCACGCCGCCTACGACGTGGACATCCTGCCGCCGGCCTCGCCCATCGCGCAGCAGATCTACGACCTGCACTGGGCCATCATGTGGGTGTGCGTGGTCATCTTCGTCGTGGTGTTCGGGGCGATGTTCTACTCGATCTTCAAGCACCGCAAGAGCGTCGGCGCCAAGGCCGCGCACTTCCACGAGAACACGACGATCGAGGTGATCTGGACGGTGATCCCGTTCGTCATCCTCATCGGCATGGCCTACCCCGCCACCAAGACCGTCCTCGACATGAAGGACGCCTCCAACCCCGACCTCACCATCAAGGTGACGGCCTACCAGTGGGCCTGGGAGTACGACTACCTGCAGGACGGCGTGAAGTTCAACTCCCTCCTTTCCACGCCGCGCTCGCAGATCGAGGAGTGGCAGAAGCAGGGCGAGAAGAAGAACCCCGACTACCTGCTCGAGGTCGACAAGCCCATGGTGGTGCCCGCCGGCAAGAAGGTGCGCCTGCTCATCACCGCCAACGACGTGATCCACGGCTGGTACGTGCCGCAGCTGGGCGTGAACCAGTACGGCATCCCCGGCTTCGTGAAGGACACCTGGTTCAAGGCCGACAAGCCCGGCACCTACCGCGGCCAGTGCAGCCAGATCTGCGGCAAGGAGCACGGCTACATGCCCATCGTGGTCGTGGCCAAGGCGCCCGAGGAATACGCCGCGTGGGTGAAGGAGCAGAAGGCGGCGTCGCCGCAGGCCGCCGCGCCCGCCCAGGTGGCCGCCGCCGCCCCTGCGGCGCCGGCCGAGGACCCCAACAAGAAGTGGACGGTGGACGAGCTGAAGGCCCTGGGCGAGAAGGTCTACGCCGCCAACTGCGTGGCCTGCCACCAGGCCACCGGCAAGGGCATGCCGCCCGCCTTCCCGGCCCTCGACGGCTCCAAGGTCGCCACGGGCGCCAAGGGCGCGCAGATCGCCCTCGTCCTCAACGGCAAGCAGGGCACGGCGATGGCCGCCTTCTCGCGGCTCTCCGACAGCGAGCTCGCCGCCGTCATCACCTACACGCGCACCGCCTGGGGCAACAAGGCGGGCGAGGTGACGCCCGCCGAAGTCAAGGCCGCGCGCAAGGGCTAGAGCCCGGCGCCCCCACGAGAAACCCACCGGATACCCGAAAAGCGGAGCACCCATGAGCGCTGCCACCCACGCCCAAGACCACGCCCACCACGACGACCACGCGCACCACCCCGCCGGTCTCAAGCGCTGGCTGTTCACGACCAACCACAAGGACATCGGCACGCTCTACCTGTGGTTCGCGGTCGCCATGTTCTTCCTGGGCGGGGTGATGGCCCTCGCCATCCGCGCCGAGCTCTTCCAGCCGGGCCTGCAGTACCTGAACCCCGAGTTCTTCAACTCCCTCACCACGGTCCACGGCCTGGTGATGGTGTTCGGCGCGATCATGCCGGCGTGGGTGGGCTTCGCGAACTGGCTCATCCCCATGCAGATCGGCGCGGCCGACATGGCCTTCCCGCGCATGAACAACTGGAGCTTCTGGCTGGTCGTGCCGGCGGCGATCCTGCTCGTGGCCTCGTTCTTCGTCCCGGGCGGCGCGGCCGCCTCGGGCTGGACGCTCTACCCCCCGCTCATCATCCAGCAGGGCATCTCGATCGACATGACGATCCTCGCGGTGCACATCCTGGGCGCCTCGTCGATCATGGGCTCGATCAACATCATCACCACGATCCTGAACCTGCGCGCGCCGGGCATGACGCTCATGAAGATGCCCCTGTTCGTGTGGACCTGGCTCATCACCGCGTACCTGCTCATCGCCGTGATGCCGGTGCTCGCGGGCGCGGTGACGATGCTGCTCACCGACCGCCACTTCGGCACCTCGTTCTTCAACGCGGCCGGCGGCGGCGATCCCACGATGTTCATGCACATCTTCTGGTTCTTCGGGCACCCGGAGGTGTACATCATGATCCTGCCGGCCTTCGGCGTGATCTCCGCGATCATCCCGGCGTTCGCCCGCAAGCCCCTCTTCGGCTACGCCTCGATGGTGTACGCCACCGCCTCGATCGCCATCCTGTCGTTCATCGTCTGGGGCCACCACATGTTCACGGTGGGCATGCCCGCGGCCGGAAACCTCTTCTTCATGTACGCGACGATGCTCATCGCCGTGCCCACGGGCGTGAAGGTGTTCAACTGGATCGCGACCATGTGGCAGGGCTCGATGACCTTCGAGACGCCGATGCTCTTCTCGATCGGCTTCATCTGCCTGTTCACGATCGGCGGCTTCTCGGGCCTGGTGCTCGCGATCACGCCGGTGGACATCACGATCCACAACACCTACTACGTGGTGGCCCACTTCCACTACGTGCTGGTCTCGGGCGCGCTCTTCTCGCTGTTCGCCGGCGCCTACTTCTGGCTGCCGAAGTTCACCGGGAAGATGTACAACGAGTCGCTGGGCAAGCTGCACTTCTGGCTGTCGGTGATCGGCTTCAACATCGCCTTCTTCCCGCAGCACTTCCTGGGACTGGCGGGCATGCCGCGGCGCATCCCGGACTACGCGCTGCAGTTCGCCGAGTGGAACATGTGGTCGTCCGTCGGCGCCTTCATCTTCGGCTTCTCGCAGCTGCTGTTCCTGTACAACGTGATCGAGTGCATCCGCTCGTCGCGCAAGGCGGCCGACAACCCCTGGGAGGGGGCGGACACGCTCGAGTGGACGCACCTGCCGAGCCCCGCGCCCTACCACAGCTTCGAGACGGCCCCGGTCGTCAAGTGAGCCCGAGCCCCGCCATGGCCGAAGGCCACAAGCCCACCCCGGAACAGAAGCGGCGAGCCGTCGTCTCGGCCGTCGTGCTGGCCGCGATGGTCGTGGCCATCTACGCCACGTTCGTCCTCAAGTTCGCCCGCTGATGGACGCCGCCCTCGCCGCCCGCAACCGCGAGACGATGACCAAGCTGCTGGTCATCTGCGTGGCGATGCTGGGCTTCGGCTTCGCGATGGTGCCGCTGTACCGGCAGATCTGCGAGTCGCTGGGGATCGCGCAGACGCGCGCCGTCGGCGCGTCGAACACGCAGGTGGACGCGAGCCGCTCCGTGACGGTGGAGCTCGTAGCCTCGAGCGGCAAGCTGCCCTGGCGGTTCGAGCCGCTCGAGCGCGAGGTGAAGCTGCACCCCGGCCAGCTCGTGACCGTGAACTACCGCGTCGTCAACACGCTGGGGCGGCCCGTGACCGCGCAGGCGGTGATGAGCACGGCGCCTTCCGAGGCCGGCAAGTACATCGAGAAGCAGGCCTGCTTCTGCTTCTCCAACCAGACCATCGAGGCGGGGGAGGAGAGGATCATGCCCGTCGTGTTCCTCGTGAGCCCCAAGGCGCCGAAGGACCTGACGACCCTCTCGCTTTCCTACACCTTCCTCGAGCTGCCGGGGGGCGCATCGTGATGGACGCCTTCAAGGCCGTCTTCTGGAGCTTCTTCGGGGTGAGGAAGAAGGACGAGTACGACAAGGACGCGAAGCAGCTCTCGCCGCAGGCGGTGATCGCGGCAGGCCTCGTGTCGGCCCTCGTCTTCGTGCTCGCGATCCTCGGGGTCGTGAAGCTCGTCACGCGGTAGTCTCAACACGGATTCGAACCAGGCATTCCAAGGGAGTCACAACGTGGGCAACGCACAACCTGGCGGCTACTACTTCGCACCTCCCTCCCACTGGCCCATCGTGGGCTCCTCGGCGCTGCTGCTGATGGCCATCGGGGGGGTCATGCTCATGAACGCGGTCGGCGGGGGCGGCTGGATCTTCCTGGCCGGCGTGGCGGTCCTCGTCTACATGCTCTTCGGCTGGTTCGGCACCGTGATCCGCGAGAGCGAGGGGGGGCTGTTCAACAAGCAGGTGGACATGTCCTTCCGCTGGAGCATGAGCTGGTTCATCTTCTCGGAGGTGATGTTCTTCGCGGCGTTCTTCGGCGCGCTCTACTACGCGCGCGTCTACTCGCTGCCCTGGCTGGGCGACGCCGACAACAAGCTGCTGTGGCCCGAGTTCCGCACCCAGTGGCCCTCGGCCGGCCCGTACCTGCCGCCGCAGTTCACGCCGATGGGCGCGTGGGGCATCCCGGCGCTCAACACCTTCCTGCTGCTCTCCTCGGGCGTCACGGTGACCTACGCGCACTGGGCCCTGAAGATGGGCAACCGCAAGGGCCTCATCCTGGGCCTGCTCGCCACGGTGCTCCTGGGCTTCACGTTCCTCGGGTTCCAGATCTACGAGTACGTCCACGCCTACGCGGACCTGAACCTCAAGCTCACCACGGGCGTGTTCGGCTCGACGTTCTTCATGCTCACCGGCTTCCACGGCTTCCACGTGACGCTGGGCGCGGTCATGCTGACCGTGATCCTGGTGCGCTCGATCAAGGGCCACTTCACGCCCGAGCACCATTTCGCCTTCGAGGCGGTGGCCTGGTACTGGCACTTCGTGGACGTGGTCTGGCTGCTGCTCTTCGTCTTCGTCTACTGGGTGTAAGAGAAGCGGGCGCGGCCCGCCCGGGCAGGGCGGCGGCGAAGCGACAATGGGGTCAGGTTACTTTGCACAGGAAATGTGCAAAGTAACCTGACCCCATTGTCCTAGAGGCGTCCGCCGGGGACGAGCCCGAAGAAGTACGATCCGATGAGGATCAGGAAGATCAGCAGGGAGAGGGCGATCCGGATCGTGAGCGAGATCACCGCGCGGTTCGACTCCCCCTTGTCCTTGTAGACGAAGAAAAGGCCCGAGAACAGGCTCGCGATGACGGCCAGGAGCAGCAGGATGACGACGATCTTCATGGCGGAGCGGCTCGCGGGAGGAGCCCGCGGGCGACCATTCTACGCCCGCCCCGCGGAGCGGATCCGGTGAGGATCGGCGCGTTCGACTTCTCCCCGCGCCCGGTGCCCACCGTGGCCGCCGCGGCGACGGTCGCGCTCACCGCTTTCCTCGGGAACTGGCAGGCCGGCCGGGCCGAGGAGAAGGCGGCGCTGCAGGCGACGTTCGCGGCGCGCGCCGTCGAGGCGCCGCTCACGCTCGGCGGGGGCGCGCGCTCGGCGCAGGAGCTGCTCTTCCGCCGCGTGCGCGCGCGGGGCACCTTCGTGCCCGGGGGGCAGTTCTTCATCGACAACCGCGTCCACGGCGGCCGCGCGGGCTTCCACGTGGTCGCGCCGCTCGCGCTCGGCGCCGGCGGGCCCGTCGTCCTCGTGAACCGCGGCTGGGTCGCGCGCACGGCCGCCTACCCGGCGCCGCCCGAGGTGCCCCTGCCCGCGGGGGAGCAGTCGGTCGAAGGGCTCGCCACGCTCCCGCCGCGCCGGTTCGTCGAGCTCTCGGCCGACACGGTCTCGGGCAAAGTCTGGCAGAACCTCTCCCTCGAGCGTTACGCGGCGCGGGCCGGGCGCGAGGTGCTGCCCGTCGTGGTGCTGGCCTCGCCGCCCGCCCCCGGCCTGGCGGCAGTGGAGGAGCGGCCCGACACGGGCATTGCCAAGCACCAGGAGTACGCCCTCACCTGGTTCTCGCTGGCGGCGACGGTCGCCGCCCTCTGGGTGGGCCTCAACCTGCGCCGGGCCCGGCCGTGATCGCCAACGCGCGCCTGAAGCTGCTGGCGATCATCGCGCTCTTCGCGGCGCCGATCGCGGCCTCGTTCCTGGCCTACCACTTCTTCCGGCCGGAGGCGACCTCCAACTACGGCGAGCTCCTGCGGCCCCCGCAGCCCGTGACCACGGCGCAGTTCCGGCGAGTGGGCGGCGGGGAGTTCGGCTTCGTGCAGCTGCGCGGCAAGTGGGTGCTCGTCGCCTCGGACTCCGGCGCCTGCCCGGCCTCCTGCACCGCCAAGCTCACCCTGATGCGCCAGGTGCGCCTCATGCTCGGCCGCAACGCCGGCCGCCTCGAGCGCGTGTTCGTGGCCGATGACACGGTGCCGCTCGCGCCGGAGGCGCTGGCCCCCTTCGAGGGCACCGTGGCCATCACGCCGCCGCCCGGCATGTCGCTGCCGCTCGCGCCGGTGAACGACCGCGCCCACCTCTACGTGGTCGACCCGCTGGGCAACGCGATGATGCGCTTCCCCGTCGAGGCGGAGCCGCGCCGGATGCTCCGGGACCTGGAGCGGCTGCTCAAGGCCTCCCAGGTGGGATGAGGGGCCCCGGGACGGTATAATTGCCGACCCGCCGCCGCGAGGGCGACAGGCGGGCAACCCGGGAATCCGAAGGAAGCGATGCGCAGCTCACCCATGACGGCACAAGCGATCCAGGGCGCGGTGGACGTGCTCGGCCAGTTCTGGCGCCTCACGAAGCCGCGCGTGGTCTCCCTCATCGTCTTCACGGCCGTGATCGGGATGCTGCTCGCCGCGCCGGGGCTGCCGCCCGCGGTCCCGATGGTCTACGGCACCGTGGGCATCGCTCTCGTGGCGGGCGCCGCCGCGGCCTTCAACTGCCTCGTGGAGCAGAAGCTCGACGCGGTCATGGCCCGCACCCGCGGCCGCCCGACCGTCATGGGGTCGATCACGACGGCGCAGATCCTGCTCCTGTCGGGCGCGGTCGGTGGCCTGGGGCTCGCGATCCTCTGGCACGCGGTGAACCCTCTCACGATGTGGCTCACGCTGGCCACCTTCGTGGGCTACGCCATCGTGTACACCGTCATCCTCAAGCCCGCCACGCCGCAGAACATCGTGATCGGCGGCGCCTCGGGGGCGATGCCCCCGGTATTGGGCTGGGCCGCGATCACCGGCGAGGTGCCCTACCAGCCGCTGCTCCTCTTCCTCATCATCTTCGCGTGGACGCCGCCGCACTTCTGGGCGCTCGCGCTCTACCGCCGGCGCGAGTACGAGCGGGCCGGCATCCCGATGCTCCCGGTCACCCACGGCGAGGCCTACACCCGGCTGCACCTCATGCTCTACACGCTCATCCTCGTGGCCACGACGCTGCTGCCGTTCGCCACCGGGATGGCGGGCCTGTTCTACCTCGGGGCCGCCCTCGTGCTGGACGCCGTGTTCCTCGTCTACGCGGTGGCGATCTGGCTCGCCTACACGGACTCGCTCGCCAAGCGCACCTTCCGCTACTCGATCCTCTACCTGGCGCTGCTCTTCGCGGCGCTCATGGTGGACCACTACCTGCCGCTCCTCGGATGAGGCCTTCGCGACGCCGGATCCTCGCCCTCGCCCTCGCCTCGCTCGCGGCGGCCGGCTGCGACAAGCTGCTTCCCGCGTCGAAGACGCCGTTCAACGGCGTGGACATCACGGGCTCGGACCTCGGGCCCGACTTCCGGCTCACCGACCACAACGGCAAGGAGAGGACGCTCGCGGACTTCCGCGGCAAGGTGGTCGCGCTCTTCTTCGGCTACACGCACTGCCCCGACGTGTGCCCCACCACGCTCTCGGACATGGCCAAGGCCGTGAAGCTCCTGGGGCCGGACGCGCAGCGCGTGCAGGTGCTGTTCGTGACGGTGGATCCCCGGCGCGACACGCCCGAGCTGCTGCGCAACTACGTGCCCGCGTTCCATCCCGGCTTCCTGGGCCTGTACGGCGACGCGGCGGCCACGGCCAAGGTGACGAAGGACTTCAAGATCTACGCCGCCGAGCGCCCGGGCAAGACGCCCGAGTCCTACACCGTGGACCATTCGGCGCAGTCGCTCGTCTTCGACACGCAGGGGCGGCTTCGCCTGATGCTCGGCTACGGCACCCCGGGCGAGAAGATCGCCGCGGACCTGCGCCTGCTGCTCAACTCCTGACGCGGAAATGAAAAGGGGACGGTTCCAGGAACCGTCCCCTTTTTCACTTACTCTCACCCCGACCCTCTGCCATTGGATCGCCCCGCTGAAGCGGGGACCCCCGGGGAGAGGGGGAACTGCTCAGCGCAGGGCGGCGAGGTGGCCCTTCATCTTCTGGAGCGCCTTGGCCTCGATCTGGCGGATGCGCTCGGCGGAGACGCCGAACTCGTCGGCGAGCTCGTGCAGCGTCCTGCCCTCGCCCTCGGCGAGCCAGCGCGCCTCGACGATCCGGCGGCTGCGCTCGTCCAGCGAGGCAAGGGCACGGGCGAGGCCCTCGGACTTGAGGCTCTCCGTCTGGCGGCGCTCGACCACCTCCGCGGGGCCCTCTGCGGCGTCGGCCAGGAAGGCGATGGGGCCGGGGCGGTCCTCGCCATCCTCCGGCGCGGGGTCGATGGTGACGTCGTGGCCCTGGAGGCGCTGCTCCATCTCCACCACGTCGCTTTCCTTCACGTCGAGCGTCTTCGCGATCGTGGCGACTTCCGCCGGCGTGAGCGTGTTCGACGAGGCCTTGAGGCTGCGCAGGTTGAAGAAGAGCTTCCTCTGCGCCTTGGTCGTGGCGACCTTCACCAGGCGCCAGTTGCGCAGGATGTACTCGTGGATCTCGGCCTTGATCCAGTGGATCGCGAACGAGGCGAGGCGCACGCCCCGGCCCGGGTCGAAGCGGCGCACGGCCTTCATGAGGCCGACGTTGCCTTCCTGGATGAGGTCGGCCTGCGGCAGGCCGTAGCCCATGTAGTTGCGGGCCACCGCCACCACCAGCCGCAGGTGCGAGAGGACCAGGTCGCGGGCGGCCGTCAGGTCGTCCTTCTCGCGAAGGCGCCGTCCGAGCTCCACCTCGCGCTCCGCGCTGAGCAGCGGAATCGCGTTCACGGCCTGGATGTAAGCCTCCAGGCTGGAAACGGGTGAAAGGGCGGGCAGCGTCACGGTCGTCATCAGCAATCCTCCTGGGAGCAATTTTAGCACTCGCGACATTGGAGTGCTAATGGCGCTCCCGGGTTCCCGTCACCGGCTGGCGGAGAAGCGCCGAAGCTCCCGGGAAACGGAAATCCAGGCCCCGGAGATCCCGAGGGCAGCCACCGCGAGCACCACGCCCGCCGCCCCGTCGAGGCCGAGAAAAACAATTTTAATTTCATAGGCGTATGACGAAGTAAGCGCTGACAGCTCCGCATTGAGCCAAGCGACCACGCCGGCTGCCAGCCCGACCGCGGCCAAGCCCGCCCCCAGCCCCTGCAGCAGCCCGTGGTAGAGGAATGGGCGCCGGACGTCGGCCGCCGTGGCGCCGATGAGCTGGCTCACCTCGATCTCCTCCTTCCGGGTGACCACCTGCAGCCGGATGAGGTGGCCGACGATGAAGAGCACCGCCGCCGCCAGGACCAGGGCCAGGCCGGCGAGCGCCCGGCGGGCGAATCCCGTCCAGCGCGAGACCTTCTCGGCCCACTCGAACTCGGCCGAGACCTGGTCCACCTTGGCGAGCCGGATCCAGTCGGCGCGGGCCGCGGCGAGCCGGGCCGCCTCGCTCGACTTCGTGCGCACCGAGAAGGCGTGCGGCAGCGGGTTGCGGTCGAGATTGGCGAGGAGCTCGGCGAGGTGGGAGGTGGCCTTGAGCTCCTCCAGCGCCTTCGCGCGCGGAACGAAGCGCACGGAGGCCGTCTCGGGATGGGCCTTGAGGGCGACCTCGACGCGGCGCACGTCCTCGTCCGTGGCGTCGAGGGCCAGGAACACGTTCACGTGCGGGTCCGTGTCCAGGCCGGCGGTGGCGCGCGAGACGCTCTGCACGAAGGCCGAGGCGAGGACCGGCAGCGCCACGGCCAGCGCGATGACGGCGATCGACAGGACGCTCGCGAGGGGCTGGGCCGACATCCGGCGCGCGGCGTCGGCGAGGGCCAGGCGGTGCACCCGCAGCCAGGCGCTCATGGCGCGAGCCGGCCGCCGGCGATGGCGAGCCGCCGGCCGCCCAGCTGGGCGAGCGAGGACTCGTCGTGGGTCGAGAGCAGGACCGTCACGCCCACGCGGTTGAAGGAGAGGAAGAGGTCCAGGATCGACCGCGAGGACTCGGCGTCGAGGTTGCCCGTGGGCTCGTCGGCCACGAGGATCGCGGGGCGGTTCACGATGGCGCGCGCGATGCACAGCCGCTGCTGCTCGCCGCCGGAGAGCGTGATGGGCATCGCCTTCTCCTTGCCCAGGAGCCCGACCTTGTCGAGCGCCGCGCGCACCCGCCTGCCGGTGTCCTCCGCGCCCGACCCGGCGATGCGAAGCGGCAGCGCCACGTTGTCCCACGCCGGTCGGTCGAAGAGCAGCTTGTGGTCCTGGAAGACGAAGCCGATGTGCCGGCGCAGGACGGCGAGCGCCGTCTCGCCGAGCGAGGAGAGGTTCTGGCCGTTCACCACGACGCTGCCGCGGGTGGCGCGCTCGATGCCCGAGGCGAGCTTCAGGAGCGTGGACTTGCCGGCGCCCGAGTGGCCGGTGACCACGACCATCTCGCCCGCCGCCACCTCGAAGCTCACGTCGCTCAGCGCCTCGTGGCCGCCCGGGTAGCGCTTGGCGACGGCGGAGAACTGGATCATTCGAAGAGGGCGTCCACGAAGTCCGCCGCGGCGAAGGGCCGCAGGTCGTCGGGCTTCTCGCCGATGCCGATGAAGCGGATGGGGACGGGGTGCTCGCGCGCGATGGCGGCGAGGGCCCCTCCCTTGGCGGTGCCGTCGAGCTTGGTGACGATGAGCCCGGTGAGGGAGAGCGCGGCGTCGAAGGCCTTCACCTGGGCCACGGCGTTCTGGCCCGTGTTGGCGTCGAGGACGAGCCAGGTCTCGTGCGGCGCGGAGGCGTCGGCCTTCGCGATCACGCGCTTGACCTTGCGGATCTCCTCCATGAGGTTCGCCTGCGTCGGCAGGCGCCCCGCGGTGTCCGCGAGGACCACGTCGATGCCCTTGGCGCGCGCGGACTGGATGGCGTCGAAGATGACCGCGGCCGAGTCCCCGCCGTGCTGGGAGACCACGGTGACGCCGTGGCGCTCGCCCCAGGACTGCAGCTGCTCGCGCGCCGCGGCGCGGAAGGTGTCCCCCGCGGCGAGGAGCACGGTGCGCCCCTGGGACTGGAAGAGCCGCGTGAGCTTGCCGATGGTGGTCGTCTTGCCCGCGCCGTTCACGCCCGCGAGCAGGATCACGAAGGGCCGCGGCCACTCGCCCGGCAGGGGCTTCTCGAGCGGGGCGAGGAGCGCGGCGATCGCCGCCTTGAGCTCCGCCTCGAGCTGGGCGCCGTCCTCCAGGCGCTTGTCGCGCGCGGCCTTGCGCAGGCTCGCGATGAGGTGGGTGGTGGCCTGCACGCCCACGTCGGAGGCCAGGAGCTGCGACTCGAGGGCCTCGTAGAGGGACTCGTCGATCTTCGGGTGCGCGCGGAAGACCCCCGCGACTTTCTTCAGCCGCTCGCCCGTGAGGGCGAGGCCGCGCTTCAGGCGGGACTTCCAGTCGGGCGCCGAGGCGTCGTCCGGTTTCTTCGGTCCGAGGGAGAACATGGCGTGCGGCCCGGTGCGCCGCGAGGGGAAGGGTCGCGAATATTTTACGGTATGATCGCCCGCGATGACCGCCGCGCGCCGCATCCCGAGCGAGACCAAGCCGGGCCGAACCGGCGCCGGCGCCAACCGCCTGCGCATCGTGGGCGGCCTCTGGCGCAGCCGCATCGTGCGCTTTCCCGACGCGGCGGGCCTGCGCCCCACGCCGGACCGCGTCCGCGAGACCCTCTTCAACTGGCTGGGCCAGCGGCTCACGGGGCTCGCCTGCGTGGACCTCTTCGCCGGCAGCGGCGCGCTGGGATTCGAGGCGCGCTCGCGCGGCGCCGCCCGGGTCGTCCTCGTCGAGCGCGACCGCCGGGTCTGCGAGCAGCTGCGGCGCACGGCCCGGGAGCTGGAGCCGGGCGACGGGGTCGAGATCGTGCAGGCCGACGCGCTCGCGTGGCTCGCCACCCCCGGCGAGCGCTACGATGTGGCCTTCGTGGATCCGCCCTACGACTCCGGGCTCGCCGCGCCGGCCCTCGGGGCGCTGGAGGCCCGGCTCAATGCGGGGGCCCGCGTGTACGTGGAGACCCCCTCGGCGATGCCGGAGCCCCCGCCGGCCTGGCGCAAGCTGCGCGAGGGCGCCGCGGGCGCGGTGAAGTTCGCGCTCTACGAGTTCGCCGGGCCGGCCGGCGGGAAGCACCCACAGGAAAGCGAGCCATGACCATCAAGCGCGCCGTCTACCCGGGCACCTTCGACCCCATCACCAACGGCCACGAGGACCTCGTCCAGCGCGCCTCGCGGCTGTTCGACGAGGTCATCGTCGCCGTGGCCCACAGCCAGGCCAAGCGCCCGTTCTTCTCCCTCGACGAGCGCGTGGGCATCGCCAAGGAGGTCCTGGCCCACTACCCGAACGTGACGGTGACGGGCTTCGCGGGCCTGCTCTCCGAGTTCGTCCGGGAGCACCAGGCGGGCGTGATCCTGCGGGGCCTGCGCGCCGTCTCGGACTTCGAGTACGAGTTCCAGCTGGCCGGCATGAACCGCACCCTCGCCCCCGGCGTGGAGACGCTCTTCCTCACGCCCTCGGACCGCTACCTCTTCCTCTCGGCCACGATCGTGCGCGAGATCGCGGTGCTGGGCGGCGACATCGCGGCCTTCGTCCACCCCGTCACGGCCCGGCGAATCGCGGAGAAGATCGGGCGCGGCGCCGCCGACGACTGAGGAGCGGCCATGGCGCTGATGATCACGGACGCCTGCATCAACTGTGACGTCTGCGAGCCCGAGTGCCCCAACGGCGCCATCTCGCCGGGCGAGGAGATCTACGTGATCGACCCCGCGAAGTGCACCGAGTGCGTCGGGCACTTCGACGCGCCGCAGTGCCGCGAGGTCTGCCCCGTGGACTGCATTCCGCTCAATCCCGAGTGGAAGGAGTCGCAGGAGGAACTCCGGGCGAAGTACGAGCGGCTCCTGGCCGCCGGGGTCGCGAGGAAGCCCGCGGGCTAGCGGGACGCCGGCGAGCCGGCGCCTTCGACGTCGAGGAGCCGGGCCAGGCGCGCGTCGTGCGACTCCCATTCGCGCGCGCGGTCGTCGCACTCGCGCAGGAAATTCTGCAGGTCGTCGATGCGCTCCACGAGGCCGGACTCGGCGTCGCGGATCCTCGCCATCCCCTCGATGCGGCTGTTGGCCTGCTCCTGGAAGGCGGTCACCTGCGCCTCCAGCGGCCGGATGAACGAGTTCATCCACGTGCGCACCTCGCGGTCGGCGATCTCGAAGACGCGGATCACCTGCAGGGCCACGGTGTCGAAGAAGAGGGCGCCGAGCGTGCGGCGCCGGCGCGTGAGCAGGCTCGTGGCGCTGCGGAAGTCGCGCGAGCAGTGCTCCTCGAGCCGGTCGAGCTCCAGCGGGAAGCGGTCCGTCGAGAACGGCGCCAGCTCGACGGGCGAGAGCCCCCAGGACTCGGCGAAGCGCCGGTTCACGGTGGCCATCATCGCCTTCACCTCGCCGATCACCTCGACGGCCCGGGCGATGCGCGCGCGCACCTCGCGGAAGTAGGCGTCCACCGCCTGGCCGATGCCCGCGCTGAACGCGGTCGAGAGGACCTCGCCGCGCGCGCGAAGGCCCGCCTCGCGGGCCGTGTTGGGGTCCAGGAGCCGCGCGAGCTCGTCGGCGTGCCGGTTGTGCACGGCGCGAAGGCCCGCGAGCGCCGCCCGCGCCTCCTCGATCCGCGCGCGCTCGTCGGCGGCCTTGCGGCCGAGCGAGTCGACGAGCTTCTGGTTCTTGCCCTGGAGCTGGCCGAGGTCGGCGACCTGCTCCTCCACGAAGGAGCGGCGGCTCTCGAGCAGCGCGTAGGACTCGGCGAGCAGCGCCCGCACCTCCGCGCGCACGCTGGTGGCGTGGTCCAGCCGGCGCGCGTGCACGAGTCCGCGCGCGAGCGCCTGCTCCAGCCGGTACACGCGGCTCTTGGCGAGGGCGTCGCCGTCGCCCTGGATGCGCGCGGCGAGCCCCTGCCTCGCCGAGAGCGGGAAGACCTGCGTCGGGTCGATGTGCAGCGCCTCGGCCGTCTCGCGCACCTGGCGGTCGATCTCGGAGAGGACCTCGCTCTCGGGCTTCGCGCCGCCGCGCAGCCCGTCGATCTTGTTGAGCACCACGTAGCGCGTGTGGCCCAGCCCCTCGATCGGCTCCACGTGCTCGTGCCAGAGGGCCAGGTCGGTGGCGGTGGCGCCGTCCTCCACGGAGAGCATGAAGACGACGGCGTCGGCCTCCTGCAGCCGGTGCATCGTGAGCTCGGGCTCGTTGCGCAGGGCGTCGAGGCCCGGGGTGTCGAGGATCGCGAGGCCCATCGCGAGCAGCGGGTGCGGGAAGTTCACGATGGCGTAGCGCCAGCGCGGGATCTCGATGCGCCCGCCGGCCTCGCCGCCCAGCCCGAGGTTGAGCGCCTCGCCCGCGGTGACGTTCTGCGTCTCGGAGAGCACGTCGAAGGCGTCGGAGAGCCCCTCGGGGCGCGCCGGGTCGAGGGGGATCTCCTTCCAGCCGGCCGACTCGGCGATGAACTCGCGCAGGGCCCGCGGGCTCTCGCGCGTCTCGATCGGCAGCAGGCGGATGGAGGGCGGCCGCGAGGGGTCGTGCAGGATCTCCGTGGGGCACATGGTCGTGCGCCCCTCGCGCGAGGGCAGGAGGCGCGCGCCCAGGTCCGCGAAGAAGAGGGCGTTGATGAGCTCGCTCTTGCCGCGCGAGACCTCCGCGACGAAGGCGATCGACAGCCGGTCGGCGGCCAGGCGCCGCTCCAGGTGCGCCAGGCGCGCGGCGGACTGCTCGTCGCTCAGCCGGTGGGTGAGGGCCCAGCGGCGCAGCGCCGCGAGGGCGGCGGCCGTCTCCTCGCGCCACTCCTTCAGGTCGGCGAGGCTGGGCTCGAAGGCACGGTGGTCCATGGTCGTCACCCGGCTCATCGCTGGCACGCGGGGCAGTAGAACGTGGCGCGCCCTCCGTGGCGGGCGGCGCGCACGGGCCCGCCGCAGGCCGGGCAGGGCGCGCCCTCGCGCCCGTAGACGGCGTACTCGAGCTGGAAGTGCCCCGGCTCCCCGCCCGCGCCCACGAAGTCGCGAAGCGTGCTGCCCCCGGCGGCGAGCGCGCGCGAGAGCGTGGCGCGGGCCGCCTCGGCCAGCCGCGCGTAGCGCTCGCGCGAGATGCGCCCCGCGGGCCGCGAGGGGTGGATGCCCGCGGCGAAGAGCGACTCGTTGGCGTAGATGTTGCCGATGCCGGTCACGATGCGGGCGTCCATGACGAAGGCCTTCACGGGCGCGCGGCGGCCGCGCGAGAGACGGTGCAGGTACTCGCCGCCGAAGGCCTCGTCGAAGGGCTCCACGCCCAGGCCCGCCAGCAGGGCGTGCCGGGACGGCTCGCGAACCCAGAGCACGGCCCCGAAGCGGCGCGGGTCGTTCAGGCGCACGACCTCGCCGCTGTCGAGCGCGAGGTCCACGTGGTCGTGGCGGCGCGCGGGCCGGCCGGCCGGAACGACGGTGAGGCTGCCGGACATGCCCAGGTGGACCAGCACGTGGCCCTCGCCCACGTCGAAGAGCAGGTACTTGCCCCGCCGGCTGATCTCCCGGACGCGTGCGCCGCGCAGCCGGGAGCCGAGGTCGCGCGGCACCGGCCAGCGAAGGCGCCCCTCGCGCACGACGACGTCGCGGATGCGCCGCCCCACGACACGGGGGACGAGACCCAGGCGGGTCGTCTCGACTTCGGGAAGTTCCGGCATGGGGAAGGGTGGGCCTTTGCCGACCGATTATAGGGCACGGGCGCAAACCTCCGGCCCTCCGCGCGGTCGAACGCACGGGGTGGCCGGATGGACGGGCCGCCGAAAAGCACTATGATGGGCGGGCGCGAGAGGCGCGGCACGGCGGCGGGAGAAGCGATCGATGGGCAAGGCAGTGGCGATTCTGGCGGTGGCGCTGGCCACGGCGGCTTTCGTGGCGCCGGCCGCGGCGCAGCAGGGCCGTAGCGCGCCCGCCAGCCGGGAGGCGCTGATCTCGGAGTTCCTCACGGCCGAAGTGGCCGCCCAGCGCGGGGAGACGGACCGGGCCGTGGCCACGATGGCGAGGCTCGCCCGCGAGCTGCGCGACCCGCAGATCGCCCGCCGCGGCGTCGAGCTCGCGATCCGCGCCCGGGCGCTGGACCCGGCGCTCGAGATGGCGATGCTGCTGGTGGAGCTCGAGCCCGAGTCCACCCTGGGGCGCGACCTCGTGGCCTCGCTCCTGGCCAACCGCGGCGACCTCGAAAAGGCGCGCGAGACGCTCTCGGGCTTCCTGAAGGCGAGCGCCGACAAGCCGCTGCTCTTCACGCAGCTCGCCTACTTCTTCGGCAGGTTCCCCGACAAGGCCGCGGTGCTGGAGGCCACGCGCTCCCTCGCGGCCGGCCATCCCCGGCTCGCGGAGGCGCGCTATGCCGTGGGCGTGGCGGCGCTGGTGGCGGGGCAGCAGGAGCTGGCGAAGGCCGAATCGACGGCCGTGCTGGCGATGAAGCCGGGCTGGGCGCAGGGCGCGATCCTGCATGCCCAGGTCCTGCGCAAGGAATCGCCGGACGAGGCGATCGCTTTCTACCGCTCGTTCGTCGAGCGCTACCCGGACGCGAGGGAAGTGCGGCTGCAGCTCGCCCGCGAGTACGCCGGGGCGCGGCGAAACGCCGAGGCGAGGGCCGAGTTCAAGGCCGTGGAGCGCCTGTCGGGATCGGATCCGCAGGTGCCCTACGCGATCGGCCTGCTCTCGCTGCAGCTCGAGGACCCCGCCGAGGCCGAGAGCGCCTTCCGGCGCGCCCTGGGACTCGGCCACCCCGACCCCGGCGCGGTGTACCTCGCCCTGGGCCAGGCCGCCGAGCTCGCCAAGCGTCCCGAGGAGGCGCTCGACTGGTACCACAAGGTGGACGCCGGCGACCGCCTGCGCGCCCAGATGCGCATCGCCTCGCTCATCGCCAAGCGCGACGGCCTCGCCAAGGGCCGCGCCTACCTGAACGGCATCGAGCCGCGCACGCAGGAAGAGCGCATCCAGATGGTCCAGATCGAGGCGCAGCTGCTGCGCGACGCGAAGGCGTGGCAGGACACCTACGACGTCCTCAGCCAGGCGGTCGAGCGCTTCCCCGAGTCCTTCGAGCTGCTCTACGACCGCGCGATGGCGGCCGAGCGCGTGGACCGCCTCGACGTGCTCGAGGCGGACCTGCGCCGCGTGATCGAGCTCAAGCCCGACTACGCGCACGCCTACAACGCGCTGGGCTACACCCTGGCCGACCGCACGGACCGCCTCGACGAGGCCTACGAGCTCATCGGCAAGGCGGTGAAGCTCGCGCCCGACGACCCGTTCATCCTCGACAGCCTGGGCTGGGTCCAGTACCGGCGGGGCCAGCTGGACGACGCGCTCAAGAACCTGCGCGCGGCCTACCGGACGCGGCCCGATCCCGAGATCGCCGCGCACCTGGGCGAGGTGCTCTGGAAGCTGGGCCGCAGGGACGAGGCGGACCGGGTGTGGAAGACGGCGCTCAACGACCACCCCGACCACGAGACCCTCCTCGCGGTGATCCAGAAGTTCAAGCCCTGACCGGCCGGTCCCTCCCGAGCCCAGCCTTGACCCGCTCCAGCCTGCTGGCCGCTCTCCTCGTGGCCGCCTGCGCCGCGGTGCCGCCCGCGATCCCGCTGGAGGGACTGCCCGCCGCCTTCGAGATGCGCGGGCGCCTGTCCGTCGCGCAGGCCGGCCATGGCGAGATCCTGCGCATCCGCTGGAGCCGCGGGCCCTGGGCCGACACGTGGGTGCTCGCCTCGCCCATCGGCACGGAGGTCGCCCGGATCGAGCGCCGGCCCGACGGCCTCGTGGTCCTTCGCCCCGACGCCCCGCCGATGGCCGCCGCGAGCTTCGCCGAGCTCACGGAGAACCTCCTGGGCGCCGCGCTGGACGACCGCCTCCTCGTGGCCTGGCTGCACGCGCGGCCGGCGCCGGGCCCGGAAGGCTGGGCCGTGTCGATCGACGAGGGGCAGCGCATCGGCGACCGGGACCTCGCGCGGCGCGTCACGGCGTCCCGGGGCGAGGTCGTCCTGAAGCTGGTGGTCGACGAGTACCGTCCCGGGCCCTGACAGACCGATGCGACTCGACGGCCCCGACTACCCCGCGCCGGCGAAGCTGAACCTCTTCCTGCACGTGGTGGGCCGGCGCCCGGACGGCTACCACCTGCTGCAGAGCGTCTTCGCCCTCATCGACGCGGCCGACCGCCTGCGCTTCGCGGTGCGCGCCGACGGGCGGATCCGGCGCGTGAGCGAGCTGGCGGGCGTCCCCGCGGAGGCCGATCTCGTGGTCCGGGCCGCGAGCCTGCTCAAGGCCGAGACGGGGACCCCGCTCGGTGCGGACATCGAGGTGGAAAAGCGCCTGCCGATGGGCGGCGGCGTGGGCGGCGGCAGCTCGGACGCGGCCACCACGCTGCTGGCGCTCAACCGCCTTTGGTCCACCGGGCTTTCGCGCGAGCGGCTGCAGGCGCTGGGCGCCCGGCTCGGGGCCGACGTGCCCTTCTTCGTCTTCGGGCGCAACGCCTGGGTGGAGGGAGTGGGCGAGCGCCTCACCCCCCTGCCGCTTCCCCCCGCCTGGTACCTGGTCCTGGTGCCCCCCGTGGCGGTGCCGACGGGGGAGATCTTCGCCGCTCCCGAATTGACCCGGGATACGGAAGCCCTTAAAATGGAAGACTTTTCGGCGCAGTGCCGGCCCCCTCGCTTCCGGAACGACCTGGAAGCGGTGGTGGCCTCCCGGTACCCCGCGGTCCGCGAGCACCTCGAGTGGCTCGCCGGCCACGGCGGCGGGAGGCTCACGGGGTCCGGCGCGTGCGTCTTCGCCCGGTTCGAGGACCGGGCGTCGGCCGAGCGGGTGCTGGCGCAGCTGCCGGGGCCGATGAAGGGTTTCGTCGCGCGGGGCCTCGAGGAGCACCCCCTGCGCGGGCTGTGACCGCAGTACCCGCGGCCGGGAGCGATCCCGGGCGCGGGCGCCAGGGGAGTCGCCAAGTTGGTTAAGGCACCGGATTTTGATTCCGGCATTCGAGGGTTCGAATCCTTCCTCCCCTGCCACCTTTTTCCGAAGCGCCGGCGGCAGCGGCGGCGCGGATCGACGCGAGAGTCGGGGCGATGCCATTCGACAACCTGATGGTGATGACGGGCAACGCCAACCCGAAGCTCGCGCAGAAGGTGGCGCGCCACCTGAACGTGCAGCTGGGCAAGGCGAGCGTCTCGAAGTTCAGCGACGGCGAGATCATGGTCGAGCTGCTCGAGAACGTGCGCGGCAAGGACGTGTTCGTGCTGCAGTCCACGTGCGCGCCGACCAACGACCACCTGATGGAGCTGCTCATCATGGTGGACGCGCTCCGGCGCTCGAGCGCGGCGAGGATCACGGCGGCGATGCCGTACTTCGGCTACGCGCGCCAGGACCGGCGTCCCAGGAGCGCCCGGGTGGCGATCTCGGCGAAGGTGGTGGCGAACATGCTCACCTCGGTGGGCGTGAACCGCGTGCTCACGATGGACCTGCACGCGGACCAGATCCAGGGGTTCTTCGACATCCCCGTGGACAACGTCTACGCGACGCCGATCCTGCTCGGCGACCTGTGGAAGCACGGGTACCGGAACCTGGTGGTGGTCTCGCCGGACGTGGGCGGGGTGGTGCGGGCGCGCGCGATCGCCAAGCGCCTGGAGAGCGACCTGGCGATCATCGACAAGCGCCGGCCGCGCCCGAACGTCGCGACGGTGATGAACATCATCGGCGACGTGGACGGGCGGACCTGCGTGATCATGGACGACATGGTCGACACGGCCAACACCCTCTGCGAGGCCGCGAGGGCGCTGAAGGAGCACGGTGCCGAGCGCGTGGTGGCGTACTGCACGCACCCGGTGCTCTCGGGGCCGGCGGTGAGCCGCATCGACGCCTCCGTGATCGACGAGCTGGTGGTGACCGACACCATCCCGCTCAGGCCCGAGGCGGAGGCCTGCAAGAAGATCCGCCAGATCAGCGTCTCGGAGCTGCTGGCCGAGACCATGCGAAGGATCTGCGAGGAGAGCTCGGTGAGCTCCCTCTTCGTGGAGTGACGAATCCGCCTGCGCGCCCGGCGACGGGGGCGAAGGCAACGGGGTGAGGGGGCCGTTTCCCCCTCGAAGGGCGGGAAGCCTGGTCGCGGGTTCCCGCCAACACTGGAGTGAACATGAAGATCGAAATCAAAGCCGAACCGCGAAGCCTGCAGGGAACGGGTGCGAGCCGCCGCCTGCGCCGCGAGTCCAAGGTGCCCGGCATCCTCTACGGCGCCGGCAAGGACGCGCAGCCCATCCAGCTCGACCACAAGGACCTGTTCTTCAAGCTCAAGATGGAGGCGTTCCACGCCTCGATCCTCGACATGCACATCGGGAGCGAGAAGGCGCAGGTGCTGCTGCGCGACTACCAGATGCACCCCTTCAAGGAGCAGATCCTGCACGCCGACTTCCAGCGCGTGGCGGCGGACCGCAAGATCCACGTGAAGGTGCCGCTGCACTTCCTGAACGGCGACATCGCCCCCGGCGTGAAGCTCGCCGGCGGCCAGGTGCAGCACGTGCGCAACGAGCTCGACATCTCGTGCCTGCCGAAGGACCTGCCGGAGTTCATCGAGGTGGACCTGAAGGACCTGCACGCCGGCCACTCGATCCACGTCTCGCACCTGAAGCTGCCCCCGGGCGTGGAGTCCGTGGCGCTCGGCAAGGGCGACGACATCACCGTGGCCACGGTCGTGATCACGCGCGCGATGACGGCCGAGGAAGAGGCGGCGGAGGCGGCGGCAGCCGCGACCGCGCCGTCGGCGGCCGAGGTGCCGACCACGGCCCAGAAGGCGAAGGAGGAGGAGCCCGCCGGCAAGGAAGCGGGCAAGGGCGGCAAGGAAGAGAAGAAGGAGAAGAAGTAACGACCGCCCGGGGCGCCTCGAGCGAGCCTCACGGATGCGCCCGCCGCCGGCGGGCGCTTTCGTTTGGGGACCCCGGCTCCAGCCATGAGCGAACCCATCCGCCTCATCGTCGGCCTCGGCAATCCCGGCAGGGAGTACGAGCGCACGCGCCACAACGCCGGCTTCTGGTGGGTGGACGCCATCGCGAACGAGCGCGGCGCGCGCTGGGCGAAGGAAACGAAGTTTTCCGGGTGGGTGGCGCGCGTGACCGAGGGCGGCCGCGACTTCTGGCTCCTCAAGCCCGCCACGTACATGAACGAAAGCGGCCGCAGCGTCGGCGCCTTCCTGCGCTTCCACCGCATCGAGGCCCCGCAGATGCTCGTGGTGCACGACGAGCTTGACCTGCCCCCGGGAACGGTGAAGCTCAAGTTCGGCGGCGGCACCGGCGGCCACAACGGCCTGCGCGACATCGACGAGGTGCTGGGCACGCGCGACTTCTGGCGGCTTCGCATCGGCATCGGGCACCCGGGCCACAAGGACATCGTGGCCGACTACGTGCTGCACGAGGCGCGGCGCGAGGAGCAGGAGGCGATCGATCCGGCCTTCGACCGCAGCCTGGGATTGCTCGCGCGCATCGCCACCGGCCGCATGACCGACGCCACGACGTGGCTGCACACGATTCCGAAGCCCGAGATCGAAATACCTGTCGAGACCGGGAAGCCGGCTCCCAAGAAGGACAAGCAATGACCCTGCAATGCGGCATCGTGGGCCTGCCCAACGTCGGCAAGTCCACCCTCTTCAACGCCCTGACCAAGGCCGGCATCGCGGCCGAGAACTACCCCTTCTGCACCATCGAGCCCAA
>CAZNWZ010000011.1:0-30364 GCA_964576455.1 uncultured Lysobacter sp.
CCATGCCGATGCCGGCGAGGTAGCCCTTGCCGAGGATGTTGCCGGCCATGATCTCCCCCGCGGCCCAGACGTTGCCCGCAGGCCGGCCGTCGGCGAGCTGCATGCGCGAGCGCTCGTCCACCGCCACGCCCAGGTAGGTGAAGGTGATGCCGGGCCGAAGCGCGTAGGCGTAGAAGGGCGGCGTGTCGATGGCGCGCGCCCAGTGCGTCTTGGCGGGGCTGATCCCCTCGGTGCGGCAATCGTCCTGGACGGTGTGGTCGAAGGTGCCGGGGCGCACCGCCGCGTTGAACTCGGCGACGGTCTTCTCGAGCGCGTCCGGGTCCAGGCCGAGCTTGCCCGCGAGCTCGCGGAGGGTGTTCGCCTTCTCGGGCGGGAAGACGGGCGGCATGAACTTGCCCATGGATTTCGCGTCGATGATCGAATAGCCGATCTGGTCCGGCTGCCCGGCCACCAGGCGCCCCCAGATCGCGTAGCGCTTGGGCCAGAAGTCCTCGCCCTCGTCGTAGAAGCGCCTCGCCTCCCGGTTGACCACGATTCCGAGCGAGACCGCGTCCACCCGCGTGACGATGCCGCCGTCGTAGCGGGGGCTTCGCGCGTCGATGGCCACGCAGTGCCCCTGCGTGGCGTCGCTCACCTGCCTCGCCCCCTGCGCCAGCAGGAGCTTCAGGACCGCGCCCATGTTGTACGGCGTGCCGCGGACGATGAAGTTGTCCGCGGGCGGCCCCCAGGCCTCGCGCAGCCACTCGAGGTTGGACTCGAACCCGCCGGAGGCGACCACGACCGCCTTCGCGCGGATCTCGCGCCGCCGGCCGCCCTGCTCCACCGTGACCGACTCGATGCGCCCGTCGCGAAGCGCGAGGTCCACGACCTGCGTCTCGTAGGCGATCTCCACGCCCAGCGCCGCGGCCGAGCGGTAATAGGCGTTCACGAGCGCCTTGCCGCCCCCCAGGAAGAAGGCGTTGGTGCGCGACAGGTGCAGCGTGCCGCCCAGCGGCGGCTGGAAGCGCACGCCGTGCGCGAGCATCCAGGGCACGTGCTTCTCGGTGCTGCGGATGGCGAGGCGCGCGAGGCGCTCGTCGGTGAGCCCCCCCGTCACCTTGAGCAGGTCCTGCCAGTACTCCTCCTCGGGATAGGCGTCGGTGAGGGGCGCGAGCGGCCCCTCGTGCATGGTGCGCATGTTGCGCGTGTGGCGGCTGTTGCCGCCGCGCATGGGCACGGTCGCCGCCTCGAGCATGAGCACCGTGGCGCCCGCCTCCCGCGCGGTGATGGCCGCGCACAGGGCCGCGTTCCCGCCGCCGATCACGAGCACGTCCCAGGGGCGCGCGGGTCCGCCGGCCACTCAGGCCTCCAGCATGATGCCCAGGCGCGCCCGGTAGGCGGCCCGGATGTGGGCGCGCGCGGCGTTGGCGGCGGCCTCGGCGTCGTGGCGCGCGATGGCCTCCACGATGGCCTCGTGCTCCTTGCGCGCCGTTCCCGGCCTGCCCCGCACGGCCAGCGTGGTCTGCCCCAGCAGCACCATCGACTGGCGCAGCGAGTGCACGGCGCGCATGAGGAAACGGTTGTGGGCGCAGCGGAACATCGACTCGTGGAAGTGGCGGTTCAGGCGCGCGAGCCGCACCGGGTCGCTCCCCCCCTCGCGGTCGCGCGCGGCCAGCTCGCGCAGCGCGTCGATCTCGGCGTCGGAGGCGTGCCGCGCGGCCAGCCCCGCGGCCGTGCCCTCGAGGACCTCGCGCATCAGGTAGAGCTCCGCCACCAGGCCATGGTCCAGCTCGGCCACGACCATCCCCCGCGAGGGATCGCGCGTGACGAGCCCCTCGGCCTCCAGGCGGCCCAGGGCCTCGCGGATGGGCGTGCGGCTCGCGCCGATCCACTCCGAGAGCTCGATCTCGCGCAGCCGCGCGCCAGGCTTGAGGGTCCCCTTCTCGATGGCGCCGAAGAGGGCCTCGTAGGCGGCATCGCCGCGGGAGGCGCGGGACGACCCGGGCCTCGCCTTGCGGGCGGCCGGGCGGGCGGGGCGCTTGCGGGACGGGGCGCTCATGGGCGGGCTCGGATTGACTTGGGCCGTTCTTTGTATACAATCGTATACTGCTTTCGTCGCACCGACAACACGTCCGAGGAGACCCCATGAAGAGACTGCTCGCGGCCTTCGCCGCGCTGGCGTTCGCCGGCGCCGCCCTGGCGCAATCCGACTTCCCGTCGCGCACCGTGACCCTGCTGGTGGGCTTCGCCCCGGGCGGCGCGACGGACACCGCCGCCCGGATCATCGCGAAGAAGCTCTCCGAGAACCTCGGCCAGACGGTGGTCGTGGAGAACAAGGCCGGCGCCGGGGGCAACATCGCGCACCAGGCGGTGGCGATCGCCCCGCCGGACGGCTACACGATCCTGCTGGGCTCGGTGGGGCCGCTTGCGGTGGCGCCGCACCTCATGAAGCTGCCCTACGACCCGTTCAAGGACCTCGCGCCGCTCACGATGGCGGTCACCTTCCCCAACGTGCTCGTCGTGCACCAGGGCGTTCCCGCGAAGACCTTCCCGGAGTACCTCGCGCTCGCGAAGGCCAAGCCCGGCGGGCTCGACTTCGCCTCCACCGGCGTGGGCAGCGCCTCGCACCTGGCGGGCGAGCTCCTCAACCAGCGGGCGGGCGTCCAGATCGTCCACATCCCCTACAAGGGCGGCGGCCCGGCCATGACGGACCTGCTGGGCGGGCGCGTCGGCGCGTACTACTCGACGCCCTCCACCGCCGGGCCGCACATCGAGGCCGGCAAGCTCAAGGCCCTGGCGGTGACGAGCCTCAAGCGCTCCTCGTTCCTGCCCAACGTGCCCACCATCGCCGAGTCCGGCTATCCCGGCTTCGAGGCCGAGAACTGGTACGCCTTCGTGACGTCCTCGAAAGTTCCGCCCGCGATCCTGGACCGCTGGAACAGGGAGCTCGTGAAGGCGCTGAACGACCCCTCCGTGAAGGAGCAGCTCGCCAAGCACTTCCTCGAGCCCGCCCCCGGCACGCGCGAGGAGCTCGCCGCGTACATCAAGCGCGAGTACGACACCTGGGGCAAGGTCGTGAAGACGGCCGGCATCAAGGCGGAGTGACCCGGGCCTTCACCGAGGCTGCCCTCGCGGATCTCGCCACCCGCGCCCTCGTCGGCCTGGGGCTGGAGCCGCGAGGCGCGGCCGACGCGGCCCGCATTCTCGTGCTGGGGGAGCTCATGGGGCTCTCCACGCACGGCGTGGGGCGCATCGAGTCCTACGGCGAGCGCATCGACCTCGGCGGCATCAAGGCCCGGCCCGCGATCCGCGTCGAAAAGGTGGCGCCGGCCATCGCCAAGGTGGACGGCGACAACGGCGTGGGGCCCCTCGTGGGCATGCGTTCGCTGGAAGCCGCGATGGGGCTCGCGCGCGAAACCGGCGTGGGCATCGCCTTCGCCCGGGCCAGCAACCACTTCGGCCCCGTGGCCCCCTACTCCCTCATCGCCGCGGAGGCGGGGTTCGCGAGCGTCATCGGCAGCAATGCGTCGACCACCATCGCTCCGTGGGGCGGGCGCGACGCGCGGCTCGGCAACAGCCCCGTCGGCTTCTGCGTGCCGAACCCGGGCGGGCGGCCCGTCATCCTCGACATGGCGCTCTCGGTGGTGGCGCGCGCCAAGATCCGCAACGCCGCCCGGCGCGGAGAGGCCATCCCGCCCACCTGGGCCACCGACAAGGACGGAAAGCCGACCACGGATGCGAAGGCCGCCCTCGACGGCTTCCTGCTGCCGATCGGCGGGCACAAGGGCTACGGGCTCGCCCTCATCGTGGACCTCTTCGCGGGGCTGCTCTCGGGCGCCTCCTACCTCTCGCACGTCAAGTCGTGGTCCGAGAACCCCGAGGCGCCGTCGGAGCTCGGCCATTTCTTCTTCGTCATCGACGCGGGCCCGCTGGGCCCGCCCGAATGGCTCGCCGGCCGCATGCGCGACTTCGCGGCGATTCTCCACGACACGCCGCCGGCCGATCCCGCCGCGCCTGTCCTGCTGCCCGGCGAGAAGGAGCTCGACCGCCTCGACCGCCACCGGCGCGACGGCATCGCCCTCGATGACGCGCTCGTCGCCACGCTCGAGTCGCTGGCCGCCCGGGGCGGCGCATGATCCGGCCATCACCCGGCCGCGGGCCGATGGTATAGAGTCGTCGCAGGCACGGCTCCCGCCCTGCCGAGTCCGCGCGCCGCGGGCGCGCGAAGTTTCACGGAGACGAAGGCATGGAAGCGGTCCGATTCGCGACGGGAGGGGCGCTCCTCGCCCTGGCGCTGGGGTGCCCCATCGCCGTCGCGCAGTCGCTCTACAAGCTCGTCGATCGGCACGGAAAGGTCACCTACTCCGACTCCGTCCCCCGGGGTTTCGAAGGCCGCGTCGTGCCCATGCTGATCGATGCGGGGCAGCCGTCCCCGGGGACGGACGGCAGCGGCGAGAGCGCGGGTCGGAGCGAGACGGCCACGGGGAGGGACGTCCGGCGGCGGCCCGCGGACTACGAGAACGCGCTCGAGGCGGCGCGACGCAAGGCCCGCGACGCGCGCAAGGCGTACGAGGACGCGCGCGACAACTCGACGGCGGAGGATTGGGTCTACGTCAATCCCGACCGCAATCCGGTCGGGGTGCGGCGGTTCCCCAAGCCCGCGTACGCGGCACGGCTGGAGGAACTGGAGCGCAGGGCCGTGCTGGCCGAGCGGGAACTCGAGAAACTGGAGCGCGATCGCCGGCTCTACCCGTGAGGGCCGCGCGCGGCGCCCGGCGCTACGGGCGCATCCGCCGCAGGTGCCCGGGCGAGAGCTCGTCCAGCCGGTTGATGCCCATCATCGCCATGTCGCGCAGCAGCTCGACGCGCAGGATGTCGATGGCGTGGCGCACGCCCGCCTCCCCGCCCACGCTCGCCGCGTAGCCGAAGGAGCGGCCGAGGAAGACGAACTTCGCGCCCAGGGCCAGCGCCTTCAGGACGTCGGTGCCGCGCCGCACGCCGCTGTCGAACATCACGGGAACCGCGGGACACGCCGCCACGATCTCCGGCAGCACGCGCAGCGGCGAGATGGCGCCGTCGAGCTGACGGCCCCCGTGGTTGGAGACGATGATCCCGTCGGCGCCGCGGTCCACGGCGATGCGCGCGTCCTCGGCGTCCAGGACGCCTTTCACGATCACGCGGCCCTTCCACATCGCGCGGATCCTCGAGAAGTGGTCCCAGTCGAGGTCGCCGCGGTCGGAATAGTCGCGCAGCACGTCGGGCGAGAGGATGGGCGCCCCGCGCGTGGCGAAGTTGTTCTCGAAGTGCGGCATGCCGTGCTGCACGATCGTGCGCAGGAACGTCCCCACGGTCCAGCGCGGCCGCACCATCCCGTCCCAGGCCAGGCGCAGCGTCGGCCGCAGCGGCGTCGAGAAGCCCGCCCGCACGTTGTTCTCGCGGTTGCCGGCCATGGGCACGTCCACCGTCACGACGAGCGTCCCGTACCCTGCGGCGGCGATGCGCTCGACGAGCGGCACGAAGCGCGCCTCGTCGCCCGTGAGGTAGGCCTGGAACCACGAGTCGGGCGCCGCCTGCGCGACGTCCTCGAGGCGGATGAGGGAGGAGCCGCTCATCGCGAAGGGGATGTTGGCCTCGCGCGCGGCCTTCGCGAGCACCAGGTCGCCGCGGTAGGCGTAGAGCGCCGCGATGCCGATGGGCGCGATGCCGAAGGGCGCGGCGTACTCGTGGCCGAAGAGGGTCGTGGCCGTGGTGCGGCGCGCGACGCCGCGCAGCACCCGCGGGACCAGGGCCCACTCGCGGAAGACGGCGCGGTTGTCCTCGCGCGAGACGTTGTCCTCCACGCCGCCGCTCACGTAGGCGAAGACGGGGCGCGGCAGGTGACGGCGGGCGGCTTCCTCGAAGTCGTCCAGGGAGAGGATGCCGCGCAGGCGGGCGGGAACGGAATCGGGTGCGCTCATGGCTTTCTCGCGGTGGCGCCTACGGGGCGGCGGGAGCGATGGTCACGTCGCCCTGCCCGCTGTCGGCGAGCGCCTTCGCGACGAAGCCGCTGCGCTTGGCCTCCTCGATGAAGGCCGCGAGGTACGCCGCGGCTTCCGGCCGGCCCCTGGGCACGCCCGAGGCCTGGCGGATGGTCATGAAGCCGTCGGGGAGCACCCGCAGGCCCGGATGCGAGGCCGCGTACTTCTCCAGCGGCTGGCGCACGCCCGCGGCCGCCTCGAGGCCCTGCGTGGCGAAGAGCTCGAGGGCCGCGATCGACGAGGGCCCGCGCTCCAGGGTGGCCCGCCGGATCTCGCGGGTGAGGTAGAGGTCGTAGGCGGTCTTGTTCCCCACCGCGATGCGGATGCCCTCGCGGTCGAGGTCGGCCGCGCCGCGCAGCGGCGAGTCGTCGCGCACGAGGTAGGTGCCCTCGATGTGCACGTAGGGCGCGGTGAAGTCGATGTCGGTGGCGCGCGCGGGATCCACGGCGAGGAAGGCCACGTCCCAGGCGCCCTCCTTCACGGCGTCGGCCAGCTTGCCCGCGGTCTCGTAGGTCAGGAACTTCACCGGCAGGCCCAGCCGCCGCGCGAGCTCCCGGCCCAGCGCCGCGCCCACGCCCTTCGGCTCGCCTCCGTCCTCGCCCTTCTGCGCGATGACCGGATTGCCGAGGTTGATCCCCACGCGCAGCACCCCGGTGGGCGCGATCTGCGGCGAGGGCACGCGCACCCAGCCCTCCATGAGGCGGCGGGCGCTGCGGCTCAGCACCACCCGCGAGACCTTCCACGCCCCGCCCTCCTGCGTCGCCTCGGCCCCGACCGCGAGCGTGCCGGAGGCGTGGCCGAAGCGCACGAGCGCCGGGTCGGTCCCGGGGCGCAGCGCCCGCTGCACGACGGTGCCCGGCACCGCGGCGGCCGCGGCGATGGCCACCGCACCCGTGCCCGTCATGGCGTGGTGGAGCTTGCCCATGGAGACGATGCGCGCGGTGAGCGCGATCCCGTCGGCCGGGACCTCCTTGCCGCTCGCGGCGCGGTAGGACCGCGGCGGCGACACGAAGGCGATCTTGGGCGTGGCGGGGCGGCTCCTCGTGGCCTCCTCCGCGCTCGCGGCGAGCCCCATGGCCACCGCGCCCTGCGCGCGCACCGCCTCGCAGCGCGCGAGGAGCGCCGCGTCGCCGTTCACCTCGTCCTGCATCTCGGCGCCCTTCAGGCCCAGCGCGGCCGCCTCCACGAAGACGTGCGGGTTGCCGGCGTTGATGAGCGTGGCCTGCACGCGACCCACGCCGGAGACCTCCAGCGTGTCCACGACGCGCCCGGTGGGGAACATGGCCCCGCCCTCGCCGCCCTCGTCGCCGCCGCCCGGGTCGAGGAACTCCAGGCGGATCTCGGCGGCGGGGAAGGTCACGCCGTCCAGCTCGAAGTCGCCCTCCTCCACCACCTGCCCGTCCTTCACCGGGACGTGGGCCACGATGCGCGCGCCGAGGTTGGCCTGCCAGATGCGCACGACCGCCGTGCCGTCGCGAGGCGCCTCGACGAGGCCCTCGGAGACGGCGAACGGGCCGACGGCCGTCGTGAGGTTGCCGCAGTTGCCCGACCAGTCGATGGCCGCGCGGTCGATGGCCACCTGCCCGAAGAGGTAGTCCACGTCGCAGTCCGGCCGCGCCGAGGGCGTGATGATCACCACCTTGCTGGTGCTGGAGGTGGCCGCGCCCATGCCGTCGATCTGCTTGCCGTAGGGATCGGGGCTGCCCGTCACGCGCAGCAGCACGCGCTCGCGCTCGGCGGGGTCGGCCGGCAGGTCGCGCCCGTGGAAGAACACGCCCTTGCTGGTGCCGCCGCGCAGGTAGACGGCGGGAATGCGTCTCTGGGTCATGGGATTTCTTCCGTCATCGTCGTTTCGCCGGCCGCGGCCCGCGTTCCTTTCCTGCCGCGGCGAGGTGGCGCAGGAGCGCCGCGGCCGCCGGCGCGAGGCTCGCCTCGTCGCGCACGCACAGGAAGAACTGGCGCGTCGCCCAGTCGTCCCGGAGCGCCACCTGCGCGAGGCCCAGCGCCTTGAGGTTCGCGAGGCCGATGCTGCGCGGCATCATCGCGATGCCCAGGCCCTCCGCCACCATGCGGCAGCGCGCCTCGAAATCGGTCACCTGCAGCCGCACCGCGAGCGGACGCGAGAGGCTGCGCTGCGCCAGGTCGAGGAAGGCCTCGTAGGAGTAGCGCGGGAAGTAGCCGATGAACTCGTAGTCGATCGCTTCCTCGAGGAACACCTCGCCGCGCTCCTCCAGGGGATGGCCGCGCGGGACGATGAGCCCGACGCGGTCCGTGTGGTACGGCCAGGAGGCCACGCCGGGCGAGGCCGAGGTCGCGTGGTAGATGCCGATGTCGGCCTCCCCCTCGATCACCAGGCGCGGGATGTCGCCGCTCACCCGCTCGAGGAGGTCGATGTGCGTGCCCGGGTGGCGCCGGAGGAAGCCCGCGATCTCGGCGGGCAGGAACTGCACCGTGGTCGAGCGGTTGGCGGCCAGGCGGATCCGGGGCGCTCCCTGCGGGGAGAAGGCGGCCACCGCGTCCTCGGCGAGCTTCAGGCTCCTCAGGATCGCCTTGGCGCGCTGGTAGAGCACGGCGCCCGCGGGCGTGGGCTCGACGCCGCGGCCGTGCCGGCGCAGCAGCACGGTGCCCACCTGCCGCTCGAGCTCCGCCACGCGCTTGCTCGCCGCGGAGGTCACCACGTTCTCGCGCTCGGCCGCCCGCGACAGGCTCTTCTCGTCGACGGCGGCCACGAAGATCTCGAGCGAGGGAATGTCCAGCCGAATCATTTCCGCCTGCCTGGGCTCCGGGAAAGCGGATTCTACCGGCCGCGGGCCGGGCGGGGCACGGCGGCGCCGCGTGCGGATCACGGCCCGGGCCCAGGCGGCGCCGGAAGGACGGCATCGACGTCGCCGCGGCGGAATCCGGGTCCGGTGGCGGCCGCGAGGCGCCCGATCTCGGCGTGCAGGCGCGCGCGGTCCTGCCGGCTCGCCCAGAAGAGCGGGCCGCCCTCGTGCTTCGGGAAGCCGTAGCCGTTCACGAGGACGAGGTCGACGTCGGAGGCCCGCTGCGCCACGCCCTCGGCCAGCAGCAGGGCCGCCTCGTTCACGAGCGTGGCGAGCGAGCGCCAGCGGATCTCCCCGGGCTCGAGCCGGCGGCGCGCGATGCCGGCGGCCTCCGAGACGGATTCGACGAGGGCGCGCACTGCCGGGTCGGGCTCGCCCCGCTTCGCCTCGGGCGCGTAGCGGTACCACCCCGCCCCGGTCTTGCGTCCCAGCCGGCCCTGCTCGCACAGGCGGTCGGCGAGGGGGCAGTAGCGCTCGCGCGGGTCGCGGGTGGCCGCGAGGCGCTGGCGCATGCGCCAGGCGATGTCGAGCCCGGCCAGGTCGGCCACGGCGAAGGGCCCCATGGCGAAGCCGAACGCCTCGAGCGCGGCATCGACCTCCTCGGGCAGCGCGCCCTCCTCCAGCATGAACTCGCACTGGCGGCGATAGGCGGCGAAGAGCCGGTTCCCGATGAATCCCTCGCTCACCTTCGCCACCACGCAGAGCTTGCGCAGCCTGCGGCCGACGGCGAGCGCGGTGGCGAGCGCGTCGGGCGCCGTCCTCGCCGCGCGCACGACCTCCAGCAGCCGCATCACGTGCGCCGGGCTGAAGAAGTGCAGGCCGAGCACGTCCTGCGCCCGGGCGGTGGCCGCGGCGATCCGGTCGACGTCGAGGTAGGAGGTGTTGGTCGCGAGCAGCGCGCCGGGCTTCGCCACCGCGTCGAGGCGGCGGAACATCGCCTCCTTCGCCGCCAGGTCCTCGAAGATCGCCTCGACGACGAGGTCGGCGTCGGCCAGCGTGGCGAGGTCCACCGCGCCCGTGACGCGCGCGAGCCGGCGCTCCCGTTCCGCCGCGTCGAGGCGGCCGGCGGCCACGGAACCGTCGTAGGCCTTGCGGATGCGCTCGAGGCCCCGGGCCACGGCCGCCTCGTCCTGGTCGAGCAGGGTCACGGGAAGGCCCGCGTCGGCGAAGCACATCGCGATGCCGGCGCCCATGGTGCCGGCCCCGACCACGCCCACCTTCGCCACCGCCCGCGCCACTGCCCCTTCGATCCCCGGCACCCTGGCCGCCTCGCGCTCGGCGAAGAAGAGGTGGCGAAGCGCCGCCGCCTCCGGGGACGCCCGCAGTTCCTGGAAGACGCGGCGCTCGTTCGCGAGCGCCTGGGCGTAGGGAAGGGTCGCCGATTCGCGGATCGCCGCGATGGCCGCGGCCACCGGCGGGCGGCCCTTGCCGGCCTTGAGCGCCGCCCGCTCCGCCGCCGCGACGGCCTCGGGCGAATCGGCGGGCACTGGCACGGTCGAGAGCGGCCGCTTGCGGCCGCCGAGCCCGCGCGCATGGGCGATCGCGCCGGCGCGAAGGTCGCCCTCGATCACGGCGTCCACGAGGCCGAGGCGGAGCGCCTCCGCGGCCGGCACCCGGCGGCCGCTGCACACCAGCTCGATCGCCTTCGCGACGCCCGTGAGGCGCGGCAGGTGCTGCGTGCCGCCGGCGCCGGGGATCATCCCGAGCGTGACCTCCGGCAGTCCCACCACCGTGCCCGGGGCCGCGACGCGGGCGTCGCAGCCCAGCGCCAGCTCGAAGCCGCCGCCGAGGGCCGCCCCGTGCAGCGCGGCGACGAAGGGCCTGGGCGAGGCCGCGATCGCGGCGAGCACCGCCGGAAGCTCCGGGTGCGCCAGGGGTTGGCCGAATTCCCGGATGTCGGAGCCCGCGACGAAGGTGCCGCCGGCGCCGATGATCACGGCGGCCGCGGCCGCCGGATCGGCCGTGACCTGCGCGACGGCCGCGAGGAGCCCCGCGCGAACCGCCGCCGAGCCCGCGTTCACCGGCGGGTTGTCGATCACGACGACGGCGACGTCGCCCTCGCGCTCGACGCGCACCGGCGCTGCGCTCATCGCACCCGCACCAGCGCGTCCACGGCGACGACGCCCTGCCCCGCCTCGCGCACGAGCAGGGGATTCACCTCGGCCTCGGCCACGGCCGGGTGGCCCACCAGGGCGAGCTGCGACAGCCCGACGACGGCGTGCGCGAGCGCCTCGAGGTCGCCGGCCTCGCGCCCCCGGAAGCCCGCGAGGGCGCGCAGGGCCTTCACCTCCGCGATCATCTCCCGCGCGGTCTCCAGGTCCACCGGCGCGAGGCGCAGGCTGCGGTCGCGGTAGATCTCGGTGAGCACGCCTCCGGCGGCGAGCATCACGATCGGGCCGACCTGGGCGTCGTGCCGGTAGCCCACGAGCACCTCGCCGATCCCGCGGGCCATGGACTGCACCAGGATGCGCTCGGCGCGCGCGCCGTGCAGGCGCGCCGGCACCTCGCGCCGGATGCGCGCCACGGCCTCGGCGAGGCCCGCCGCGTCCGCCACGCCCAGCACCACGCCGCCGGCGTCGGTCTTGTGCGGGATGTCGGCCGACAGGACCTTCACGGCCACGGGGAACGCGAGCCCGTGCGGATCGACCGCGTCCACGGGGAAGGCCCGCGCGGCGGCGTGGGGGATGTCCACGCGGGCGAGCAACGCATAGGCCTCCATCTCGTCGAGGAGCCTGCCCGCACCCGCGGCCGCCTCCGTCCTCGCGGCAACGACCGCGCGGGGCGAGTGCCGCGAGAAGGCGGCCGCGATCGCGTCGGCGCAGGACTCCGGCGTCCGGAAGCCGGGCACGCCCGCCCCGGCCAGCATCGCGAGCGCCTGCGGCGCGTCGGGCACCACGAAGGCCGCGAGCGGCTTGCCGCCGCCGGCGCTGTCGATCACGGGCCGCACCGCGAGCTGCGGCTGGTAGCGGGCCGAGGAGCCGGCCACGGCCACCACGAGGTCGAACTCGGGCGCGGTGAGCAGCACGTCCAGCGCGCCCTTCATCACCTCGTAGCGCGTGCCGGCGAGCGTGAGGTCCACGATCCGCCCCGGCGCCACCTCGACCTTCGCCTGGGCGAGCCTCGCGAGGGTCTCGGCCGAGGGGCCCTCCACGGCGATGCCGCGCACGCCGAGCTGGTCCACGACCATGGCGGCCCCCCCGCCCGTGGTGGTGACCACGCCCACGCGCGGCGCGTGGCCACGCCGCGCGAGCGGCAGCCGGGCCACCAGGGGCAGCCCCTCGACGAGGGCGTCGATCGTCTCCACGCGCGCGATGCCGCAGTCGCGCAGGAAGGCCGCGGCGACGTCGTCCTCGCCCGCGAGCGCCCCCGTGTGCGACACCGCGAGCTCGGCGGCCGCGGCGGAGCGTCCCAGCTTGTAGGCGATGACGGGCTTGCCGCGCGCGGCGGCCGCGAGAGCGAACTCGCGCAGCCTCGGCGCGTGGCGCATCGTCTCGAGGAAGAGCAGGTAGCCGCCGACGGCCGGGTCGTCGAGGGTGGCCGCGCAGATCTCGCCGATCGACAGGTCCACCTCGTTGCCCACGGAGACGAGCCCGGCGAACCCCATGCCTCGCGCCTTGCCGCGCGAGACGAGCGCGCCGATCATGCTGCCGCTGTGGGAGGCGACGAACGTGGACCCCGCGGGCAGGTCCGGCTCCGCGAAGGCGGCGTTGGCGGTGAGGAGCAGCCGCGCGTGCACGTTGACCACGCCCAGGCTCGAGGGCCCCACCACGCGCACGCCCGTGGCCGCGACGATTTCGCGAAGCCGCGCCTCGCGCGCCTCGCCCGCGGCGCCGGCCTCGCTGAAGCCGGCCGCGAGCACCGTGACCACGGGCACGCCCGCGCGCCCGCACTGCTCGACCGCCTCCAGCGCGGCCTCCGTGGGCGCCACGATGTACGCGTGGTCCGGCACCTCGGGCAGTTCCGCGACCGACGGCCAGGCCTTCTCGCCCTGCACCGTCGCGCGGCGCGGGTTCACGGGGTAGATCGCACCGGCGAACCCGCCCTGCCGAAGGTAGGCGAGGGGCCGCGCGGCCGTCTTCGCCGGGTCGTCGGAGACGCCCACGAGCGCCACGCTGCGCGGCCGCAGCAGCCGCTCGCCCAGCGCCGCGCCCGCCAGCCGCGTCCTCGCGCCCATGTCAGCCCTTTCGCTGGTCGAAGCGGCGGTCGAAGATCGACTCGGCCAGGCGGTTCTTGAGCATCTCGATCGAGCCGCCGGCGATCATCCAGCCGCGCGTGCGGCGCACGCAGTACTCGACGATCGCCTCCTGGCTGAAGCCCATGCCGCCCATCACCTGGAGCGCCTCGTTGGCGACCTCGAACCCCGCCTGGTTGCAGGCGAGCTTGGCGGCGGCCGTGTCGTAGGCGCCGGGCAGCCCCCGCTGCGCCCCCACCACCGCCTTGTAGAGCAGGAGCTGCGCGCCCTCGAGCTTCACCGACATCTCGGCGAACTTCCACTGCAGGCCCTGGAACTCGCACAGCGGCCGGCCGAACTGCTTGCGCACCAGGGCGTGCTCGCGGGCCAGGTTGTACGCGTGCCGGCCCAGGGCCAGCGAGCGCGAGGCGTTGCCCAGCCGCTCGACGTTGAAGCCCGCGATCTGCTTCTTGAAGCCGCCGGGCCCCAGCAGGACGTTCTCCTTCGGGATGCGGCAGTCCTGGAAGTAGAGCTGCGCCCATTCCTCGCCGTTCATGAAGCGCGAGGGCTTGCCGATCTCGAAGCCGGGAGTGCCCCGCTCGACGAGCACCGAGCCGATGCCGCCCACGCCCGGGCCGTAGCGCACGTAGACGAGGAAGAGCGCGGCCTCGGGGCTGTGGGTCGAGAAGATCTTCGTGCCGTCGAGGACGAGATGGTCGCCGTCCTCGCGCGCGGTGGTGCGAAGGTCCGTCACGGCCGAGCCCGCCTCGGGCTCCGTCATGCCGAGCGACAGGAGCTTGCGGCCCGCCAGCAGGTCCGGGAGGAACCTCGCCTTCTGCGCCGGCGTGGCGTACTCGACGAAGGTGCGGATGGGCCCGAAGTTGCCGGCCTGCACGATGTCGGCGCTCTTCGGGCAGGCGAGCGCCACCTCCTGGATGGCGATGACCGCGTCCATGAGCGTGCCGCCCGCGCCGCCGTCCTCCTCGGGAAAGAGGATGCCCAGCAGGCCCTGCCCCGCGATCCTCGCGGCCGTCTCCCAGGGGTAGGCGGGGCTGTGCGCGCGCTCGAGCGCCCCCGGCGCGAGCTCGGCCTGCGCGAACCGCCGCACCGACTCGGCGAAGGCGCGCTGCTCCTCGGTGAACTCGAAGTCCATGCCTTCCTCCTTCGCCCTCAGGCCGACGCGAGCCGCAGGTCGGCGATCGCGAGGCCCTCCAGCCGCCACAGCTGCGCGCGCAGCTCGCGGGCCCGCGCCGCGCCCAGCACCGGCGCGGCCAGCTCCTCGAACTTGTCGTCGATCTCGGCGTCCGAGAGCGGCGCCTCCGGGTCGCCCTTGCGGCAGGGCGCGAAGTGCTCGAGCCGCCTGCCGTCGGACAGGGTCGCGGTCACGCGCGCCGCGCGCTGGCCCGGAAAGGCCGCCGTGATCGCGGGATCGGCGACGACCGTGATGCGCTCGATCAGCGCGCGGATCCCCGCGTCGTCCAGCCGCTCCGGCGCGAAGGCGTCCAGCCGCACCGACCCGTGCCGCAGCGCGTGCGCCACCACGTAGCGCGTGCTGAACTTGGCCTCCGCCGCCGTGCGCGGCGATGGGATGCCCGCCACGTCCAGCGCCACCTGGTAGGTCGCCACCTCGAGCGCCGCGACCGCGTCCGGATCGAGCCCCTGGCGGCGCAGCTCGAGCGCCGCGTCGATCGCGGCGAAGGTGTGGCCGCAGCAGCCGTGGTTCTTCTGCGTCATCCGCGTGATGTTGTAGCGCGTGCCGAGCTCCTCGGTGGCCCGCTCCCAGCGGGCGCCGTCGGACATCGCGGCGCCGAAACCCGCGGCCCCCTCCAGCACGTCGGTGGCGCCCGTGACGCCGGCCGCCGCCGCCTGCCCGGCCAGCACGCCCACGCTCGCCGCGTGCCCCGCGTGCAGGGGCTTGCTCATCGAGTCGGACCGGAACGCCTGCTGCAGCCCGGCGGCGAAGGTCGCCACCGTGGCGAGCGCGTGCCCCATCGCCGCCTCGTCGCCCGGCGCGAGGAGCGCCGCCGCGGCGGCCGCCCCCCCGAAGCTGCCCACGGTGCCGGTGGTGTGGAAGTGGCGGTAGTGCGAGGGCTGCACCGCCACGCCGATGCGGGTGGAGATCTCGTAGCCCGCCACGACCGCCTGCAGGAACTGCGCCCCGGAAAGGCCCCGGTCCTCGGCCACGGCGAGCGCCGCCGCGATCGTGGGGCAGCCGGGGTGGTACATCGCGTCCTTGAAGATGTCGTCGAACTCGACGGCGTGCGAGGCCGAGCCGTTGATCCACGCGGCGAGCGCGGGGAATGCCGTCGTGGCGAAGCCCGGCAGGCTCGAGCGCCCGACGCCCAGCTCGCGCGCGTGCGCCGCCACGAGGTGGGTGGCCGGCGCCACGCGCGTGCCCGGGTAGAGGGCCGCGAACCAGTCGATCACGGCCCGCTTGGCGTGGTGGGCCACTTCGGCGGGGAGCGCGCGGGTCGCCTCGCGCGCGCCGTAGGCGGCCAGGGTGGAAAGCAGCGGGGTCATGGGTTCCTCCTGGCCTTCATGGTATCGCCGCGCGCGCCGCCGGCTGTGACTTTCGGGAAAACCTCCCTTCAAAACCGCGCCCGCCTCCCGGGGCGGAGAAGGGAGGCTTTCCCAACGGTCAAACCGGCCGGCCCGGCGTCCGCTACCATGCCCCTGCATCCCCCGGCCGGTCCCCCGATCGCCGCACCGAAAGGACACGATGGCAACCGACAAACCCGCCGCGACGGCCCGCCCCCCCTGGGTGGACCTCGTCGTCGCCGCGCTCAAGGCGAACCAGGTCGAGATCGCGGCCTACGTGCCCGACAAGGTGCTGGCGCCCCTCATCGCGCGCCTGCACGAGGACCCGGCCTTCACGATGATCCCGGTCGCGCGCGAGGAGGAGGGCCTGGGCATCGCCGCCGGCGCGTGGATGGGCGGCAAGCGCACGATCGTCCTCATGCAGACGAGCGGGTTCGCGACCCTGCCCAACGTGCTCGCCTCGCTCGTCGTCGCCTACCAGATCCCGGCCATCCTGATGGTCTCGGAGCGCGGGACGATGGGCGACCACCAGCTGGCCCAGGCCATCGTCTGCCGCACGCTGGTCCCGACCCTGCAGACCCTCGGCGTGGAGCACCACCGCATCACGCGCCTGGACGAGACGGCGTTCATCTGCGACCGCGTCATCCAGCAGGCCTTCAAGACGCAGGCGCCGGCCGCGCTGATCCTCTCGCCCCTGCTCACCAACAACCCCGCCTACGCGGGAGGCACCCCATGACCCGCCCGCAACCCGGCGCCCTGCGCCGCGAGGACGCCAAGGTGATGAACCGCGCCGACATCACGCGCCGGCTCGTCGCGCGCCTGGGCAACGGGGAGGCCGTGGTGGGAGGCATCGGCCACACCAACTTCGACCTGTGGGCCGCGGGCCAGCGCCCGCAGAACTTCTACATGCTGGGCAGCATGGGGCTCGCGCCCTCCATCGCCCTGGGCGTGGCGATCGCGCAGCCGCGGCGCCGGGTCTTCTGCCTCGAGGGCGACGGCTCGATCCTCATGCACCTGGGCTCGCTCGCCACCATCGCGCTCGTCGCTCCGGGGAACCTCGCCATCGTCCTGCTCGACAACGGCATCTACCAGATCACCGGCGGCCAGGAGACGCACACCAGCCACGGCACGGACCTCGTGGCGATCGCCGCCGGCGCCGGCATCGCCCGCGCCGAGTGGGCGCGCGACGAGGCGCACTTCGAGGCGTGGGTCGACCGTGCCCTCGCCGCGGACGGGCCGTGGCTCATCGGCGTGCGCACCGACGATTCGCCGCCCGCGGGCGTCACGGACCGCGACCCGGTCCGCATCCGCGAGCGCTTCATGCAGGGCCTGGGCGTGCGCCCATAGCGGAAGGGACGAGCCATGAAATACCAGCTTCTCATCGGCGGGCAATGGGTGGACGGCGCCCGGAGCGCCGTCCTGCGCGACAAGTACGCGGGCGAGCCGTACGGCGAGATCGCCCTCGCCTCGCCCGAGCAGGTGGCGCAGGCCGTCGCCGGCGCCCGCGCGGGCTTCGAGGCCCACAGGCTCCTGCCCTCCGAGCGCGCGGCGATCCTCGCCCGGGCGGCCGACATCGTGCTCTCGCGCAAGGCGATGCTCGAGAAGCTCATGACGGCGGAGGCCGGCTTCACCACGCCCGACGGCGACAACGAGGTGCGCCGCTGCGGGGAGACGCTCCGCCTCTCGGCCGAGGAGGCCAGGCGCCTCGAGGGCGAGCTGGTCCCCATGGCCGCCGCCCCGGGACTGAAGAACCGCATGGGCTTCACCATCCGCGTGCCGCGCGGCGTGGTTTGCGCCATCACCCCCTTCAACTCGCCGCTCAACACGGTCGCGCACAAGCTCGCGCCCGCGCTCGCGGGCGGCAACGCCGTGGTCCTGAAGCCGTCGGCCTACACGCCGGCCACCGCCGTCGAGCTCGGCCGCGCGCTGCTCGACGCGGGGCTGCCGCCGGCGCTCCTCGCGATCGTGCACGGCTCGGGCCAGGAGGTGGGGCGCCAGCTCACCGAGGACCCGCGCATCGCCTACTACACCTTCACCGGCAGCACGCGCGTGGGCCTCGAGATCCAGAAGGGCGCGCTCCTGCGCGGCACCCAGCTCGAGCTCGGCAGCATCGCGAGCACCATCGTCTGCCACGACGCCGACGTCGCCAAGGCGATCCCCAAGATCGTGAACGCGGGTTTCCGCAAGGCGGGCCAGGTGTGCACGTCGGTGCAGAAGCTCTTCGTGGACCGGCGCATCGCGCCCGCCTTCACCGAGGCCTTCGTGGCCGCCACCCGGGCCCTGCCCTACGGCGACCCCGCCGACCCGGGGACGGTCGTGGGGCCGATGATCAGCCGCGCGCACGCCGAGCGGGCGCTCTCCTGGGTGAAGGAGGCCCGGAGCCAGGGCGCCGAGGTCCTGCTGGGCGGCACGCTCGAGGGCAGCGTCATGGCGCCCACGATCCTGCGCGGGGTCACGCCCGCGATGCGCGTGGTGTGCGAGGAGATCTTCGCCCCCGTCGTCTCGCTGATCGAGTTCGACGACGTGGCCGAGGCCTTCGCGGGCGCCAACGACCAGCCCTTCGGCCTGGCGGTGGGCGTGTTCACCTCGAACCTGCACACGGCCTTCGCCGCCGCGAGGTCCCTGGACTTCGGCGGCATCCACGTCAACGAGGCCTCCAGCGCGCGCGTGGACGTGATGCCCTTCGGCGGCGTGAAGGCGAGCGGCCACGGCTTCGAGGCGCCGGCGCGCGCCATCCGCGAGATGACCGAGGAGCGGGTCGTCACGATCGCCTACTAGCCCCGGGGGCGCGGGCGTTCCCCGGCGAAAGCCACTCCATGCCATCATCCCCCTCCACGCCGTGAATCCGCAGCGCACGAAGAACCGAGAAAACCCGAGGAGAAAACCATGAAGCTCGCAACCCTCATCCGGCCGGCCCTCGTCGCCGCCGCCGCCCTCGCCCTGCCGGCCGCCCAGGCGCAGCAGGACTGGCCCAACAAGCCCGTGAAGATCGTCGTCGCCTTCACGGCCGGCGGGACCACGGACATCCTGGCGCGCATGATCGGCCAGCGCTTCGCCGACAAGTTCAAGCAGCCCTTCGTGGTGGACAACAAGCCCGGCGGCGCCGGCAACATCGGCACCGAGTTCGTGATCCGCGCCCCGGCCGACGGCTACACGATCATGGCCAATTCCGTGGGGCCGGCCGCGGTGAACCCGTCGCTCTTCGCGGGCAAGATCAGCTTCAACGCCGTGACCGACCTCGACCCCATCGGGCAGATCGCCGACGTGCCCAACGTGCTCGTCGTGCACCCGTCCACCCAGATCAAGACGATGGACGACTTCCTCAAGTTCGCCCGGGCCAACCCGAACAACCTCAACTACGCCTCGACGGGCATCGGCACCTCCTCGCACCTGTCCGGGTTCCTGCTCAGCTCGAAGGCCGACCTCAAGGCCGAGCACATTCCCTACAAGGGCGCCGAGGCCCTGAAGGACCTGCTCGCCGGGCGCGTGCAGTTCATGTTCGCGACCATCCCCTCGGTGATCCAGCACATCAAGGCGGGCAAGCTCACGGCGGTGGCGGTGAGCAGCAAGAACCGCTCGCGCTCCATGCCCGACGTGCCCACGGTGGCCGAGAGCGGCTTCCCGGGCTTCGAGGCGGGGTCCTGGTTCGGCTTCTTCGCGCCCAAGGGCACCCCGCGCGAGATCGTCCTCAAGCTCAACGCGGCCCTCAACGAGGCGCTCACGGACAAGGAGATCGACGCGCGCCTGGTGCTCGACGGCGCCGATCCCGTCCCGGGCCCGCCGGAGAAGTTCGGCGCGTTCGTGAAGGCCGAGTACGAGAAGTGGGCCGAGGTGGTGAAGGCCTCGGGCGCCAAGGCGCAGTGAGGGCGATCCCCGCCCGGAGCGCGCGATGACCGCCGCCGCCAGGGCCCTCGCGGGGGCCCTGCTCCTCGCCGCCGCCGTCGCGGGCGCGCAGCAGCCGGCCTACACGCTGGCGATTCCCGCCGCCCCCGGCTCGGACTGGGACCGCGCCGGCCGCGCGCTGGGCGCGGCCCTGGCGGACGTCCGGGCCACGTCCGGCGTCACCTACGAGAACGCCGCGGGCGCCCGCGGGACGGCGGGCCTCGCCGCGTTCGTGAAGGGCACGCGCGGCAATCCGGCCGCCCTGCTGCTCGCCGGCCAGGACCTCGCCGCGGCCGCGGAGCTCGACGCCGCCTCGCCCCGCCTGCAGGACACGACCCCGGTGGCCCGCCTGGCCACCGGCCACTTCGCCGTCTTCGTGCCCGCGGGGTCCCCCTTCGCCTCGATGGCCGACCTCGCCCGCGCCTTCAAGGCGGATCCGGCCGCGCTCGCGTGGGACGCGGGCGCGCCGGGCAGCGCGACGCACCTGCTGGTCGCCTTCCTCGCCCGCGCCACGGGCGCGGACGCCGGCCGCATCCGCCTCGCGCCGGCCTCGGGGGGGACGGCGGCGCAGGCCGGCGTCGGCAAGCTGCGCGACGTCCTGGCCGCCGCGCGGGCCGGGCGCGTGCGCGCGCTCGCGGTGAGCGCGCCGGCGGCGGTCGCGGGCATCCCTTCCCTCAAGGAGCAGGGCATCCACGTCGTGTTCGGCGACTGGGTGGGGCTGTTCGCCGCGCCGGGCCTTCGCCCGTCGCAGCGCGACGACCTCCTCGCGCGGCTGAAGGCGGCCGCCGACACGCCGGCGTGGAGGTCGCTGCTGCAGGCCGAAGGCTGGACGCCCGTGTGGCTGCAGGGCTCGGACTACGCCCGCTTCCTCGACGAGGAGTCGCGCAGCCTCGGCTACCTCGCCCGCTCCGCGGGGCTGAGCCCGCGCCGCTAGCGATGGCCGGGAGCGCGCTCCTGCGCTTCTACCGCCGCGAGGGCGCCGACCACCGCGGACGCACCCTCGACGACATCCGCGCCTTCGACACGGCGCGGCTCGAGGGCACGCACGACTTCATCCAGTGGCTCTTCCCGCTGCCCGAGCCGAGCGGCGCCAACCCGCACGCGCCGATCCTCTCGCGCGAGGACATCGCGGCCTTCGCCGCCGGGCCGGCGCTGCGCGAGGAGCTGCGCGCCTCGCTCGACCTCATGCTCCGCTTCTACGGCCTGCGGCGGGAGGGCTCGGGCGAGGCCGTCGGGATCGCCCGCGGGCCCGGGTACGCCTCCCGCAGCGGCGAGTGGCTGGACCGCTCGCACAACTTCCTGCGCCTCAGCCGGATCCTGCGCTGCCTGGCGCTGCTGGGCTGCGCGCCGGAAGCGCGCGCGCTGCTCGCGTGCCTCGAGGACGTCGCGCGCGACAACGCCTGGGCCGTCGGCTCGGACACCCTCAGCCACTGGCGCCGCGCCGCCGCCTCCTAGCGCCACGAACGCCCCGTTCGCGAGGCGGCGGTTCCTCCGCCGCCCGGCGGGGATGCGCCGGCCGGCGGCGGCGAGCGTGCTAGATTCCGGCCCCATGACCTCCGCCGACCGCCCGCCCCAGCCGCCGCGGCTCGCCCGCCCCCTGCCGCCCCTGCGGGACGCCATTGCCGCCGCCCACCATCGCCCCGAGGCCGAGGCCCTCGCGCCCCTGGTGGCGGGCGCCGCGTTCGACGAGGCCGCGCAGGCGCGCATCCGCGCCCGGGCCGGGGCCCTCGTGGCCCGCGTGCGCGCCGAGCGCGCGGGCTCCTCGGGGGTCGATGCGCTCATGAGCGAATTCGACCTCTCCTCGGAGGAGGGCGTGGCGCTCATGTGCCTGGCCGAGGCGCTCCTGCGCATCCCCGACGCCGGGACCGCCGACCGCCTCATCCGCGACAAGCTCTCGCGCGGCGACTGGCGCTCGCACGTGGGCGCGAGCGACTCGCTCTTCGTGAACGCGGCCTGCTGGGGCCTCGTGGTCTCGGGGTCGCTGGCGCGCGCGGAATCGAGCCCGAGGGGCCTGGACGGCGCGCTCACGGCGCTGCTGGCGCGGGCCGGCGAGCCGGTGATCCGCGCGGCCACGAAGGCCGCCATGGGCTACCTCGGCTCGCAGTTCGTTCTTGGCGAGTCCATCGGCGATGCCCTCGAGCGGGCGCGCCGCAAGGAGGCGGCCGGGTACCGCCATTCCTTCGACATGCTCGGCGAGGCCTCGATGACGGCGGCCGACGCCGAGCGCTACCGGCGCCTCTACCGGGAGGCCATCGACGCCGTCGGGCGCGCCTCGGCCGGGCGCGGCGTGTACGCCGGCCCCGGCGTCTCCGTGAAGCTCTCCGCCCTGCACCCGCGCTACGCGCGCGCCCAGCACGGGCGCGTGATGTCGGAGCTCCTGCCCTGCCTCGCGGAGCTCGCCGCGCGCGCCAAGGCGCAGGGCATCGGCCTCACCGTGGACGCCGAGGAGGCCGACCGGCTCGACCTCTCGCTGGACCTCTTCGAGCGCCTGGCGCACGACCCGGCCCTGGCGGGCTGGGACGGCCTGGGCTTCGTGATCCAGGCGGTGCAGAAGCGCGCCCCCTTCGTGACCGACTGGGTGCTGGACCTCGCGCGGCGAAGCGGCCGGCGCCTCATGGTGCGCCTCGTGAAGGGCGCCTACTGGGACTCCGAGGTGAAGCGCGCGCAGGTGGGGGGCCACGACGACTACCCCGTCTTCACGCGCAAGAGCCACACCGACGTCGCGTACCTCGCCTGCGCCCGCAAGCTCCTCGCGGAGCCCTCCCTCGCCTATCCCCAGTTCGCCACCCACAACGCCTCCACCCTGTGCCAGGTGGCGGAGATCGCGGGCGTGAACCGCGACTTCGAGTTCCAGTGCCTGCACGGCATGGGCGAGACGCTCTACGACCAGGTCGTGGGCTCGCCCGACTTCGGCCTGCCCTGCCGCATCTACGCGCCGGTGGGCACGCACGAGACGCTGCTCGCCTACCTCGTGCGCCGGCTCCTCGAGAACGGCGCCAACTCCTCCTTCGTGAACCAGATCGTCGATCCCGACGTGCCGCTGGAGAGGCTGCTGGAGGATCCGGTCAGCGCCGCCAGGCCCTTCGGCGCGACGCCCCACCCGCGCGTGCCGCTGCCTCCCGCGGTCTACCCCGACCGGCGCAACTCCCGCGGCATCGACTTCGCGGACGAGCGCGCCCTCGCGCGGCTCGAGGCCGACCTCGCCCGGGCGGCGGCCCGCGAATGGACCGCCGCGCCCGCGCTCGCGGGCGATCCCGCGGACTTCGACGCCGCCCGCGCGGCGGCGGTGCGCAGCCCCGCGGACACGCAGGTGGTCGTGGGGCGCGTCGTCGAGGCGAGCGAGGAGGAGGTCGGCCTCGCCCTGGACCGGGCGAAGGCGGCGCACGCGTGGCGCGCGACTCCCGCCACCGAGCGGGCCCGCCTGCTCGAGCGCGCCGCCGACCTCCTGGAAGAGCACGCCGCGGGCCTGCTGCACCTGGCGGTGCACGAGGCGGGCAAGACCCTGCCCAACGCGGTGGGCGAGGTGCGCGAGGCGGTGGACTTCTGCCGCTACTACGCGCTGCGCGTGCGCGAGGAGGACCCGGGCGCGCCCCTGGGGGTGGTCGCCTGCGTGAGCCCCTGGAACTTCCCCCTCGCGATCTTCCTCGGGCAGGTGGCCGCCGCGCTCGCCGCCGGCAACGCCGTCGTGGCGAAGCCCGCGGAGCAGACGCCCCTCGTCGCGGCCGAGGCGGTTCGGCTCCTGCGCCTCGCGGGCTTCCCTCCCGAGGCGGTCCAGCTCCTGCCGGGCACGGGGGAGGCGGTGGGCGCCCGCCTCGTGGGCGACGCGCGCGTGGACGGCGTCGTGTTCACCGGCTCGACGGAGGTGGCCGAGGCCATCCACCGCGCGCTCGCGCGCCGCGGCAACGTCCCGCTCGTGGCCGAGACCGGCGGGCAGAACGCCATGGTCGTGGATTCCTCGGCGCTTCCCGAGCAGGTCGTGGCCGACGCGATCGCCTCCGCCTTCGACAGCGCCGGGCAGCGCTGCTCCGCGCTGCGCGTGCTGTGCCTGCAGGAGGAGATCGCGGACCGCGTCCTGCCGATGCTCGCGGGCGCGATGGCCGAGCTCGCGGTGGGCGACCCCGCGCGGCTCGCGACCGACGTGGGCCCCATCATCGACGCCGCCGCGAAGTCCGCGCTCGACGCGCACGTCGCGAAGCTGGAGCGGACGGCGCGGCTCGTGGCGCGCGCGCCCGCCCCCGACGCCCCGCGCGGCCACTTCGTCGCGCCCGTGGCCTTCGAGATCGGCTCGATCCGCGAGCTCGGTCGCGAGGTGTTCGGGCCCGTGCTGCACGTCGTCCGCTTCCGGGGCGGCGAGCTGGAGCGCGTGGTCGGGGAGATCAACGCCACCGGCTACGGCCTCACCTTCGGCATCCACAGCCGGCTCGACTCCACCATCGCACTGCTGTCGGGGCGCATCCGCGCGGGCAACGTGTACGTGAACCGCAACATCGTCGGCGCCGTCGTGGGCGTGCAGCCCTTCGGCGGCGAGGGCCTGTCGGGCACGGGGCCCAAGGCGGGCGGGCCGCGCTCGCTGCGCGCGCTCGCGCGACCGGCCGCGCCGGAGATGGCCGAAGCCGAGCCCCTGCTTCCCCCGGAGGAGGCCGCCGCCTCGCCCGACTGCGCCGCCGCCGTCGCCGCGATCGCGGGGCTCGCCACGGCCGCCATCGACCGCGGCGGCGTCCTCGACGCGCTCGCGGAGAAGGCCGGCGGCGATTTCGCGCTGCTCGCGGGCGAGGCGCGAACGGCCCTCGCCGACGGGCGCGAGCGCGAGCTGGCCGGACCGACGGGCGAGCGCAACACCTGGCGCGCGCACCCGCGCGGGCTCACGGTCGCGCTGGGAGACGCGGACGGCTCGGCCGGCGCGTGGCTCGCGCAGGCGATGGCCGCGATCGCCGCGGGCAACCCCGTGCTCCTCGCCGCGGCGGGCGATCCGGCGGTGGCCGCGAAGGTGGCGGCGCTGGCGCGGGAGGCGGGCTGGCCCGCGATCGCGGCGGTGCGCGCGACGATGGCCGAGTGGTGCGCCCTCGACCGCCTGGCCGCGGTGCTGGCCGGCAGCCCGGCGCAAGCCGCCGAGGCGGCGCGCGCGGTCGCCGCGCGATCCGGCGCCCGCATCCCCGTGGTGGAGCCCGAGGGCGCCCCGGCCCGCTACGCCGTGTGGCGCCTCGAAGGCGAGCGCACCGTCTCGGTCAACACCGTCGCCGCCGGCGGCAACGCCCACCTCCTCGCCCAGGTGTAGCAAAAGGGGACGGGTACAGGAACCGTCCCCTTTCAAAAAGGGACGGTTCCTGTACCCGTCCCCATTTTCTAGGCGGGCTCGGGGACGAGGCCGCGCTTGGCGAGCATGGGCGCGACGGAGGGATCGCGGCCGCGGAAGGCGCGGTAGGCCTCCGAGGGATCGCGGGAACCCCCCGCGGCGTAGACGTAGCGCAGCAGCCGCCCCGCCACGTCCGGGTCGAAGCAGTTGCCCGCCTCCCGGAACGCCCCGTAGCCGTCGGCGTCCAGCACCTCGGCCCACATGTAGACGTAGTAGCCGGCCGCGTACCCCGCGCTCGCGAAGAGGTGCCCGAAGTGCGGCAGCCGGTGGCGCATCACGATCTCGCGCGGCATGCCGATGCGCGCCAGCTCGTCCGCCTCGAAGGCGTCGATGTCCACGCCCGCCGGGTCCGCGCTCGCGTGCAGCGCCATGTCCACGAGGGCGCAGGCCGTGTACTCCACCGCCTCGAAGCCCTGGTTGAAGCGCCGGGCCCGGGCGAGCTTCCCGATCGCCTCCACGGGCAGCGGCTCGCCCGTGGCGTGGTGGCGGGCATGGCGCTCGAGCACCTCGGGCTCGAACGCCCAGTGCTCGAAGATCTGCGAGGGCAGCTCCACGAAGTCGCGCAGCACCTGCGTGCCCGAGAGCCGCTCGAAGGTCACCTGCGACAGCAGGCCGTGCAGGCCATGGCCGAACTCGTGGAAGAGCGTGCGCACGTCGTCGGCCGAGAGCAGCGTCGGCTCCCCCGCGGGCGCCCTGGCGAAGTTGTTGTTGTTCACGATGATGGGCAGCGTGTCGCCGCCCACCTTCGACTGCCAGCGGTAGGCGCTCATCCAGGCGCCGCCGCGCTTGGTCGGGCGCGCGAAGTTGTCGCTCAGGAACAGGCCCACCGGCCGCGCGTCCCGCCCGCGCACCTCGAAGGCGCGCACGTCGGGATGGTAGGCGCGGATGTCCGGCCGCTCGACGAACGAGATGCCGAAGAGCCGCTGCGCCGTGTCGAAGGCCGCCGCCAGCATGCGATCGAGGGAGAAATAGGGCTTGAGCTGGGCGTCGTCGAAGCCGTAGCGCGCCGCGCGCACCTTCTCGGCGTAGTAACGCCAGTCCCACGGCTCGATGGCGTGCGCGTGCCCGAGGGAGCGGGCCATCTCCGCCAGCGCCCGGCACTCCTCGGCCGCCTTGGCCCTGGCCGGCTCCCACACCTGCCGCAGCAGCCCGGCCACCGCCGCCGGCGTCTTCGCCATGCGGTCCACGAGCGCGTAGTCGGCGTAGTTGGCGTAGCCGTGCAGGCGGGCCTGCTCGTTGCGCAGGGCGAGGATCTCGCGCGCGACGGGCCGGTTGTCCCGCGGGCCGGGATTGCCGCCGCGCCGGACCCACGCCTTGAAGGCCGCCTCCCGCAGGTCGCGCCGGCCGGAGAAGGTGAGGAAGGGCACGATGAGCGAGCGCGAGAGCGTCACCACGCCCGCGTGCGGCAGGCCCGCCTCCTGCGCCGCGGCGCGCAGCGCCGCCCGCAGCCACGCGGGAAGCCCCTCGAGGTCGGCCTCCGTCTCCAGGGGCAGGCGGTAGCCGGCCTCGTCGGCCAGCACGTTCTGGCTGAAGCGCGTGTACAGCTCCGCGAGGCGCTCGGCGATCTGCGCGTGGCGCCGGCGCGCCTCCGCCGGGAGCCTCGCCCCCTCGAGGACGAAGTCGAGGTGCACGCGCTCGAGGAGCCGGCGCTCCTCCGGCGCGAGGCCCAGCTCGCCGCGGCGCGCGTGCAGCGCGTCGATGCGACGGAAGAGCCCCTCGTGCAGGTTCACGGCGCTCTCGTGCGCCGCGAGCTTCGGGGCCATCTCGCGCTCGACCGCCTGCAGCTCGGGCGAGGTCTCCGATTTCGCGAGGTTGCCGAAGACCGCGGCGACGCGCGCGAGGTCCCGCCCGCTCGCGTCGAAGGCCGCCACCGTGTTGGTGAAGGTGGGCGCCGCGTCCTGGGCCGCGATGGCCTCGACCTGCGCCAGGTGGCGGCGCATCGCCTCCTCGAGCGCCGGCGCGAATTGCCCGGGCCGCAGGCGGTCGAAGGGGGGCAGGCCGAAGGGGCCGTCCCAGGGCTGCAGCAGCGGGTTGGCCGGGATGTCGGTCATGTCGTTCATGCGGTCGTCCTCGTGGGTCGATGGGGCGGAAGGCCCTTCAGCGCGGCGCGCGGGTGGCGCGCACCGTCCCCGGCGCCCCGGCCGGGTCGGCCTGGAGCGCCTCCTTCCAGTAGCGTTGCGGAAGATACCCGCGCAGGCGCTCGAGCACCAGCGCGGCCATCTCCTCGGTGACCTCGTGGCCCGTGAACGGGAGGACGTCGGCCGTGGCGTCGGTGCCCAGGGCGAGCAGGCACTGCGCCGCGGCGATCGTCTCCGCGTAGGGCGTGAGGGGATCCTCCTTGCCGTGGAACAGGTGGATCGTCGTCTCCGGCGCGGGCTCCGTGGGCAGGGCCTCGAACCGGCCGGCCAGCGCCACGACGCGCCCGGCCGGCGCGGGGATCGCCTTCGTGGACTCGAGCGCCATCACGGCCCCGCGCGCGAAGCCGACGACCGCGGTCGCCGCCGCGGCCACCCCCGACTCGGCCTGCCAGCGGGCGATGGCGGCGAGGAATCCGGGCGCGTCCGCCGGGGCGGGCAGCACGACGACGAAGCCCTCCGGGAACGCGGCCGCGAGGCGCCGGCCCAGCGGGGCGAGCGCCGGGGCGTCCGCGTCGTCCGAATGGAAAAGGACGAAGAGCTGCCGTGCCGCCGCGGGGCGGCTCACGACGATGGAGGCGATCATCGCGCCAGGCGCTCCACGAGCCGGGCATGCAGCACCGGGTCGCCGCAGGCCAGCACCGCGCCGCCGTGCTGCGCGCTCTCGCCGTCCCAGGTGCTCATGCGGCCGCCCGCGCCGTCGACGATGGGGATCAGCGCCTGGGTGTCGTAGGGCTGGAGGCCCGCCTCGATCACCACGTCGACGAACCCGGAGGCCACCATGCAGTAGGCGTAGCAGTCGCCGCCGAAGCGCACGAGCTGCGCCTCGGCCGCCAGGGCGTCGAAGGCGGCGCGCTCGCCGGGGCCGCGAAAGAGGTCGGGGCTGGTGCACATGACGCGCGCCTGCCCGAGGCCCGTGCAGCCGCGCGAGCGGATCGGCACGCCGTTGCGCCAAGCGCCGGCCGCCGTGCCCTCGTAGCGCTCGCCGGTGAAGGGCTGGTTCATGACGCCCAGGACGGGGCCGGTGCCGTCGTTGAGCGCGATGAGCGTGCCCCACAGGGGCAGCCCCGTGATGAAGGCGCGGGTGCCGTCGATGGGATCGAGCACCCACGTGTAGCGACCCGCGCCCGCCACCGCCCCCTCCTCCTCGCCCAGGATGCCGTGGTCGGGGTAGTGCTCGCGGATGAGCGCGCGCATGGCGCGCTCGGCGGCGCGATCGGCCTCGGTGACGGGGTCGTAGCGGCCCTCGCCCTTGTCCTCGACGGCAAGCGGGGAGCGGAAGTACGGCGCGATCGCGCCCGCGGCGGCGTCGGCCAATACCCCTGCGAAGCGTCGGAATTCCTCGAGCTGGGGATCGGGCGTGGGCATCGCGGAATTATACGGGGGCGGCCCGGTCGAATCGCCACCGCACGCCCTGATAGAATCCGGCCTCGGCTCCGGCAGTCAAATATCCCCGAATCCCCAAAGAGGCCCCCGAACCATGTCCCGGCATCTGGCAGTCCTCGTCTCTTCCTTCGCCCTGCTCGCCCTTTCCTCCACCCCGGCCCGTGCGGACGACTACGCCGACACGATCAAGGTCTTCGAGCAGGCGGGCGAGAGCGGGAAGTTCTTCAAGTCCGCCTACGGCTACGCCGTCTTCCCGACCGTGGGCAAGGCCGGCGTGGGCATCGGCGGGGCCCACGGCAAGGGCCGCGTCTACGAGATCGGCCAGCACGTGGGCGACACGACGGTGACGCAGGTCACGGTGGGCCTGCAGCTGGGCGGCCAGGCCTACAGCCAGATCATCTTCTTCGAGGACCAGCGCGCGTTCCGCGAGTTCACCGGCGGCAACTTCGAGTTCGGCGCGGAGGCCTCGGCCGTGGCGATCACGGCCGCCGCCGGCGCCAAGGCCTCCACCACCGGGTCCTCGGCCGGCGCCAGCGGGGGAAAGCACGACGCCGCGACGGTGGGCAAGTACTACAAGGGCATGGCCACCTTCACCGTCGCCAAGGGCGGCCTCATGTACGAGGCGAGCCTCGGCGGGCAGAAGTTCAGCTACACGCCGCGGAAGAAGTAGCCCGTCACCGGACGAGGCTCTCGCCCGGCCTCACGCGCGTGAAGCGCACGGGCTCCCGCGCGAGCTCGAGGCGCCCCTCCCGGCTGCGCACCACGGTGTAGTCCGAGCTCTCGCGCGCGCCCGCCGCGGGGAAGTCCTCCCGGAAGTGGGCGCCGCGCGAATCCTCGCGCGCGAGCGCGGCCGTGGCGATCGCGCGGCTCACGGCCAGCAGGTTCCCGAGGTCGAGCCAGGCGTGCCACGCGAGATTGAAGGCGCGGTCGGTGCCGTCGACGCCGCAGTTCGCGAGGCCGGCCTGCAGCCCGTCGAGCCCCGCGAGCGCGCGCCGCAGCCCCTCGGCCGTGCGCAGGATGCCCACGTCGTCCCACATGCAGGCGTAGAGCGCCTCGCGGATCGCGTTGAGGTCGCCCGGCCTGCGCGAGAAGGGCGCCTCGTGCGCCGCGATGCTGCGCCCGATCGCTTCCTCGTCCGGCTCCCGCGGCGGCCGGCCCTGCGCGAGCCAGGCGGCCATCGTCTCCCCCGCGATGCCGCCGAAGACGGTGGAGTTGGCCACGCCGTTGCCGCCCAGGCGGTTGGCCCCGTGCACGCCGCCGGTGTCCTCGCCGGCGGCGAAGAGGCCCTCGAGCTCCGTCGTGCAGTCGGGCCGGAACACGACGCCGCCCATCAGGTAGTGCGCGGTGGGCACCACCTCCACGAGCCCGCCGGCGAGATCGAAGCCGCAGTCGGCGCAGCGCTCGACCATCCCCTTGAACTGGCGCCGGACGTCGTCCGGTCCCAGGTGGTGCATCTGCAGGTAGACGCCGCCGTTGGGCGAGGTGCGCCCGCCGCGCATCTCGCGGTAGATGGAACGCGAGACCACGTCGCGGGTGGCCCGCTCCGCTCGCGGGTCGTACTTCTCCATGAAGCGGCTCCCGCCGCCATCCAGGAGCCAGCCGCCGGAGCCGCGAAGGCCCTCCTCGAGCACGGTGCCCGTCATGCGCGTGCCCGCTCCCGCCAGCAGGCCGGTGGGATGGAACTGCACCATCTCCATGTCGCGCAGGGGCAGCCCCGCCCGCAGGGCCATCGCCAGGCCGTCGCAGGTCTTGTCGCCCGAGGGCGTGTGGAAGCGGTACATGGTGGGACCGCCGCCGGTGGCCAGCAGCACGGCCCGCGCGTGCACGAAGACGAACTCGCCGGACCGCATGTCGATCATGAGCACGCCGGCGATGGCGTCCCCCGAGGGCGTGGTCACCAGCTCCACGGCGCGGTGCTCCTCCAGGCGGTGGATGCCGCGCGCCCAGACCTGCTCGGCCAGCCGGTTGATGATCTCGATGCCGGTGAGGTCGCCCTTGTGCACCGTGCGGTCGAAGCTCTGGCCGGCGAAGGCCTTCTGGTGCACGGTGCCGTCGGGATTGCGGTCGAAGAAGCAGCCCAG
>CAZNWZ010000012.1:0-17505 GCA_964576455.1 uncultured Lysobacter sp.
AACCCCGGCTTCGACCGGCCCTCGACCCTCGCCGGCAAGGTCCGCCGGGCGATGTTCTTCAACGCCGCGTGCGGCGGAGAGGACGAGGAGCGCCTCGACGCGGCCGTCGTCGAGCGGCTCTCGCACCTCGTCGACGAGCTGCCCCCGGGCGCCAAGGTGATGCTGCTCGCCTTCGACTTCGCCCACGACCCCGACGGGACGAGGCGCGAGGACCTCACCACGTTCGCCGTGCCGGACGCCTACGCATCTCGCGTCGCGCGCGCCCGCCCGGACCGGTTCGAGTGGATCGCGTCGGTCCATCCCTACCGCCGCGACGCGGTGGCCGCGCTGGAGGCCGCGAAGGCGACGGGGGCCCGCGCGGTGAAGTGGCTGCCCCAGGCCATGGACATCGACCTGGCCCACCCGAAGTGCCGCGAATCCTATGCGACCCTGCGCCGCCTGCGGCTGCCGCTGCTGGTCCACGTGGGCGAGGAGCAGGCGGTCGAGGGCGCGGCGCGCCACGATCTCGGCAACCCGCTCTCGCTCCGGATCCCGCTCGATGCCGGCGTGCGGGTGGTCGCCGCCCACTGCGCCTCGCTGGGCGAGAGCCCCGACCTCGACGCCGACCCGGACCCGGCGCGGGCGCCCAGGGCGCGCAATTTCGACCTCTTCGCCCGGCTCATGCGCGAGCCGAGGTACGCGGGGCTCCTCGTCGGGGACCTGTCCGCGGTGACGCAGGCCAACCGGTCCCTGGTCGCCTCGGAGATCCTCGAGGCGAAGGCGTGGCACGGGCGGCTCCTCAACGGATCGGACTACCCGCTGCCGGGCATCATGCCGATCTTCTCCGTGCAGTCCTTCGCGCGCGCGGGGCTCCTTCCGGACGCGGCGGTGCCCGTGCTGGCGGAGCTTCGCCACGTGAACCCGCTCGCCTTCGACTTCGTCCTCAAGCGCTCGCTCTCGTGGCGCGGGGCCCGGCTGCCGGCCTCGGCGTTCGAGACCCGCCCGTTCTTCGAGCCCGCCCGGGAGGCCTGAGCGTGTCCTCCCGCAGCCAGTTCGCCCTGCTCGCCGAGCGCCGTTTCGCCCCGCTCTTCTGGACCCAGTTCCTGGGCGCCGCCAACGACAACCTGTTCAAGTTCGCCTTCACGCTGCTCGCGACCTACCACGCCGCCGACTGGGGCGGGGTGGAGGCATCCACGGCCGGATTCGCGATCGGCGCGATCTTCATCGCCCCCTTCGTGCTGCTTTCGGCGACCTCCGGGCAGATCGCGGACAAGTTCGAGCGAAGCGGCCTCATCCGCTTCGTGAAGAACCTCGAGATCGGCGTCATGGCGGTCGCCGCGGCGGGGTTCGTCGCGCGCGCCCCCGCGCTCCTCTATGGCGCGGTGTTCCTCATGGGCGCGCACTCCACGCTCTTCGGGCCCGTGAAATACGCGTACCTGCCGCAGCACCTGAACGACTCGGAGCTCACGGGCGGCAACGGCCTGGTCGAGATGGGCACCTTCGTGGCGATCCTCCTGGGAACGATGGCCTCCGGATTCCTCGTGAAGGGCGGGGAGGGCGCGGCCGGCGTGGCGGCCGCCTGCCTCGCGATCGCGATCCTGGGCCGCTTCACGGCCGGCTTCGTGCCGCATTCCCCCGCGCCGGACCCCGCGCTCGCGATCAACTGGAACCCGTTCACCGAGACGTGGAACAACCTGCGGATCGCGGCGCGCGACGCGGCGGTGTTCCACTCCGTGCTCGGCATCTCGTGGCTGTGGTTCGTGGGCTCGATATTCCTCACGTCGTTCACGCCCTTCACGAAGGACGTGCTTCACGGCGACGAGAACGTGGTCACCGTGCTCCTCGCCGTCTTCTCCATCGGCATCGGCCTGGGCGCGCTCGCCTGCGAGCGGCTTTCGGGGCGCAAGATCGAGATCGGGCTCGTCCCGTTCGGCTCCATCGGCATCACGGTCTTCGCGGTCGACCTCTGGCTCGCGTGCCGGGGGCTCGCGCCCGGCACCGCGCGGGCCACCTCGACCCTGCTGCGCGAGTGGGAGACGGTGCGGGTCATGGCCGACCTGTTCCTGATCTCCCTCTTCGCGGGCTTCTATTCGGTTCCGCTCTACGCGCTGATCCAGAGCCGCGGCGAGCCCGCCCACCGCGCCCGCATCATAGCGGCGAACAACATCCTCAACGCGGTCTTCATGATCGTGGCCTCGCTCGCCGCCATGGCCCTGCTGCGCGCCGGGCTCACGCTGCCGCAGCTCTTCCTCGTCGTGGGCCTCATGAACGCGGCCGTGGCGGCGTACATCTACCTGCTGGTGCCCGAGTTCCTGATGCGCTTCCTGTGCTGGCTGCTCATCCATTCGGCCTACCGGCTGCGCAAGTCCGGCCTCGAGAACATCCCGGAGGCGGGCGCGGCCGTCGTCGCCTGCAACCACGTGAGCTTCCTCGACGCGCTGGTGATACTCGCGGCCAGCCCGCGGCCGATCCGCTTCGTGATGGACCACCGGATCTTCGCCATCCCCGTGCTCTCCTTCGTCTTCCGGACGGGCAAGGCCATTCCCATCGCGCCCGCGAAGGAGGATCCGGCGCTGCTGGAGCGCGCCTACGAGGAGGTGGCCGCCGCCCTCGCGCAGGGCGAGCTCGTGGGCATCTTCCCGGAGGGGAGGATCACCGAGGATGGGGAAATCGGGATGTTCCGCACGGGCGTCTCGCGCATCGTCGAACGCACCCCCGTGCCCGTGGTGCCGATGGCGCTCAAGGGGCTCTACGGGAGCTACTTCAGCCGCAAGGGCGGGGCGGCGATGACGAGGCCCTTTCGCCGCGGGATCCTGTCGAGGATCGCGCTGGAGGTGGCGCCCCCGCTCGCCCCGGCGCAGGCCACGCCCGAGGCGCTGAGGGCGCGCATCCAGGCCATGCGCGGCGACTGGCGCTGAGGCCCGTCCCCCGCCCGGGAGCGCCGAGACCCGCGTGCTAAACTCGATCGCTCGACCTGCGCGCATTCCCCCATGTCCGGCAACACGCTCGGCACCCTCTTCACCGTCACCACCTTCGGCGAATCCCACGGCCCGGCCATCGGCTGCGTGGTCGACGGCTGCCCGCCCGGCATGGCGCTTTCGGAGGTCGACATCCAGCCCGACCTCGACCGCAGGAAGCCCGGCACCTCCCGGCACGTGACCCAGCGCCGCGAGGAGGACCGGGTGGAGATCCTGAGCGGCGTCTTCGAGGGGCGCACGACGGGAACGCCCATCGCGCTGCTCATCCGCAACGAGGACCAGCGCAGCAAGGACTACGCGAAGATCGCGGCGAGCTTCCGGCCCGGCCACGCCGACTACACCTACCTGCAGAAGTACGGCCTGCGCGACCCGCGCGGCGGCGGGCGCTCCTCGGCGCGGCTCACGGCACCGGCGGTCGCGGCCGGAGCCGTCGCGAGGAAGTGGCTGCGCGAGCGCTTCGGTGTGACCGTGCGCGGCCACCTCACGCACCTGGGCCCCAACGAGATCCCCTTCGAGTCGTGGGACCACGTCGACGCGAATCCCTTCTTCGCGGCCAACGCGACCGTCGTTCCGGCGCTCGAGGCGTACATGGACAAGCTGCGCAAGTCCGGCGACTCGTGCGGGGCACGCCTTCGCGTGGTGGCTTCCGGCGCGCCGCCGGGCTGGGGAGAGCCGCTCTACGGGCGCCTGGACGCGGACATCGCCCAGGCGATGATGGGCATCAACGCGGTCAAGGGCGTGGAGATCGGCGCCGGCTTCGCCGCCGCCGCCCAGCTGGGCACCGAGCACTCGGACGAGATGACGCCCGAGGGCTTCCTCTCCAACCACGCCGGGGGCATCCTGGGGGGCATCTCGACGGGCCAGGACATCGTGGTCTCCCTCGCCATCAAGCCCACCTCGAGCATCCGCCTCGCGCGGCGCACCGTGGACGTGGAGGGCCGCCCGGCGGCCATCGAGACGCACGGCCGCCACGATCCCTGCGTGGGCATCCGCGCCACGCCGATCGCGGAGGCCTTCCTCGCGCTGGTCCTGGCGGACCACGCGCTTCGCCACCGCGCGCAGAACGCCGACGTCGCTCGCGCGACGCCGCGCATCCCGGCCGCCGCGGCCGCCGTTCCCGGCGCCGGACCGGGCGCCGCCGTCGAGGATCCGGACCCCGAGGAGGCCTGAGCGCAGGAGGGCACGCCGGGCGCGGGTTATAATTTCCCTTCGCCCGGAACGCCCATGAACGCGCTCACCCTCTACGAAAAGCTCTGGAACGCCCATCTCGTCCACGAGGAACCGGACGGGACCGCGCTCATCTACATCGACCGCCACCTCGTGCACGAGGTGACCAGCCCGCAGGCCTTCGAGGGCCTGGCGCTCGCCGGCCGCAAGCCGTGGCGGATCGGCTCGGTGGTGGCCACCGCCGACCACAACGTTCCCACGAAGGGGCTCGAGAAGGGCATCGCGGATGAAGTCTCGCGCCTGCAGGTCGAGACGCTGGACCGCAACGTCGAGCGCTTCGCCGTCCCGGTCTACTTCCCGATGCGCGACGCGCGCCAGGGCATCGTCCACGTGATCGGGCCGGAGCAGGGCGCGACGCTCCCCGGCATGACGGTCGTCTGCGGCGATTCGCACACCAGCACCCACGGCGCCTTCGCGGCGCTCGCCTTCGGCATCGGGACGAGCGAGGTCGAGCACGTGCTCGCCACGCAGTGCCTGCTCGCCAAGAAGGCGAAGACGCTGCGCATCCGGGTGGAGGGGACGCTTCCCGCGGGCGTGAGCGGCAAGGACGTGGTCCTCGCCGTGATCGGCCGCATCGGCACGGCCGGCGGCACCGGCCACTCGATCGAGTTCGCGGGCTCGGCCATCCGCTCGCTGTCGATGGAGGGCCGGATGACGGTCTGCAACATGGCGATCGAGGCCGGCGCGCGCTCGGGCCTGGTGGCCGTGGACGACAAGACCATCGCCTACCTCCGGGGCCGGCCCTTCTCGCCGCACGGCGAGATGTTCGACCGCGCGGCCGCCTACTGGCGCACGCTGGTTTCGGACGAGGGCGCGCGCTTCGACCGCGAGGTGACGCTCGACGCCGCCGCGCTCGAGCCCCAGGTCACCTGGGGCACGTCGCCCGAGATGGTGGTCTCCATCGAGGACCGCGTCCCGGATCCGGCGGCCGAGAAGGACCCGGTGCGCCGCGAGGCGATGGAGCGCGCGCTCGAGTACATGGGCCTCGACCCGAAGACGCCCATGACCGACATCGCGATCGACAAGGTCTTCATCGGCTCGTGCACCAACTCGCGCATCGAGGACCTGCGGGCCGCCGCCGCCGTCGTGAAGGGCCGGCGGGTCGCGGGCAGCGTGAAGCTCGCGATGGTCGTCCCCGGCTCGGGCCTCGTGAAGCGGCAGGCCGAGCAGGAGGGCCTGGACCGCATCTTCCTGGCGAGCGGCTTCGAGTGGAGGGAGCCGGGCTGCTCGATGTGCCTGGGCATGAACGACGACCGCCTGTCCCCGGGCGAGCGGTGCGCCTCCACGTCGAACCGGAACTTCGAGGGCCGCCAGGGCGCCGGCGGCCGCACGCACCTCGTGAGCCCCACGATGGCCGCCGCCGCCGCGCTGGCGGGGCGGTTCGTGGACGTGCGCCGACTTGGATGACTGGAGAACGGGAATGAAGAAGGTGCTTTTCGCGATCGCCGCTGCCCTGTGGCTTGCCGGCTGCAACACCGTCGAGGGCGTGGGCAAGGACATCAAGAAGGGCGGCGAGGCGATCGAAGACGCGGCCCGCAAGGCGAAGTGATGGAAAAGTTCACGCTGCACGCGGGGCTCGTGGCGCCGCTCGACCGCGAGAACGTCGACACCGACGCCATCATCCCCAAGCAGTTCCTGAAGTCCATCCACCGGACGGGCTTCGGGCCGAACCTGTTCGACGCCTGGCGCTACCTCGACCCGGGCGAGCCCGGGCAGGACCCGGCCTCGAGGAAGCCCAACCCGGACTTCGTGCTGAACCAGCCCCGCTACCGGGGGGCGACGATCCTCATCGCGCGCAAGAACTTCGGCTGCGGCTCCTCGCGCGAGCACGCGCCGTGGGCGCTGCAGCAGTACGGGTTCCGCGCGATCATCGCGCCTTCCTACGCCGACATCTTCTTCAACAACTGCTTCAAGAACGGGCTGCTGCCCATCGTGCTGCCCGACTTCCACCTCGACCACCTGTTCCAGGAAGTCGCGGCGCACTCGGGCTATCGCCTCACCATCGACCTGCCGGCGCAGACGGTGGCCACGCCCTCGGGCCAGGTGATGCGCTTCGACGTCGAGCCGTTCCGCAAGGAGTGCCTCGTGAACGGCTGGGACGACATCGGCCTCACGCTGCGCCGCCAGGACGCGATCCGCGCCTACGAGGAGCGGCGCCGCGCGGCCGAGCCGTGGATCTTCTCGTGAGGGCTCCATGAAGATCGCGCTCCTGCCCGGCGACGGGATCGGACCCGAGATCCTGCGCGAGGCCGTGCGGGTCCTCGAGGCCCTGCGCAGCGACGGCCTGAAGATCGAGACCGAGGAGGCGCCCGTGGGCGGCGCCGCCTACGACGCTGCGGGCGACCCGCTGCCGCAGGCCACGCTCGCGCTCGCGAAGGGCGCGGACGCGGTCCTCTTCGGCGCCGTGGGCGGGCCGCGTTACGACACGCTGCCGCGCGACAAGCGCCCCGAGAAGGCGATCCTGGGCCTGCGCAAGGAGTGCGACTTCTTCGCCAACCTGCGGCCGGCGACCGTCTTCCCCGAGCTCGCCGACGCCTCGACGCTCAAGCCGGAGGTGGTCTCGGGCCTCGACATCATGATCGTGCGCGAGCTCACGGGCGACATCTACTTCGGCCAGCCGCGCGGGATCACGGGCGAGAAGGGCAGCCGGGTGGGCTTCAACACCATGCACTACACCGAGCCGCAGATCCGCCGCATCCTGCACGTGGGCTTTCGCACCGCCCGCCAGCGCGGCAAGCGCCTGTGCTCGGTGGACAAGATGAACGTGCTGGAGACGACGCAGCTCTGGCGCGACATCGCCGAGGAGATCGCGCCGGAATACCCGGACGTGGAGCTCACGCACATCCTCGTCGACAACTGCGCGATGCAGCTCGTGAGGAACCCGCGCCAGTTCGACGTCCTGGTGACGGGCAACATGTTCGGCGACATCCTCTCGGACGAGGCCTCGATGCTCACCGGCTCGATCGGGATGCTGCCGTCGGCCTCGCTGGACGCGGAGGGCAAGGGACTCTACGAGCCCATCCACGGCTCGGCGCCCGACATCGCGGGCAAGGGCGTGGCCAACCCGCTGGCGCAGATCCTCTCGATGGCGATGATGTTCCGCTACACCTTCGGGCTTGCCGACGTCGCCGCCCGGATCGAGGGGGCGGTGAGGAAGGCGCTCGCCTCGGGGCTGCGCACGGCCGACATCGCCGCGAAGGGAGCCAAACCCTGCACGACCGCCGAGATGGGCACGGCGGTCCTCAAGGCCCTATAGGAACGAAAGGAAGCGGGGGAAGGAGGCGACCCGCCTCCGGGACCGGGAAGGCGCCTCCGCACGCGAAAGACGAAAATGGCGAACAGGAAGACGGCAGGCATCATCGGTTGGCGCGGCATGGTCGGTTCGGTGCTCATGGAGCGCATGCGCGCCGAGGGGGACTTCGACCTCATCGATCCGGTGTTCTTCACCACCTCTTCGGTGGGCGCGGCCGGCCCGGACATCGGCCGGCCGACGGGACCGCTGAAGGACGCGAACGACATCGCCGAGCTGGCGAAGAACGAGATCCTCATCACCTGCCAGGGCGGCGACTACACGAAGGCGGTGTACCCGAAGCTGCGCGCGGCCGGCTGGAAGGGCTTCTGGATCGACGCGGCCTCGGCGAGGCGCATGGAGAAGGACGCCGTCATCATCCTCGACCCGGTGAACCGCGCCGTCATCGACCGGGCGATGGCCTCCGGCGTGAAGGACTACATCGGGGGCAACTGCACCGTGAGCCTCATGCTCATGGCGATCGACGGGCTCCTGAAGGCCGACCTCGTCGAGTGGGTGACGGCCATGACCTACCAGGCCGCCTCGGGCGCCGGCGCGCAGAACATGCGCGAGCTCCTGCAGCAGATGGGCGAGGTGCATTTCGCCGCCAAGTCGCTGCTCGCGGACCCCGCCTCGGCGATCCTCGACATCGACCGCGAGGTGGCCGGGATCCTGCGCGACGAGAAGTTCCCCACCACGCACTTCGGCGTGCCGCTCGCGGGGAGCCTGCTGCCCTGGATCGACAGCGACCTGGGCAACGGGCAGAGCCGCGAGGAGTGGAAAGGCCACGCGGAGACCAACAAGATCCTCGGCCGCGACGAAGCGGGCGCGATCGCCGTCGATGGCCTGTGCGTGCGCGTGGGCGCGATGCGCTGCCACAGCCAGGGCCTCACCATCAAGCTGCGCAAGGACATCCCGCTCGCGGAAATCGAGTCGATCCTTGCCGGCGCCAACGACTGGGTGCGCGTGGTGCCGAACCGCCGGCCGGAGACGCTCGAGCGCCTCACGCCCGCGGCCGTCACGGGTACGCTCGAGGTTCCCATCGGCCGGCTGCGCAAGCTGCGCATGGGCGGGCAGTACCTTTCGGCGTTCACCGTCGGCGACCAGCTGCTGTGGGGAGCCGCGGAACCGCTGCGGCGCATGCTTCGCATCGTCTGCGGCGAACTTCGCTAGCGGGCGACACCCGGCCCGTCCCCGGGGCGGGCGGGGAAAAACTGGTTGAAAAAGTCTGGATTTACGCGATAATGTGAAAATCCGGGTGAAATTGAAACGACAAGTTATTGATTTCGCTGTATTTCTTACCTAGTTCCCGGGGTGGGAGAGGGCATACAATGCTGGGCAAAATCAAAACCGGGGTAGCCATCGCGCTGCTCGCCGGGGCCTCCTTCGCGGTTCAGGCGGCCGGCCTCGGAAAGCTCACCGTCAGCTCGGCGCTCGGGCAGGTCCTCGCGGCCGAGATCGATCTCGTGTCCATGCAACCGGGCGAGCTGGACTCGCTCTCGGCCCGGGTCGCGTCGCCGGAGTCCTATCGCGACGCGAAGATCGAGTATTCGTCCGTCCTGCGCCTGCTGCGCTTCTCGGTCGAGAAGCGGGCGAACGGGCAGCCTTACCTCAGGCTCACGAGCGTGGCTCCGATCAACGAGCCGTTCGTCGACGTCCTGATCGAGGTGACATGGCCCGCGGGGCGCCTGCAGCGCGAGTACCCGATCCTCCTCGACCCGCCAGGCTTCGCGGAAGCCAAGGCCGGCGCGCCGGTCGCCGCCGCGCGGCCCGCCGCGGCCGCGGCCGCGCCGGCCGCCGCTGCAGCTCCCGCGCCGGCGGCCGCCGCAGCCCCCGCGGCCCCGATGCCCACGCCCGGCGGCGCGCCTTCGGCCAAGACCGAGATGGCGGCGGCAGCGCCCGGCCTCGTGAAGGAAGCGCGCGGCGACACCTACGGGCCGGTGGAGAAGGGCGAGAACCTCAACAAGATCGCCGGGCAGGTGAAGCCCGCCGAGGTGAGCATGGAGCAGATGCTCGCGGCGCTGTACCGCGAGAACAAGGCCGCGTTCATCGACAACAACATGAATCGCCTCAAGGCCGGCCAGATCCTGCGCGTTCCCTCTGCCGAGGAAGTGGGCAAGATCTCCGAGAAGGAGGCCAACCAGGAGGTCAGAGCGCACGTCTCGAACTGGAAGGCCTACCGCGAAGGGCTCGCCGGCGGTGTCGCCTCGATGCCCACCCGCCCCGAGTCCACGCGCGCCGCCGCGGGCCAGGTGGGCGCCGCGGCCGTGACGCCGCCGCCCGCGCCGGCCGCCGAATCCAAGGACGTGCTCAAGCTCTCCAAGACCGAGGGCGCCAAGGGCGCGGCAGCGGGCAAGGGCGGTGCGGCGCAGGACCGCCTGAACGCGCTCCAGGAGGAGCTCACCGCCAAGGACAAGGCACTCAAGGAGTCGCAGTCGCGCGTCGCGGACCTCGAGAAGCAGATCCGCGACATGCAGCGCCTCGTCGACCTCAAGGCGGGCGTTCCCACGAAGCCCGGCGAGCCCGCCAAGGCGCCCGACACGAAGGTCGCGGCCGCCAAGCCCGCGGAGGCCCCGAAACCCGCCGAGGCGGCCAAGCCCGCGGAGGCCGCGAAGCCCGCCGAAGCGCCCAAGCCCGCGGAGGCCCCGAAGCCCGCCGAAGCAGCCAAGCCGGAGGCCACGAAGGTCGCCGAAGCACCCAAGCCCGCCGAAACGCCCAAGCCCGCCGAGGCGGCCAAGCCCGCGCCTCCCAAGCCCGCCGCGGCGAAGAAGCCGCCGCCCCCGCCGCCCGAGCCGGACCTCATGGACCAGGTCATGGACAATCTGCCCGTGATCGTGGGCGGGGTCGGTGCCGTCGGGGCGCTCGGCCTCGGGGGGTTCCTTTTCATGCGTCGCCGTCGACAAAGAGAGGAGGCTGGTCCATCGAGTTCGATGACCAGTGCGTTTCCCTCGGACCTGAAGCCCAGCACCGTCACCGGCAAGGCCGGCGGCGGCCTGGTGGACACGGGCAACAGCTCTTTCCTGACCGATTTCGACAAGACGGGCCCGGGCACGATCGACACCGACGAGGTCGACCCGGTGGCGGAGGCGGAGGTCTACATCGCCTACGGCCGCGACGCGCAGGCCGAGGAGATCCTCAAGGAGGCGATGACGCGCGACAAGACCCGCCACGAGATCCCGCTGAAGCTCCTCGAGATCTACCACGCGCGCAAGAGCGCCACCGCCTTCGAGACGGTCGCCAAGGAACTCCGGGCGGCGGTGGGCGACACCAGCCCCTCGTGGCTCAAGGCCGCCGCAATGGGCGCGCAGATCGACCCGTCCAATCCCCTCTACGGGGCGGCGGCGGGCGCTGAGGCGCCCTCGTTCGAGACCGCCGCGCCGGCGGCCAAGCCCAACCTGGATTTCGACCTCGATTCCGCGCCCTCGGGCGCCGCGGCGGCCGCTCCCGCTCCGGAGGCCTCGAGCTTCGACCTCGACCTGGGCACCGAGAAGGCCCCGCAGCCCGACCTTCCCACCACCGCCGAGGCGCCGGCCCTCGACTTCGACCTCGCGCCCTCCGCGGCGCCCGCGGTCGTGGACGTGCCGGCCACCGCCGAGGCGCCCAAGGAGGAGAAGTCCTCCTTCGACTTCGACCTGTCCGGCCTCGACTTCCCGGGTTCGTCCTCGACGCCGGCCCCCGCGGCGGCCGCACCCGACCTGGACCTGGCGACGGACCAGCCGGCCAGCGCGCAGACCGCCTCGCTCAGCCTCACCGACCTCGACCTGGGCGAGGGCGGCGGCGGCGGTGGGGGCGATGCCGTGACCACCAAGCTCGAGCTCGCCAAGGCCTACCTGGAGATCGGGGACAAGGACGGCGCGCGCGAGATCCTGCAGGAAGTGGCGAAGGAAGGATCGGCTGCGCAGAAGGCCGAAGCGCAGCAACTGATCGCCTCGCTCTGACCTCTTCGCTGTTGCAAGTCGCTTGATCGGCGGGGCCACCCCCGCCGATTTCTTTCCCGCCCATGCGAATCGCCCTCGGCCTCGAGTACGACGGCGCGCCCTTCTGCGGCTGGCAGCACCAGCCCTCCGGATGCGGCGTGCAGGATCACCTCGAGGCGGCGCTGGCGACGTTCGCGGACGGCCCCGTCGCCACCGTGGCGGCCGGCAGGACCGACGCGGGCGTCCACGCGCGCGCCCAGGTCGTGCACTTCGACACGGCCGCCCGGCGCGAGGACCACGCCTGGGTGCGGGGTCCCAACGCCGGCCTGCCCGGCGCGATCCGCGTGGTCTGGGCCCGGCGCGTGCCGGACGACTTCCACGCGCGCTACCACGCGCTGTCGCGCACCTACGAGTACCTCCTGCTGGACGACCCCGTGGCCCCGGCGCTGCTGCGCGCCAAGGCCGGGTGGTTCCACCGGCGCCTCGACGTGGCGGCGATGCAGGCGGCGGCGGGGCTGCTGCCCGGGGAGCGCGACTTCAGCGCCTTCCGCGACGCCCAGTGCCAGGCCCGCTCGCCGGTGAGGACGCTGCACGAGGCCCGCGTCGAGAGGATCGGCCCGCTCGTGGTCTTCACGCTGCGCGCGAACGCGTTCCTGCACCACATGGTGAGGAACCTGGTGGGCAGCCTCGTCTACGTCGGCGCGGGCCGGCAGCCGGCGTCCTGGATCGGCGAGCTCCTCGCGAGCGGCGACCGCCGGCTCGCCGCGCCCACCTTCGCCCCCGACGGCCTGTACCTCTCGGCCATCGAGTATGATCCTTCGCTCGGCCTGCCCGCCTTCCGGCCGAGCCCGCTCCTCGCCCTTCCATGATCGCCCACCGAACGCGCGTGAAGATCTGCGGCATCCGCGACCCGCGCATGGCCGAGTCGGCGGCGCGCGCCGGCGCGGACGCCATCGGCCTCGTGTTCCACCCGGCCAGCCCGCGCGCGGTGGAGGCGGAGATCGCCCGCGAGATCGCCCGGGCCGTGCCGGCCTTCGTGACGGTGGTGGGGCTGTTCGTCGACGCCGAAGCCGACCGCGTGCGCGCCGTCCTCGAGCGGGTGCCCCTGGGAATGCTGCAGTTCCACGGCGACGAGCCGCCCGAATTCTGCGAGGGATTCGGGCGCCCGTGGATCCGCGCCGTCCGGGTGGGCCCGGGGGTCGATTTGCTAGAATGCGGGCATCGCTTCGCGCGCGCGGCCGCCCTGCTGCTGGATGCGCAGGTCCCCGGGCAATTCGGGGGCACCGGCACCCCGTTCGACTGGACCCTCGTGCCGCCGGCGCTGCGCCGGCCCGTGGTGCTCTCGGGCGGCCTGGACGCGGCGAACGTGGGCGCCGCCATCGGCGCCGTGAAGCCCTGGGCGGTCGACGTCTCGAGCGGCGTCGAGTCCGCGCGCGGCGTGAAGGACGCGGCCCGGATCGAGGAATTCGTGAGGAGTGTGAGAGATGCAGATGCGAGAGCCGGCGGCTGACCGCCGGCAGCAGGCCGCCTACGACCTGCCCGACGCCACGGGGCATTTCGGCCCGTACGGCGGCACGTTCGTGGCCGAGACGCTCCAGGAGGCGCTGGCGGAGCTGCGGGAGGCCTACGAGGCCTGCCGCAAGGACCCGGCCTTCCAGGCCGAACTCGCCTACGAGCTCGAGCACTACGTCGGCCGGCCGAGCCCGGTCTACCACGCCAGGCGCCTGTCGCAGGAGCTCGGCGGGGCGCAGATCTACCTGAAGCGCGAGGACCTCAACCACACCGGGGCCCACAAGGTGAACAACACCATGGGGCAGGCGCTCGTCGCCCGCCGCATGGGCAAGCCGCGCGTCATCGCCGAGACGGGCGCGGGCCAGCACGGCGTGGCCACGGCCACCGTGGCCGCGCGCTACGGCATGGAGTGCGTGGTGTACATGGGCACGGAGGACGTCGCGCGGCAGGCCCAGAACGTCTACCGCATGAAGCTCCTCGGGGCGACCGTGGTGCCGGTGTCGAGCGGCTCGCGCACCCTGAAGGACGCGCTCAACGAGGCCATGCGCGACTGGGTCACCAACGTCGCCAACACGTTCTACATCATCGGCACCGTGGCCGGGCCGCACCCCTATCCGATGATGGTGCGGGACTTCAACTCGGTCGTCGGCAAGGAGTGCCTCACGCAGATGCCCGCGCTCACCGGGCGCCAGCCGGACTGCGTGCTCGCGTGCGTCGGCGGCGGCTCCAACGCCATGGGCATCTTCCATCCCTACATCCCGCACGAGGGCGTGAAGCTCATCGGCGTGGAGGCGGGCGGCCTGGGCATCGCCACGGGCAAGCACGCGGCGACGCTGTCCGCGGGCTCCCCGGGCGTGCTGCACGGCAACCGCACCTACCTCATGCAGGACGCCGACGGCCAGATCCTCGAGACGCACTCGATCTCCGCGGGCCTCGACTACCCGGGCGTGGGTCCGGAGCACGCGTGGCTCAAGGACAGCGGCCGGGCGACCTACGTCTCGGTGACCGACGACGAGGCCCTCGCCGCCTTCCACAGGCTGTGCCGCACCGAGGGCATCATCCCGGCCCTCGAGTCCAGCCACGCGGTGGCGCACGCCATCCGGATGGCGCCGGGCCTCGCGAAGGACCGCATCCTGCTCGTGAACCTCTCCGGGCGCGGCGACAAGGACATGCACACGGTCGCCAAGGCCTCCGGGATCACCTTCTGAGCGCCGCCCGCCACGGCCCCGCCGGGCCCGAGAATCCATGAGCCGAATCGCCGCCACCTTCGACAGGCTCCGCGCCGAGCGACGCGCCGCCCTCGTGCCCTTCGTGACGGCCGGGGACCCGACCCCGGCGCACACGCTGGGCATCCTGCGGGCCCTCGTGGCCGGCGGCGCCGACGTGATCGAGCTCGGGGTGCCCTTCTCCGATCCCATGGCCGACGGCCCGACGATCCAGCGCGCCTCCGAGCGGGCGCTTCGCGCCGGGACCGGCCTCGCGCTCATCCTCGACACCGTGCGGCAGTTCCGCCGCGAGGACGACCGCACGCCGGTCGTGCTGATGGGCTACGCCAACCCCGTCGAGCACATGGGCGTGGCGGCCTTCACCGCGCGCGCGAAGGAGGCGGGCGTCGACGGCGTCCTCATCGTCGACTATCCGCCGGAGGAAAGCGGGGCCTGGGTGGAGGCGCTCGCGGCCGCCGGGATCGACCCGATCTTCCTGCTCTCGCCGACGTCCTCCGAGGCCCGCATCGACCTCGTCTCGCGGATGGCGAAGGGCTACATCTACTACGTCTCCCTCAAGGGCGTGACCGGCGCGGCGCACATCGACACCGCGGACGTGGAGCGCATGCTCGCGCGCATCCGCTCGCGCACCGGCGTCCCCGTGGGCGTGGGCTTCGGCATCCGCGAGCCGGAGACGGCGCGCGCCATCGCGCGGTTCGCGGACGCCGTGGTGATCGGCAGCCGCATCGTCGAGGAGATCGAGCGGGCCGAGCCCGGCGAGGCCGCGGCGAAGGCGGGGGCGACGCTCGCCACCTTCCGCGCCGGCATCGACGCCGCGGCGCGGGACGGGGCCGCCGCATGAGCTGGTTCCGCAAGCTCCTGCCCCCGAAGATCAAGCGGGAGGAGGGGGCGCAGCGCAAGGCGGTCCCGGAGGGGCTGTGGAGCAAGTGCCCGTCCTGCGAGGCCGTGCTCTACTTCACGGACCTCGAGAAGAACCTGCACGTCTGCCCGAAGTGCGGCTACCACAACCGGCTCTCCTCGCGGCAGCGGCTGGATGCCTTCCTCGACGCCGGGGGGCGCGCGGAGCTCGCCTCCGAGGTGGTGCCCCTCGATCCCCTCAAGTTCCGGGACAGCCGCAAGTACACCGAGCGCCTGGCCGAGGCGGAGAAGGAGACGGGGGAGACCGACGCGCTCGTGGTGATGCAGGGCGCGGTGAAGTCGGTCCCGGTGATCGCGGCGGCGTTCGAGTTCGAGTTCCTGGGCGGGTCCATGGGCTCGGTGGTGGGCGAGCGCTTCGTCCGCGGCGTTCAGGCGTGCTGCGACGAGCGACTGCCCTTCGTCTGCTTCACGGCGACGGGCGGCGCGCGCATGCAGGAGGGGCTCCTGTCGCTCATGCAGATGGCCAAGACCACGGCCGCGCTGCACCAGCTCTCGGCGGCCCGCCAGCCCTTCGTCTCCGTGCTCACCGATCCCACGATGGGCGGCGTGTCCGCGAGCTTCGCCATGATCGGCGACGTGGTGATCGCCGAGCCCGGCGCGCTCGTGGGCTTCGCCGGGCCGCGCGTCATCGAGCAGACCGTGCGCGAGACCCTCCCCGAGGGCTTCCAGCGCGCCGAGTTCCTCCTGGAGAAGGGCGCCATCGACATGATCGTCGATCGGCGGGAGATGCGCGACCGCGTCGCGCGGCTGATCGCGCTGCTCAAGCGCGAGCCGGCGCCGGAGGCGTGAGCGCCGCGCCCGGGCCTCTCGCCCCCCTGGGGCGGTGGCTCGACTACATCTCCGCGCAGCATCCCGCGAAGATCGCCCTCGGGCTCGATCGCGTGCGCGAGGTCCTGGGCCGCCTGGGACTCGCCCCTCCCGCGATCGCGATCGCCGTGGGCGGCACGAACGGCAAGGGCTCCACCTGCGCCTACCTCGAGTGCATCCTGCGCACGGCCGGCTACCGGACGGGCCTGTACACCTCGCCGCACCTGCTGCGCTACAACGAGCGGGTGCGGATCGACGGCGAGGAGGCGGGCGACGCCGAGCTCGCCGCGGACTTCGCCCGCGTCGAATCGGCGCGCGGGTCCACGCCGCTCACCTACTTCGAGTTCGGGACCCTGGGCGCGCTCGCCGCGTTCGAGAGGGCGCGCGTCGACGTCGCGGTCCTGGAGGTCGGGCTGGGGGGCAGGCTCGACGCCGTGAACGCCGTCGATGCCGACTGCGCCATCGTCTCGGGCGTGGACCTCGACCACCAGGCGTGGCTCGGCGATGACCGCGAGGCGATCGGCCGCGAGAAGGCCCACATCTACCGGCCGGGGCGGCCGGCGCTCTTCGGCGACGCCGATCCCCCCGCGAGCCTGGTGGCGCACGCCGAGGCCATCGGCGCGCCCCTGCAGGTGCTCGGCCGCGATTTCCGCGCCGTGCCGCGGGACGGGCGGCAGTGGGACTTCGAGGGGCGCCGGGGCGCGAAGCGCTCGCTGCCGATGCCCGCCCTTCGCGGAAGCTGGCAGCTGGCGAATGCGGCCACGGCGCTCGCCGCGCTCGACGAGATGGCCGGGCGCCTGCCCGTGTCCCTGGGCGAGGTGAAGCGCGGGCTCACGGGGGTGAGGCTCGCCGGGCGGCTCCAGGTGCTTCCGGGACGACCGACCGTGGTTCTCGACGTCGCGCACAACCCGCAGGCGGCCCGCGCGCTCGCCCGCGGCCTGGGCGAGATGGATTTCCGCGACAAGACGATCGCGGTGTTCGCGATGCTCGCCGACAAGGACATCGGCGGGGTCATCGACGCGATCTCGGCGCGCGTGGACCGCTGGCACGTGGCCACCGTGCCCGGCGAGCGGGCGGCGGGCGCCGCCCACGTCGCCTCGCTGCTGGGCGAGCGCGGGCTGGCCGGGCGCACGCGCGCCTTCGCGACGGTGCGCCTCGCCTACGAGGCGGCGCTTCGGGAGGCGGGGCCGAATGATAGAATCGTCGTTTTCGGCTCGTTCCTGACCGTCGCGGAAGTCCTCGAGGCCGCGCGGTGAATGCCGACCGCCATGTCGAACGACCCCACTGCCGAGCAGGTTGAGGTTCGCCGCAAGGGCCGGCAGCGCCTGATCGGCGCGATCGTGCTCGTCCTCCTCGCCGTCGTGTTCGTCCCCATGGTGCTCGACCCGGAGCCGCGCCGCGACCGCGTCGAGCCGCTGCTGTCCATCCCGCCCAAGGAAGGCGCGGCGCCGCTTCCGGCGGTGACGAAGGCCCCGCAGCCGGCGGCGGAGCCCGCGACGATCGAACCGGCCAAGCCCGAGCCCGCCAAGCCCGAGCCCGCCAAGTCGGAGCCCGCCAAGCCCGAACTCGCCAAGTCGGAGCCTGCCAAGCCCGAACTCGCCAAGTCGGAGCCTGCCAAGTCGGAGCCCGCGAAGCCCGAGCCCAAGGCGGCC
>CAZNWZ010000012.1:17605-30139 GCA_964576455.1 uncultured Lysobacter sp.
CGCCAAGTCGGAGCCTGCCAAGTCGGAGCCCGCGAAGCCCGAGCCCAAGGCGGCCGCCGCGGCCAAGGCGACCGCGGCGCCGAAACTCGAGGGATTCGCCGTGCAGGTGGGCGCCTTCCGCGACGAGACCAGGCTCGCGCAGGCGCGGGCGAAGCTCGTCGCCGCGAAGCTGCCCCATTACACCGAGAGGCTCGACTCGCCCTCGGGGGACCTCACCCGGCTTCGCGCGGGGCCGTTCCCGACCCGCGAGGCGGCCGAGAAGGCCGTCGCGCAACTCAAGCGCGCCGGCGCGGGCGGGCAGGTGGTGCCCCTGCCTTGATGCGGCAGGCCTTCGCCCCCAGATTCGAGCCTGTGCCCGGCCACAACGCCGGGCAAAGCGCATACACTACCCGCGGGGTCACGATCCCCGGCCTGAGGGACGCCTGAAGCATGTGCGGAATCGTCGGAGTCGTCGCGCGAAGCCCCGTCAACCAGCTCCTCTATGACGGGCTCACGGTCCTGCAGCATCGCGGGCAGGACGCGGCGGGCATCTGCACGGCCGAAGGCCACAGCTTCCACATGCACAAGGGGCGCGGGCTCGTCCGCGACGTCTTCCGCACGCGCGACATGCGGGGCCTCGTCGGCACGATGGGCATCGCCCACTGCCGCTATCCCACCGCCGGCTCCGCCTCGTCGGTCGCCGAGTCGCAGCCCTTCTACGTCAACTCCCCGTTCGGGATCGTGCTGGGCCACAACGGCAACCTCGTGAATGCCGACGAGCTGCGCAGGTCGCTCTTCCAGGAGGACCGCCGGCACATCAACACGAACTCGGATTCCGAGGTTCTGCTGAACGTGCTCGCGCACGAGATCCACGATGCGTGCGACGGCGGCCACCGCCTCACCCCGGACGCGATCTTCAACGCGGTCGCCGGCGTGCACCGCCGGGTGAAGGGGGCCTACGCCGTGGTGGCGATGATCGCCGGCTACGGACTGCTCGCCTTCCGCGATCCCCGGGGCATCCGCCCGCTCATCGTCGGCCGGGCCGACACGGAGAAGGGCGTGGAGTTCATCGTCGCCTCCGAGAGCGTGGCCCTCGACTCCCTGGGCTTCAAGGCCATGCGCGACGTGGCCCCCGGCGAGGCGATCCTCATCGACCAGAGCGGCAACCTCTACAGCCGGCCGTGCGCGGAAGGCGCGGCGCTCCACCCCTGCATCTTCGAGTTCGTCTACCTCGCGCGGCCCGATTCCGTGATCGACGGCGTCTCCGTCTACGAGAGCCGGCGCAACATGGGCAAGAGCCTGGCGGACCGGATCCTCGCGTCCGGCATCGCGCCGCAGGTCGACGTCGTGATCCCCATCCCGGACTCCAGCCGGCCCAGCGCGCTCGAGGTCGCGACCAAGCTGGGCAAGCCCTACCGCGAGGGATTCATCAAGAACCGCTACATCGGCCGCACGTTCATCATGCCGGGGCAGGAGCTGCGCAGGAAGAGCGTGCGCCAGAAGCTCAACGCCATGGCGGTGGAGTTCAAGGACAAGAACGTGCTGCTGGTCGACGACTCGATCGTGCGCGGGACGACCAGCCGCGAGATCGTGCAGATGGCGCGCGAGTGCGGCGCGAGGAAGGTGTTCTTCGCCTCCGCGGCGCCCCCGGTGCGCTTCCCGAACGTCTACGGCATCGACATGCCCACGCGCTCCGAGCTCATCGCGACCGGGCGCACGGAGGACCAGATCGCGGAGGCGATCGGCGCCGACGCCGTCCTCTACCAGGACCTCGCCTCGCTGGTGGCCGACGTGCGGGCCTGCAACCCCGCCATCGAGAGCTTCGACTGCTCCTGCTTCGACGGCGTCTACATCACGGGGGACGTCTCGAGCGACTACCTCGCCGGCATCGAGGCCTCGCGCCACGACGGGGAGACGGGCGCCGGCACGCGCCTTTCGAGCTACCAGCTCGACCTGGGCCTCCAGGCCGTCGACTGAGGCGCCCATGACCGACGACTACAGGCCCGACACGCTGGGCGTCCGGGCCGGGGGCCTGCGCAGCGACTTCCGCGAGCACTCGGAGGCGCTCTCCCTCACCTCGAGCTTCGTCTTCCGCGATGCCGCGGAGGCGGCCAGGCGCTTCGCCAACGAGGAGCCGGGCAACATCTACTCGCGCTTCACCAACCCGACGGTCACGATGTTCCAGTCGCGCCTGGCCGCGCTGGAGGGCGCGCAGGCCTGTGTCGCGACCTCCAGCGGCATGGCGGCCGTGGCGACGATGGCGATGGGGCTCCTGTCCGCGGGCGACCACCTGGTCGCCGCCCGCGGCGTCTTCGGCACCGTGGTCCCGCTCTTCAACCAGATCCTGGGGCGCTTCGGGATCGAGACCACCTGGGTGGACCTCGCCGACCTCGACGCGTGGCGCGCCGCGCTGCGCCCGCGCACGAAGCTCCTCTTCGCCGAGACGCCCTCGAATCCCGTCTGCGAGATCGCCGACATCGCCGGACTCGCGAAAATCGCGCGCAAGGCGGGCGCCCTCCTCGCCATCGACAACTGCATGTGCAGCCCGGCCCTGCAGCGCCCGATCGCGCACGGCGCGGACCTGGTGGTGCACTCGGCCACGAAGTACATCGACGGGCAGGGACGCGTGCTGGGAGGGGCCATCGCGGGGCGGCGCGACCTCGTGGAGGGCCCGCTCTTCAACTTCGTGCGCACCGCCGGCCCGGCGATCTCGCCCTTCAACGCCTGGATCTGCCTGAAGGGCCTGGAGACGATGCGGCTGCGGGTGGAGGCGCAGTCGGCCCGCGCGCTCGAGCTCGCGCGCTGGCTCGAGGCCCACCCGAAGGTCGAGCGCGTGCACTATCCCGGCCTCGAGTCGCACCCGCAGCACGCGCTGGCCATGCGCCAGCAGTCCGCGGGCGGGGCGGTCCTCTCCTTCGTCGTTCGCGGCGGCCGCGAGGCGGCCTGGCGCGTCATCGACGGGACGCGGCTCGTGTCCATCACGGCGAATTTCGGCGACACCAAGACCACGATCTGCCATCCGGCCACGACGACCCACGGCCGGCTGCCGCCCGCCGAACGCGAGGCCGCCGGCGTCGTCGAGGGGCTGGTTCGCCTGGCGGCGGGCCTCGAGGATGCGGCGGACGTGCGCGCCGACCTCGAGCGGGGGCTCGACGCCGCCTGAAGCGATCCACCGGCCGCGGGCGTGCCCCGCGCCCCCTCGACGACCCGGCCCACGAGGCCGCGCCCACGCGAAGGAGCTCCATGAAGACGCCGCACGTGTTCCTGATGTGCCCGCCGGAATACTTCGACGTGTCGTACATCATCAATCCGTGGATGCACGGCAACGTGAGGAAGATCGACAACGCGCTCGCCAAGCAGCAGTGGCGGGCCCTCTACGACATCCTCACGGACCACGCGACGGTGCGGCTCGTCCACCCCCAGCCCGGATCGCCGGACATGGTGTTCACCGCCAACGCCGGCCTGGTCAAGGGGCGCCGCTTCCTCGTCTCGCGCTTCCGCTACCCCGAGCGGCAGTACGAGGAGCCGTATTTCGCCGACTGGTTCCTCGACCGCGGCTACGAGGTCTCCCTGATGCCGCGCGACGTTCCCTTCGAGGGGGCGGGCGACGCGCTCGCGGACCGGGGCCGCAAGCGGCTCTGGTTCGCCTACGGCCACCGCTCCGTGCTCGCGGCCCGGGACGTGATCGCCGGCCGGCTGGGAGGCGAGGTCGTCGCCCTCAAGCTCACCGACCAGCGCTTCTACCACCTGGACACCTGCTTCTGCCCCCTGGAGGACGGCCACCTCCTGTACTACCCCGCGGCCTTCGACGCGGCCTCCCGCGCGACGATCGAGCGGCTCGTCCCGGCGTCCCGGCGCATCGCGGTGGGCGAGGACGACGCGCTCGCCTTCGCCTGCAATGCCGTGGCGGCCGGACGCACGATCGTGGTCAACCGCGCGAGCACGGCCTTCGTGGACGCGCTCGGGCGCCGCGGCTTCGAGGTGGTGCAGACGCCCCTCTCGGAGTTCATGAAGGCCGGGGGATCGGCCAAGTGCCTGACGCTGAGGCTCGACGAGTCCTGAGTCAGTCGGCGGCGACGGCGCGCAGGCCGCCGGGGGTGGCCTCGAGGTAGCCGCCGCCCTCGTACCAGTCCGGCAGCACCCAGCGAACGCAGGCGTGGCCCCCCGCCTCGAGCTCGTGGCGGGCGGGGCGATGGGTGTGGCCGTGGATGAGCACGCGGCAGCCGGCGGAGACGAGCGCCTCCCGCACGGCCTCCGGCGCCACGTCCATGATCTCCTCGCCCTTGCCCTCCTTGGCGCCCTCGCTGCGGCTGCGCAGGCCGCGGGCGATGGCCACGCGCTCGGCGATCGGCTTGGCGAGCGCCGCGGCCTGCCAGGCGGGGTTGCGCACCTGCGCCCGGAAGGCGAGGTAGGCCTGGTCGCCCGTGCACAAAGTATCTCCGTGCATGAGGAGCGTGCGCTCGCCGTAGAGGTCGATCACCGTGGGGTCGGGGATCAGGCGGATGCCCGTCTCGGCGCAGAACCGCGAGGCCACCATGAAGTCGCGGTTGCCGTGCATGAAGAACGCCGGCGCGGCGCGCGCCGCCGCGCGCAGCAGGGCGGCGATCCGGGCGGGGAACGCCAGCTCGAGCCCGTCGTCGCCCACCCAGTACTCGAAGAGGTCGCCCAGCACGTAGAGCGCGTCCGACCCGGGCACCTCGCGCGCGAGGAAGCGCTCGAAGCGCTCCGTCGTCGCGGGCCTTTCCTCGGCGAGGTGCAGGTCGGAGATGAAGAGGGTGCGCGGCATCGGCGGAAGGAAGAAGGGCGGCCCGCGGGCCGCCCTTCGCTGCGGGGCTCAGCGGGCCGGCCGCCTCAGAGGCACTCGGCCTTCTCGATCACCACGGGCTCGAGCGGCACGTTCTGGTGCATGCCGGCGTTCCCGGTCGGGACCTTGCGGATCTTGTCGACGACGTCCTGGCCCTCGACGACCTTGCCGAACACGGCGTAGCCCCAGCCCTGCGGGGACTCGTCGCGGTAGTTGAGGAAGTCGTTCTGCTTCACGTTGATGAAGAACTGGGCCGTGGCGGAGTCGCGAACGCCCGTGCGCGCCATGGCGAGCGTGTACATGTCGTTCTTGAGGCCGTTGGCGGCCTCGTTCTTGATGGGAGCCTGGGTGGGCCTCTGCTGCATGTCCCGGGTGAAGCCGCCGCCCTGGATCATGAAGCCGTCGATGACGCGGTGGAAGATCGTGCCGTTGTAGTGGCCCGAGTCGACGTACTTCGCGAAGTTCTCGGCCGAGACGGGGGCCTTCTCCTTGTCGAGCTCGACGGTGATGGCGCCCATCGAGGTGGTGAGCTTCACTTTCATCGGTGCGGATCCTTTCAGTTTGGCGGTGCAGGTGTTTCCGGCGGGCTCGGGCTTGCCCTTGGCCTGGGCGGAGGCGCCCAGGGGCGCTCCGGCGACGGCGAGGAGGACGGCGGCGGCGAGAAGGCGACGGATGGGGTTCGGGTTGGGCATGGGCTTGGTTTTCAGGAGATCACGGTTTCGAAGATGACTCGCCAGCGGCCCCGGTCGCGCTCCCAGTACTGGCGCTTGACGGTGCGGTTGGAGAGGTTGGAGGAGCGGTAGTCCTGCGCGAAGGTGACGACGAACATCCCGTCGCCGGCGGGGTGGCCGAAGACGCTCAGGTCCGAGATGCCCACCTTGACCCACGCCTTCCCGGCGCCCACCTTGCGCTTGTGCGCCTTCCAGGCGGGGAGGTCCTTGCCGTCGGTGCGGAAGCGCGGGGAGTAATGGTCGAGATAGCGCTCGACGTCGAGGCTCTCCCAGTCGGCGCGCCACTGCTCGAAGGCGGCGAGGAACTCGCGGCGGCTCTCCTGCCAGCGCTCCGGCGCGACCCACTCGGCGCCCTCGGCGATCACGACGGGCGTGCGTCCCACGTCCACGAACCGCGCCAGCCGCCGCAGGTCGTCGTTGGTGAGGGCCACGCAGCCGTCGGTGGCCCGCGGCGGGCGGCTGTACGTCTCCGAGGGCGTCCCGTGCAGCCAGATCCCGTAGCCGTTGCGCCGGTGCAGCCTGTCCCACTCGTTGGGATAGCTGATCGGGAAGGCGCCCGGGCCGTAGAAGTCGGGGAGCTTCTGCTTGGCGGACACGATCGTGTAGACGCCCAGGGGCGTCTTCTGGTCGCCCTCGCGGTTCTTCTCCACGCCGTTCTTGCCCAGGCTGATGTAGAAGTCCGTCACGTAGCGGGGCTCGCCGTCGCGGTTGGCGAAGACGAAGAGGCGCGAGCGGGTCGTGTCCACGAGCAGCGCGTGCGCCTGCGTGGGCGCGAGCTTCAGCATCGGCAGCGGCAGGTGGTCCTGTGGCGGCGCCTCGAGGTAGCGCTTGAGCCGGGCGCGCGCCTCGTCCTGGAGAGGGGCGGCCCCCGCCTTCACCGAGGCCGTCGGGCCGAACGCGACCGGGTTGCCGGCGCGCGCCATCAGCAGGTCGCCCTTGATGAGGTGGCCCAGGCGGAAGTTGGGGGTCTTCGAGAGCGCGACGTCGATCTCGCCGAGCGCGTGGCGCAGCCCGCTCTCGCGAAGGCCCACGATCGCGCGCACCAGCGAGGCCTCGACCTCGTTGGCGAACGCGGGGACCGCGCCGTCGGGCGCGGCATCGTCGGCGGAAGCGGTGGAGGGCAGGGCCGCGGCCAGTAGCGCCGCGAGGGCCGCCCGGACGGCGCGGCGGGGGCGGGAGGGGCGTGCTCGGTCGCTCACCCGCCCACGCGCTCCTGCTTGATGAGCCACTTGCCGCCGACCTTCACGAGCCTGAGCGTCTTCGTGCTGTTGGTCTTGAGCGTGTCGGAGCGATAGGACTGGCGCATCACGGCGACCGCGGTATCGCCCTCGACCGCGATCGACTGGATCTTCACGGAGACCTCGATCGATTTCGGCCGCTCGATGCGCTCGGTGCGCTGCTTCTCCCACGCCGCGCGGGGCTCCCCGCCCGGCGTCTCGAAGTCGGGGGCATAGGCGGCGAGGTAGGCCTTCACGTCCTTCGCCCCCCAGGCGCTCGCCCAGCCCTCGATGGCGGCGGCGATGGCGCCCTTCTCGTCGGCGCTCGCCGCCGGGGGCCTGGGCGCCTCGGCCTTTGCCGCGGGCGCCTTCGGTTCCGCCTTGGGCGTCTCGGCCTTGGCCGCGGGCGCCTTCGGTTCCGCCTTCGCGGGCTCCACCCGGGCCGGCTCGGCCTTGGCCACCTTGGGCGCTTCCGCCTTCGCCGCGCCGGATTTCGGGGCGACGAAGATGTCCTTCACCATCGCGAGCTTCACCTGGGCCGTCGTGTTGTTCTTGTCGAGCTGCAGCGCCCGGTCGTAGGCGCGGCTCGCGAGCTGGGCGTAGATGTCGCCCAGGTTCTCGTGCGCCGTCGCGTAGCTCGGATGCGTATGGATCGCCAGCTCGAGAGCGGACTTCGCCTTGTCGTAGTTGCCGAGCGAGGCGTAGAGGACTGCGAGGTTGTTGTACGGCTCGGGCAGCTCGGGAAAGTCCTCCGTGAGGCCGGTGAAGACCTGGATGGCCTCGTTCACCTTCTTCTGCTCGGTGAGGATGAGCCCCTTGAGGAACCGGCCCTGCGGCTCGCGCGGCTGCGTCTTGAGGTAGGCGTCCACCTTTTCCATCGCCGGCTGCAACCGGCCCTGGGCATAGAGCTTCTGCGCTTCGCGCAGGTCGTCGGCGGGAGCGGCGAGGGCGGCGCCCGCGACAGCCAGCACGAAGGCGGCGAGCGCGACTTTCAACCGCAGGGGACGGAGGAGCATCGTGTTATAATTTGTTGAATTTAATGGGAAACGCATTCTACCAACCTTGGGGGTGCTTCACAATCGGCCCGCCGGCCGCGTCCCGGGGCGGCGACCGGGCGGGCGGCCCGCCGCCGGGCCTCCCCGCTTCGGCAGCGCGGCGCCGGTGTCGTTCCCGCCCGCCGTCCTGAAGCGCCCGGCGGGACATCCACCCCGCCCCGCGAATCCCGCCCCTGCCTGAACGCCCCGGATCCCGCTTCCATGTCCCCGCTCGCCATCTACAACACGCTCACCCGCCGCAAGGAGACGTTCGTCCCCCTCGTGCCCGGCCGCGCCGGTCTCTACGTGTGCGGGCCCACGGTCTACGACTACATCCACGTCGGCAATGCCCGCACCTTCGCGGTCTTCGACCTCGTGGTGCGTTGGCTGCGCGCGAGCGGCTACGACGTCACGTACGTGAGGAACATCACGGACGTGGACGACAAGATCATGGACCGCGCGCGCGAGCGGGGCGAGCCCATCGAGTCGCTCACCGAGCGGACCGTCGCCGCCTTCGCCGAGGACTGCGCGCGCCTGAACCTCCTCGCGCCCGACCGCGAGCCGCGCGCCACGCGCTACATCGGGCCGATGCTCGAGCTCATCGAGCGGCTGGAGCAGAAGGGGCTCGCCTACCGGGGCGCCAACGGCGACGTGTTCTTCTCGGTCCACGACTTCCCGGGCTACGGCAAGCTCTCCCGCAAGAACCTCGCCGACCTGCGCGCCGGCGAGCGCGTCGCGGTCGAGGCCGCCAAGCGCGACCCGCTCGACTTCGTGCTCTGGAAGGCGGCCAAGCCGGGCGAGCCCTCCTGGCCCTCGGCCTTCGGCGCCGGCCGGCCCGGCTGGCACATCGAGTGCTCGGCGATGTCCGGGCGCGAGCTCGGGGCCACGTTCGACATCCACGGCGGCGGCTGGGACCTGCAGTTCCCGCACCACGAGAACGAGATCGCCCAGAGCGAGGGCGCCAACGCGAAGCCCTTCGTGAACTACTGGATGCACGCGGCGTTCCTCAACATGGGCGACGAGAAGATGTCGAAGTCCCTGGGCAACGTCTTCACCGCGCGCGAGGTGCTCGACCGGCTCGACCCCGTGCAGGGCGGCGAGCAGCTGCGCTTCTTCCTGCTGCGGGGCCACTACCGCAGCGAGCTCGCCTACACGCCGGAGCTGCTCGAGGACGCCGGCAACGCCCTGCGCGGCCTGTACACCGCGCTGAGGGAGGTGCCGGCCCGGCCGTGCGGCCCGGACTGGTCGCACCCGATCGCCGCGCGTTTCCGGGACGCCATGAACGACGACTTCGACACGCCCGTGGCCTTCGCCGCGCTGCACGAGCTGCGCGCCGAGGTGAACCGGACCCGCGACCCCCGGCTCGCCGGGCTCCTGAAGGCCCTGGGAGGCACCATCGGCTTCCTGCAACAGGACCCCGAGGCCTTCCTCAAGGGCGGCATCACGCTCGACGTGGACGCGCTGGTGGCCGAGCGTGCGGCCGCCAAGAAGGCGAAGGACTACGCGCGCGCCGACGAGATCCGCAGGCAGCTGGACGCGGCGGGCATCGCGCTGGAAGACAAGCCGGGCGGCGCCACGGAGTGGCGCAAGAAGTGAAGAGGGGCCCGCGCGCGGGCCCCCGGGAGGCGGCGCCCGCCGATCAGCGGACGAACTTCTCGTCCCGCGAGATGATCGTGAGGTCGACGAACCGCGACCCGTTGTGGTTGTCCGGGCCGTAGCTCACCTTGAAGCCGCCCGCGTCGTAGGGATCCAGCGACTCCATCGCCTTGATGAAGCTCTCGCGCGTCAGGTTCCTGCCCGCGCGCCGCAGCCCCTCGACCATCACCTTGGCGGCGATGTAGCCCTCCAGCGTGCCGAAGCCCGGTTCGCCCTTGGCCTTGTCGAGGAGGGCGCGATACTCCTTCACCACCGGGATCGAGCTGTCCCAGGGGAACGGGACGACCTGCGAGATCTGGACGCCGCGGCCCTCGGGGCCGAGCTCCTTGGCGAGCGCCTTGCTGCCGACGAACGAGACGTTCCAGAAGGTCGGGTTCGAGCCGGCCTTCTTCATCTCCTTGATGAAGGCGGCGCAGGACTTGTAGGCGCTGATCATCACGATGGCCTGGGGGTCCGCCTTGCGCATCTCCGCGACCGCCTTCGCCACGTCCACGGTGTTCCTCTCCACCGTGCTCTTGCCCGCCACCTGGAGGTTTCGCTTCTTGAGCGCCCGTTCCACGCCCGCGAGGCCAGCCTGGCCGTACGCGTCGTTCTGGTAGAACACGGCGATCTTGTTCACGCTCATGGCCGTGAGGTGCTGCACGATCGCCTCGGTCTCGTCGAAGTAGCTCGCGCGGACGTTGAAGATGTAGCGGTTGAAGGGGTTGCGCAGCAGCTCCGCGCCCGTGAAGGCACCCACGTACGGGGTCTTCGCCTCGGTGAACAGCGGGAGCACCGCCGCCGAGGTGGGCGTGCCCACGTAGCCGAAGAGGGCGAAGACCCGGTCCTCGCCCAGGAGCTTCTTCGTGTTCTCGACGGCGCGCGGAGGCTCGTAGCCGTCGTCCAGGGTCTTCAGCACGATCCGGCGCCCGTTCACGCCGCCCCGGGCGTTCACCTCGTTGAAGTACAGGCTCGCCCCGAGCTGCATGTCCTTGCCCAGCTCCTGCGCCGGACCCGAGAGGGCCACCGATTGCCCCAGGAGGACCTGGGAATCGGTCACGCCCTGGGCGAGCGCCGCGCCGGCCGCCAGCGCCAGCGCGATCAGCGAGGTCAACGTGCGGATCATCGGGTCCCCTCCCCTCGTGGCGGAATGTGAATGATCTTCTCAGGCCATCATAACTTATCCGAGCCGGGTCGGCAGGGCGGGGTCAGCCCGCGAAGAACTCCTTCACCTTGTCCATGAAGGACTTGGCGCGCGGATTGTGCCGCTCGCCGTGGGCCAGGGTGAGCTCCTCGAGCTCGCGCAGGAGCTCCTTCTGGCGCTCCGTGAGCTTCACCGGGGTCTCGACGACGATCTCGCAGAGCAGGTCCCCGGGGTAGGCCGAGCGCACGCCCTTGATGCCCTTGCCGCGCAGGCGCAGCACCTGGCCGGTCTGGGTCTCGGGCGCGATCCGCACCTTGGCCTGGCCCTCCAGGGTCGGGATCTCGATCTCGCCCCCCAGGGCCGCGGTGCTGAAGCTCACGGGCATCTGGCAGTGCAGGTCGTTGCCGTCGCGCTGGAAGACCGCGTGCTCCTTGAGGTGGATCACGACGTAGAGGTCGCCCGGCGGGCCGCCGTTCACCCCCGCCTCGCCCTCGCCGCCGAGGCGGATGCGGTCGCCCTCGTCGATGCCGGCCGGGATCTTCACGGCGAGCGTCTTGTGGCGCTTGAGGCGGCCCTCGCCGCCGCAGGCGCGGCAGGGGTCCGTGATCTGCTTGCCGCTGCCGTGGCAGGTGGGGCAGGACTGCTGGATCGAGAAGAAGCCCTGCGACATGCGCACGGCGCCGGTGCCGCCGCAGGTCGAGCAGGTCTTCGCCTGCGTTCCCGGCTTCGCGCCGGAGCCGTGGCAGGTCTCGCATTCCTCCAGGGCCGGGATGCGGATCTTGGTCTCCGTGCCGCGCGCCGCCTGCTCCAGCGTGATCTCGAGGTTGTAGCGCAGGTCGGCGCCGCGGTAGACGCCGGAGCGCCCGCGACCGCCGCCGAAGATGTCGCCGAAGATGTCGCCGAACGCCTCCGCGAAGCCGCCGAAGCCGGCGTCCCCGCCCATGCCCGCCTGGGGATTGACGCCGGCGTGGCCGTAGGCGTCGTAGGCGCGGCGCTTCTCGGGTTCCGAGAGGACCTCGTAGGCCTCCTTCGCCTCCTTGAACCGCTCCTCGGCCTCCTTGTCGTTCGGGTTGCGGTCCGGGTGGAACTTCATGGCGAGCCTGCGATAGGCCTTCTTGACGTCCTCCTCGGAGGCATCGCGGTTCACGCCCAGCACTTCGTAGTAGTCGCGCTTCGTCCCCATGGATCCGTCCCGTCCCCCAATGCGTGAAGGGGTGAAGGAGACCCGCCTCCTTCACCCCCGGTGCTGCGCGAGGCCCGCGGCCCTCAGGCCGACTTCTTGTCCTTGACCTCGGTGTACTCGGCGTCCACGACGTTCTCGTCCCGGCCGCGGCCCTCGTCGGCCCCGCCCCCGGGCGCGGCGCCGGGCTGGGCCTTGGCCTGGGCGTCGGCGTAGATCCGCTCGCCCAGCTTCTGGGAGGCGGCGGCGAGCGCCTGGCTCTTCGCCTCGATCGCCGCCTTGTCGTCCTTCTTGAGGACCGCCTCGAGCTCCTTCGCGGCCTCCTCGATCCGCGCCTTCTCGGCGGCGTCGACCTTGTCGCCGTACTCGGCGAGCGACTTGCGCACGCCGTGCAGCAGCTGGTCGGCCTGGTTGCGCGCCGTGACGAGCTCGAGCTGGCGCTTGTCCTCGTCGGCGTGCGAGGCGGCGTCCTTCACCATGCGCTGGATCTCGTCCTCGGTGAGGCCCGAGCTCGCCTTGATCGTGATCTTCGACTCCTTGCCCGTGGCCTTGTCCTTCGCGTTCACGTGCAGGATGCCGTTGGCGTCGATGTCGAAGGTGACCTCGATCTGCGGCATGCCGCGCGGGGCGGGCGGGATGCCCTCGAGGTTGAACTGGCCGAGCAGCCGGTTGTCGTTGGCCATCGGGCGCTCCCCCTGGAACACCCGCACCGTGACCGCCGACTGGTTGTCGGAGGCGGTTGAAAACGTTTCGGACTTCGTCACGGGCACCGTGGTGTTGCGTTCGACCAGGACGGTCATCACGCCCCCT
>CAZNWZ010000013.1:0-29271 GCA_964576455.1 uncultured Lysobacter sp.
GCACGCCTTGCAGCCGATGCACTGGTTGGCGGTGACCTGCACGGTCTTGCCGAAGTCCTCCACGTGGCTCGCGCCGGTCGGGCAGCAGGTCACGCAGGGCGGGTTGTCGCAGTGGTTGCAGCGCTCCGAGCGGATCTCCAGGCTGAGGTTGGGGAACTCGCCGCGCGTCTCGGTGACGATCCAGTCGCGGCAGTGGCCGAACGGGACGTCGTTCTCCGTCTGGCAGGCGACCACGCAATCCATGCACCCCACGCACTTCAGGGTGTCGATGACCATTCCGAAGCGTGGCATGTCACGCCTCCTTCACGAAAGTGACGAAGTTCTGGTGGATGCTCGTCCCGCCCATCAGCGGGTCGATCTTGTAGCGCGTGTTGAGCTGCCCCGCGCTGGCACCCATCTGGTAGGCGCTCTTGAGCATGCGGCTCGAGTGGCCGAATCCGTAGACCATGTAGAGCGTGTCGGGTCGGATTCGCTGCGTGGCCTTCACCTTCACCCGGTTGGAGACCACGCCGTCCTGGTTCTTGAGCTTCACGTACTGGCCGTGCTTCAGGCCCGCCTTCGCGGCGGTCTGCGCGTTCACCCAGACCTCGTTCTCCTTCATGAGGTCGCGCAGGTAGAGGTTCGTCTGCGTGCGGCTGAAGGTGTGCACGGGGGCGCGGCCGGTGACCAGGCGGAAGAAGCCGTCGGGGGCCTTCTCGGGCGCCGTGTACTTCGGCACCGGGTCGAAGCCCGCCTTGGCCAGCTGCTCGGACCAGAACTCGACTTTCTTCGAGGGCGTGTCGAACGAGATCTCGGCGCCCTCCTCGATGGTGATGGGCGTCTTCGGCCCCATCACGATGCCTTCCTTCCTGAACTTGGCGTAGTCGATGCCGCTCTTCTCGCAGCGCGCGGCGAGGTACTCGTCCATGTCCTTGAAGGGCATGTACTGGCCCACGCCCAGGCGCTCGCCGAGTTGCTTGGCGATCCACCAGGCGGGTTTCTGCTCGCCGGGCGGGGGGACCACGGGCTGGCGCAGCGCCGCCCACCCCTGCCGTCCCCAGCCCACGTAGAAGTCGTCGTGGCGCTCGAGGAACATCGTGTCCGGGAGGACGACGTCCGCGTAGCCGGTGATCTCGCTCGGGTGCGTGTCCACCACCACGAGGAGGTCCAGCTTGTTGATCGCCTCGATCGTCTCCTTCTCGTTGGGCAGCGTCATGTTGAGGTTCGACGCGTAGACGATCCAGCTCTTGATCGGGTAGGGCTTGCCCGTGATCGTGGCCTCGCGAAGCCCCGTGGTGACCTCCTCGTCCGCGAAGGGCCACTTGTGGTCGGGATTGTCGACCTTGGGCTTGCCGGCCTCCGGGAACTTCGGGAAGGGGTAGCCGGCGACCTTCATGCCGGCCTGGATGAAGAGCCCGCCCTTGCGGCCCCAATTGCCCAGCAGCGCGTTGAGGAGCGCCGTGGAGCGCGCGCGCTGGGCGTCGTCGCCGTACCAGTTGACGCGACGGCCGGGGTGCACGAGGGCGGCGGGGCGCGCCATGGCCATCTCGCGGGCGGTGGCGCGGATCGTGGCGGCCGGGATGCCCGTCTCGGCCTCGGCCCACTCGGGCGTGTTCTCGGCGATCGCCTTGGCGAACTTGTCGAAGCCGTGGCCGTATTTCGCCACGAACTCCTTGTCGTACAGGCCTTCGGTCACCAGCACGTTCATCCACGCGAGCACCAGCGCCATGTCGGTGCCGGGCTTCACGGGCAGCCAGTACTTCGCCTTGCTCGCGGCCACCGAGTAGCGCGGGTCGACCACGATGATCGTGGCCTTGTTGGCCACCGCCTGCGCGAACTCCTGCACCTGCGTGTTGTGCATGTTCTCGCCCAGGTGCGTGCCGATGAGCACCAGGCACTTCGTGTTGGCGATGTCGGTGGGCTCCGGGGAGCCCAGGCCCGTGCCGTAGGTGAGCAGGTAGCCGATGTCGCGCGGCCCGCGGCACTGCGCGAAGGACGGGGCGCCCTTGTTGATGGCCCCGTAGGCGCGCAGCACGTGCTCGAAGAAGCGCGAGCCGGTGCCGTGCTTCCACAGGGCGATCGACTCGGGGCCGTGCTCGGCCGCGATCTTCTTCATCTTCTCCGCGACGTGGTTGAGCGCCTCGTCCCAGGTCACCGCCTTGAATTCCTCCTTGCCCCGCTCGCCGGTCCGGATGAGGGGCTTCGAGATGCGGTCGGGGTCATAGTGCGTGCCGACGGCGCCGGTGCCGCGCGGGCACAGGCGGCCCTTGCTCATGGGATCGAGCGGATTGCCCTCGAACTTCCAGAGCTTGCCGTCGCGGATGTGGGCGATGCCGCCGCACTTCCAGAAGCACATCTCGCAGTAGGTCGCGACGGTCTCGACCTTGCCGGCCGGGGGCTTGGAGCCCATGGCGAGCGAGGAGACGACCGGAATCTGGGAACCTACGGCGCCTGCGCCGACGGTGGCGGCGCTGATCTTGAGGAATCGCCTGCGGGAGAGCTGTTCCATCTCGGCCTCGGATCGAAGGAGGACGGTGACATTTCAATCCTCTTTCCATTAGCCGACGCTGATATAGATCAAAGGCGCGGGCGTCTCCCGAGCTATCTTTGTAACCGATCGCCGGCCGGCCATGGGCCCAAGGCCCCATGGATTCTTGAATCGTGGCTCCGGCGGAATGGGGGCGTCCGTGGACCGATCGTTGGTGCTCAAGGTGTTCGAGTCGCTGGGCTCCGGCCTGCGCCTGGACCTCTTCTGCCTGCTCGTCCAGGCGGGCGAGGCGGGACTCGTCGCCGGGGAGATCGCCGACGCGCTCGAGATCCCCGCGACCAACCTCTCCTTCCACCTCAAGGCGATGCTGGGCGCCAACCTGGTCACCGTGCGCCAGGAAGGCCGGTTCCTGCGCTACCGGGCCAATGTCCCGCACATGCTCCGGGTCCTCGCCTACGTGGTGGAGAACTGCGCGCGCGCGGAAGACGGCGCCTGCGCCCGGGCACGCGGCCGCCTGCCGCCGCCGCAACCGTCGCCGTCGCCCTGAGGTCCCCCGGGAAACCGGGACGGTCCCGGCCCCCCCGTCAGTTCTCCTCGGCCACGAGGACGGCCGCCGTCACGGCCATGGCGACCGCCACGGCGAGCGCGCCGAGCGCGGAGGGCGTCTGCGACTGCAGGCGCGTCAGGTCCGCGAATCCCTGCAGGAGCGAGGTTCCGGTGGGCGCCAGGGCCCAGGCCGCCACGCCGCCGACGGCGGCGGAGGCCGCCACGAGGGCGGTCCGGAGCCAGGATCGCATCCCGGCGGGCGCGGGGAGGGCGAGCGCCACCCGGGCGCCGAAGCCGTCGTCGGGGAGCGGGCGCCGCGCGTCCTCGCGAAGCAGGCGCTCGATCGGGTCGTCGGTGAATTCGCTCATGGGGTCTCCTCGCCGAGCCGGGCGCGAAGCCGGGCCTTGGCGCGCAGGATGTGGGTCTTCACGGTGCCCAGGGGAATGCCGAGGACCTGGGCCGCCTCCTCGTGCGTGAGGTCGGCGTAGTAGCACGCGGCGATGGCCGCGCGCTCGCCGTCGGGCAGGCCGGCCAGGGCCCGCTCGAGGTCGAGGCGCGCCGCCGCGTCGGGCCCGGGCGTGTCCGCCACCCCGGGATCGGGGACCTCGCCGGCATCGTCCAGCAGGACCTCGCGCCGCTTGCGCGCGTCCGAGAGCCAGGCGTTGAAGGCGATGCGGTAGAGCCACGTCGAGAAGCGCGAGTCGTGGCGGAAGGACGCGAGATTCCTCCACGCGGCAAGGAAGGTCTCCTGCGCGAGGTCGTCGGCGAGGCCGTGGTCCCCGCGGGCGAGCCGGCGAAGGACGGAGCGGACCATCGACTGGTGGCGGGCGACCAGGCGCGCAAAGGCAGCGCGGTCGTCGCGCGCGACGACCGCCTGCACCAGTTCGACATCGGCCGACTCCGGCCGTGGGGCCATCGGCGCTAGCGCGGGGGATCGCGACGGGCGGCCGCGGCCGAGTCGATCTTCCAGGCCACGAGCAGGGCCACCCCCATGAGACCCGGGATGAGTCCGATGGACCAGGGCTGGCCCTGCTGCCACATGAAGACGGAAAGCGCGATCCCGAGGGCGAGGAGCACGAGGCCCCCCTTGGGGCTCGGCGAGCGCGCGGGCGGCTGCAGGAGCTCCGGCGGCACCGGCAGGCCCTTCTCCGCGAGCTTGAGGATCGTCTCCTGCTGCAGGCGGTTTCGCTGGTGCTTGTAGACGAGAATGATGGCGATGACGAGCAGGGGCAGGCCGAAGCTGGCCAGCATGCCCATCATGGCGACCAGGGTTTCCGAGGTCTCCATGGCGGTCTCCGGGGGCCGTAGCGGCCCGCATTATCGGGGGGCGCCCGGCGGCTCGGCAACGGGGCGCGCGGGCAGGCGAAGGTTCGTCATGCCCGTTGGATGGGCCGTGGGCGCCCCCCGGATTCAGGCGCTATCCCGCCATCTCCTCGGCCACGCTCTCGGTGACGGCCAGCTCCTGCGGCCCCGGCAGCTCGCGCATCCGGGCGAGCGGCGAGGTCCAGGCCACGAGGGGGATCATGGCCAGCGCCCCCGCGCCGACCAGGAGCATCGTCACCCGAAGCCCCCAGTGGCTCGCGACCCAGCCCCCGGCGAGGCCCCCCAGGGGGGCGGTAGCCACGGTGAGGCAGATCATCGTGGCGGTCACGCGCCCCAGCAGGCGGTCGGGCGTCACGGTCTGGCGCAGCGTCAGGTAGTTGATGAAGAAGGTCATGGCCGAGAAGTCGAGCAGGAACAGGCCGAGCCCGAAGACCACCGAGGCGACCGCGTGCCCGCCCGCCGAGGCGCCCAGGACGAGCCAGGCGACGCCGGTCCCGCCCAGCGCGGCCAGCATCGTCGGGCCGAAGCCGTAGCGCGCGTTGAGGGGGGCCACGGCGCCCGCGGCCGCGAGGGAGCCCACGCCCGCGAGCATGAAGAGCACGCCCACGTGGCCGGCGGAGAAGCCCAGCTCGCGGGCCGCGAAGAGGATCACCACGGCGACGTAGGCGTGGCGGAAGAACTGCCAGGCCGCGAGCGACCACGCGAGCGCGCGCAGCGTGCGGTTGCGCCACACGGCGGCGAGCCCCTCGCCGATCTCCCGCCAGACGCTCTCCCCCGACAGCTTGGGGGCGTCGGTGGGCGCCGGCGGGATGCCGCGCAACATCCAGGCGGAGACCAGGAACGACAGCGCGTCCAGCAGGATCGCGATCGGCGCCGTGAGCCACTGGATGAGGGCGCCCGCGAGCCCGGGGCCCACGAGCTGCGAGGCGGAGTCCGAGAGCCCGATCTTCGCGTTGGCCTCGGTGAGGTTCGCGCGGCCCACGCGCTCGGTCATGAACACCTGGTAGGCGGGCCAGCCGACGACGCTGCCCAGGCCCACGAGGAACCCCGCGACGTAGAGCACCGGCATGGAAAGCACGCCCAGCCAGGCGCACAGCGGCACCGCGGCCAGGGCGAGGCCGCGCCCGATGTCGGCGGCGATGATCACCGGGAGCTTCCTCGCGCGGTCGACGAGCACGCCGGCGAACAGGCCGAAGAGGGGGTAGGGAAGCGCCTCCAGCGCCGTCAGCACGCCGACCTCGAACGGGGTCGCGTCCAGCAGGAGCGCGGCCGTGAGCGGCAGCGCGAGGAACGTCACCTGCCCGCCGAAGTGGGTGATGGTGAGCGATCCCCAGAGCTTCACGAAGTCGGGGTTGCGCCACAGGCCCGTGAGCCAGCGGCGGGGGTGGAGCCGGGAGAGCAGGGTGTCCATTGTCGTTCTTCTTCGCGGGCCTCGTGGGCCGGCTTTTCCGTTCTTGCAGTCCGCGCGAGCTCACGCGTCGCGCCATGCGCGAGGCGGAATGGGGAGCGGGGGTAGGCCGCTTCGGGTTCCGCCTCGACTTTCGCCGGGGCGGGTGACCCCGGGCGTCAGATCTTGCCGCCGGCTTGCGGCGCGATCCCGATTCGCGGTGCCAGCCCGCCACGGGACGCCCCGCGCATTGCGCGGCGGGATGCGGTCGTGGTCTGGAGTCGGGTCATGGTCGCGGGTCTTGGGAAATCGGGTATCGAGGCGCGATTATAGCCACGGGGTGCTTCGCCGGCAAACGGGGACTTGGTAACATGTCAGCGTAGCGTCCCCCAGAAGAACGAAAGCCCCCCGCCCGGAGCCCCCATGTTCGGCCGCCTACTGCCCAAGGAGGGTCGCTTCTACGACCTCTTCAACGCCCACGCCGAGCAGGTCGTCCACGCCGGCCGGGAGCTCGCGGCGCTGATGGAGGACTTCGCGAACCGCGACGGCTACGCCCGCCGCATCGACGAGGCCGAGCATGCGGCCGACCGCGTGACCGCGGAGGCGATGCGCCTGCTGCACAAGACCTTCATCACGCCCATCGACCGCGAGCACATCCACGAGCTCGTGAACGCCATGGACGACATCTGCGACCTCATCCAGGACGTCACCGAGTCGATCACCCTCTACGACATCCGGGCCATCACGCCCGAGACCAAGCGCCTCGCCGCAATCGCGCTGCGCTGCTGCGAGCGGGTGCACGACGTCGTGGGCCTGCTGGGCAAGGACGGGCATGCCGATGCCGTGATCAAGACCTGCGACGAGATCGACCGCCTGGAGAGCGACGCCGACCGCGAACTGCGCGCCGCCATCTCGCGCCTGTTCCGCGAGGAGCAGGACGTGCGCGAGATCATCAAGATGAAGGTGATCTACGAGCAGCTGGAGGCGATCACGGACCGTTGCGAGGACGTCGCGAACCTCGCCGAGGGAATCGTCCTGGCCAATTCGTGACGACCGGGAGCCTTCCCCGATGAGCGGGCTCGAGATCGGCCTCGGCACCCTGGTGCTACTGGTGGCGCTTGCCCTCGCGTTCGATTTCATGAACGGCCTGCACGACGCGGCCAACTCGATCGCCACCGTCGTCTCCACGGGGGTCCTCAAGCCCCACCATGCGGTGGCGTTCGCCGCCTTCTTCAACTTCGTGGCGATCTTCGTCTTCCACCTGAAGGTGGCCTCGACGGTGGGCAAGGGCATCGTGGACCCGGCGATCGTGGACCACTACGTCATCTTCGGGGCGCTCATCGGTGCCATCGCCTGGAACGGGATCACCTGGTGGGCGGGGCTGCCCTCGAGCTCCTCGCACGCGCTCATCGGGGGGCTCATCGGCGCCGTCGTGGCCAAGGCCGGCATCGGGCCGCTCATCGGCTCCGGGATCGGCAAGACCGTGCTCTTCATCTTCGTGTCCCCGGCGCTGGGCTTCCTGCTCGGATCGCTCCTGATGGTGCTCGTGGCCTGGGCGGCGCGCCGGACGCCCCCGGCGCGCATCGACCGCTGGTTCCGGCGCATGCAGCTCGTGTCGGCCTCGCTCTACAGCCTGGGCCACGGCGGCAACGACGCGCAGAAGACGATCGGCATCATCTGGCTGCTGCTCATCGCCTCGGGCGCGAGCGGCGCCTCCGATCCCGTGCCGCTGTGGGTGATCGTCGCCTGCTACGTGTCCATCGCGATGGGCACGCTCCTCGGGGGCTGGCGCATCGTGAAGACCATGGGCCAGAGGATCACGAAGCTCAAGCCCGTGGGCGGCTTCTGCGCCGAGACGGGCGGGGCCGTCACGCTCTTCGTGGCCACCGGACTGGGCATCCCCGTCTCCACTACCCACACCATCACCGGCGCCATCGTGGGCGTGGGCGCGACCCGCAAGATGTCGGCGGTGCGCTGGGGCGTGGCAGGCGGGATCGTGTGGGCGTGGATCTTCACCATCCCGGCCTCCGCGTTCATCGCTGCCGTGGCCTGGTGGGCCGGCACCCTGTCGTTCTAGCGCGGGGGCTGCCGGTCGCGTCCCGGCGGCGGGCGGAGGTAGCGCGCGTCGTCGAAGCTCGCCATCCAGCGCGGCTCGTAGGCCACGAAGATCGCGGTGAGCAGGCCGGAGAGGAACGCCTCTCCCCAGGCGAGCAGCAGGCCGAAGGGCAGGAAGCTCCCGGCGAGCGTCTCCCAGGGCGCAGCCTGCGACGAGGCGTGCACCGCGAAGGCGGCAAGGACGGTGGCCACGTAGGCCGCTCCCGGGGAGAAGAAGCCCGCCAGGAAGATGAACGTGAAGGGGTTCCTCGGCACCCAGCGGTCGGCCGCGAGGCGAAGGAGCTCGAGGACCGTCGCCGGAAGCCACGCCGCGAGGAGCCAGGTCGCGCCCGCGCCGGTCCAGTCGCCGCCCCTCCATAGCAGGACCGCGACCATCGCCGGCACGGCCGCGACCACCGCGAGGTGGCGGCCGAACATCAGGGCCGCGAGGGGGGTGAGGAGCAGGTGCAGCGTGAGCCCGCCCGCCAGGCGCGCGGACAGGATCCACGCGAGCGCGATGGCGAACGCCGTGCCGATCCAGCCGTGGAGCCGGAAGTCCTCCGCGAGCAGGCGCCACGGCGCGCGGCGCGCCGAGCGCGCCAGCAGGACCGCCGCGACGATCCACGTCGCGAGGGCCCAGCCGGCGGGCAGGGAAACGGTCAGGAAGTCGATGGCGGGGTCAGGCGGCCACGAGTTCCCGCAGCACGAACGGCAGGATGCCGCCGTGCAGGTAGTAGTCCACCTCGATCGGCGTGTCGATGCGCAGCAGCACGGGGACTTCCTTCCTCGTGCCGTCCTTGCGGTGGATGACGAGCGTCACGTCCATCTGCGGCCGGATGCCCTTCTCGAGGCCCACCACGTCGACCTGCTCGTCGCCCCGGATGCCCAGGGACTCGGCCGAGTCCGTGCCCTTGAACTGGCAGGGGAGCACGCCCATGCCGACGAGGTTGGAACGGTGGATGCGCTCGAAGCTCCTCGCCACGACCGCTTTCACGCCCAGCAGCTGCGTGCCCTTGGCCGCCCAGTCGCGCGACGACCCGGTGCCGTACTCCTCGCCCCCGAAGATCACCGTGGGGGTGCCCGCCGCGATGTACTTCATGGCGGCGTCGTAGATGGGCATCTGCTCGCCGGAGGGCTGGAAGAGCGTCACGCCGCCCTCCACGCGGGTGCCGTCGGCCTTCGGCGGCAGCATCAGGTTCTTCACCCGCACGTTGGCGAAGGTGCCGCGCATCATGACCTCGTGGTTGCCGCGGCGCGCGCCGTAGCTGTTGAAGTCCGGCTTCATCACGGCGTTGCCGATGAGGTACTTGCCGGCGGGCGAGGTGTCCTTGATGGAGCCCGCGGGCGAGATGTGGTCGGTCGTGACGGAATCGCCGAAGATGCCCAGCACGCGCGCGCCCTTCACGTCGGCGGCCTTGCCCGCGCTCATGCCGAAGCCCTGGAAGAAGGGCGGCTCGGCGATGTAGGTGGACTTGGGCCAGTCGTAGACCTGGCCGGAGGCGCTCTTGATCCCGGCCCAGAGCGGGTTGGCGGCCGCGAGGTTCGAGTACATCCGGCCGAAGGTGGCCGGGTCCTGCGCGAACTTCATCAGGGCCTGCACCTCGTCGGAGGACGGCCAGATGTCCTTCAGGAACACCGGCCCGTCCTTCCCCTGGCCCACGGGGTCGCGCTCCAGGTCCTTGAGCACGGTGCCGGCGATCGCGAAGGCCACCACGAGCGGCGGCGAAGCGAGGAAGTTGGCGCGGATGTTGGCGTGGATGCGCGCCTCGAAGTTGCGGTTGCCGGAGAGCACGGCGGCGCACACGAGGTCGTTGTCCACGACCGCCTTCTCCACCGGCTCGGCGAGAGGTCCGGCGTTGCCGATGCAGGTGGTGCAGCCGTAGGCCGCGACGCTGAAGCCGAGCTTCTCGAGGTAGGGCAGGAGCCCGCCCGCCTTGAGGTACTCGGTGACCACGCGCGAGCCCGGCGCGAGCGAGGTCTTGATGTGGGGCTTCACCGTGAGGCCCTTTTCCACCGCCTTCTTCGCGAGCAGGCCGGCCGCGATGAGCACGCTCGGGTTGGAGGTGTTGGTGCACGAGGTGATGGCGGCGATGAGCACGTCGCCGGAGCCGAGGTCGGTACCGTCGGACGTCCTCACGCGCTTGCCGAGGTCCTCGGCCTTCTTGGCGAAGCCGTTCTCGGCCACGGGCCTGGAGAAGAGCTCGGTGAACTTCGCCTTCAGGTTCGGCAGGTCGATGCGGTCCTGCGGGCGCTTCGGGCCGGCTACCGAGGGCTTGATGGAGGAGAGGTCCAGCTCGAGGACGGTGGAGTAGTCCAGCTCGCCCTTCTTCGGCATGCCGAACAGGCCCTGCGCCTTGAAGTAGGCCTCCAGCGCCGAGACCTCCTCGGCCGTGCGGCCCGTGTTGCGGAAGAACTCGATGGTCTTCGCGTCGACGGGGAAGAAGCCCATGGTGGCGCCGTACTCGGGCGCCATGTTGGCGATGGTGGCGCGGTCGGTGACGGCGAGCGTCCCGGCGCCCTCGCCGAAGAACTCGACGAACTTGCCCACCACCTTGGCCTTGCGCAGCATCTCGGTCACGGTGAGCGCGAAGTCGGTCGCGGTGACCCCCTCGCGGAGCTTGCCCGTCAGGTTCACGCCCACCACGTCGGGAGTGAGGAAGTAGACCGGCTGGCCCAGCATGCCGGCCTCCGCCTCGATGCCGCCCACGCCCCAGCCCACCACGCCGATGCCGTTGATCATCGTGGTGTGGCTGTCGGTGCCCACCAGGGTGTCGGGATAGTAGACGCCGCCCTTCTGGTGCACGCCGCGCGCGAGGTACTCCAGGTTCACCTGGTGCACGATCCCGATGCCCGGCGGCACGACCTTGAAGGTGTCGAAGGCCTGCATGCCCCACTTCATGAACTCGTAGCGCTCGCGGTTCCTCTCGAACTCGAGCTTCATGTTGAGGTCGAGGGCGTCCGGCCCGCCGTAATGGTCGATCTGCACCGAGTGGTCCACCACCAGGTCCACGGGCACGAGCGGCTCGATCACCTTCGGGTTCTTCCCCATCTTCGCGGCCACCCCGCGCATGGCGGCGAGGTCGGCGAGCAGCGGCACGCCCGTGAAGTCCTGCAGCACGATGCGCGCGAGCACGAACGGGATCTCGTCGGTGCGCGCGGCGGTGGCGCCCCAGCCGGCGAGCTGCTTCACGTGCTCCTCGGAGACCTTCTTGCCGTCCACGTTCCGGAGCACCGACTCGAGCACGATGCGGATCGAGACGGGCAGCCGCCTCACGTTGGGGAATTTCTCGGCCAGCGCGGGCAGGGAATAGAACTGGCCGGTCTTGCCGGGGGCGGGCTGGAAGGTCTTGAGCGTGTCGAAGGCGTTGTGGGGCATGGGGGTCTCGTTCGGGTTCGTGGTTCGGTTGTCGTGCCGGGGAGCCGGGCCTAGGAAGCCGGCACGGGGCGGATCTGGACGTCGTAGGCGAGGCCGCGGTCGTCGAAGCACACGCCGCCGCCGCCGCGCCCGGAGCCGCCGCGCAGGTCGCAGCGAAGGCCGGCGCCGTCGGGCGCGCGCAGGAGCGCCTTGGCCTGGCCGCCGGAGGGGTTGTCGACGGAGAAGGAGCCGCCCCCCAGGCCCCACCACCCGCGGTGGCCGGCGCCGATGCCGCCGGTCGCGTAGCCGTAGGAGCGGTCGGGGACGACCTCCACCCAGGTGCCGGCGTAGGTCCGCTCCCCGAGGGTGATGGTGACCGTCCCCTCGCCGGCGCCGGAGTCCTGGAGCGTGCCCTGGTAGAGCTTGCCGCTGTCCCGGGGCATGAGGGTGAGCTGGTAGGTCGAGGCGCAGCCGCCCAGGGTCAGGGCGGCTGCGATGATCGCGAATGCCTTCGTCATGTGGCCTCCAGGCGCCGGCCGGGGACTTTTGGCCCCTTCCCGTCGCGTTTCTCCTCCCCCTTTGCGGGAACCGGCGGCGCCCGCGATGCGCGGGCAGCAGCCGGATTAGATCACTCCTCGCCCGGCCGGGGAATTGATCCCGGTCGGGTGCCGCCGCGCCCCTCAGGCGGCCATCAGGTCGACGAACTCGTGGACCGGCGTGGCCTCCAGGCGCTTCGCGTCGAGGCACAGGTCCAGGATGGCCTTGCGCTGCTTCTCGGGGAAGCGGCGCGCGAGGTTCACCCTGAACTTCTCGACCAGCACCGGCATGCCCTCCTTGCGCCGGCGCTTGTGGCCGATGGGGTATTCCACCACCACTTCCTTGAGCTTCTTGCCGTCGCCCAGCTCGACCGTGAGGCCGTTGGCGATGGAGCGCTTGTCCGGGTCGTGGTAGTCCTTCGTGAACTTCGGGTCCTCCACGCAGACGATCCTGTCGCGAAGGGCGTCGATGCGCGGGTCCTTCGCGATCCCGTCCTCGTAGTCGGCGGCCGTGAGGCGGCCGAAGAGCAGGGGCACGGCCACCATGTACTGGATGCAGTGGTCGCGGTCGGCCGGGTTGTCCAGCGGGCCCTTCTTGTCGATGATGCGGATGCAGGCCTCGTGCGTGCGGATCGTGATCCGCCTGATGTCCGCGGCGGTCTTGCCGATCTTCCCGAGTTCCTTGTGCAGCGTCATCGCCGCCTCGACGGCCGTCTGCGAGTGGAACTCCGCCGGGAAGGAGATCTTGAAGAGCACGTTCTCCATCACGTAGCTGCCGTACTTGCGCTGGAACTTGAACGGGTTGCCCTTGAAGAGCACGTCGTAGAAGCCCCAGGTCTTCGCGGTGAGCACCGACGGGTAACCCATCTCGCCGGTCTTCGCGATGAGGGCCAGGCGCACGGCGCGGCTGGTGGCGTCGCCGGCGGCCCAGCTCTTCCTCGAGCCCGTGTTGGGCGAGTGGCGGTAGGTGCGAAGCGACTGGCCGTCCACCCAGGCGAGCGAGACCGCGTTGATGATCTCGTCGCGCGTGAGGCCCAGCATCTCGGCGACCACGGCCGTGGAGGCGACCTTCACCAGCACCACGTGGTCCAGGCCCACCTTGTTGAAGCTGTTCTCCAGCGCGATGCAGCCCTGGATCTCGTGGGCCTTGATCATCGCGGTGAGGACGTCCTTCACCGTGAGGGGCTTCCTGCCCGCGGCCACGGCGTTCCTCGAGAGCCAGTCGGCCGTGGCGAGGATGCCGCCCAGGTTGTCGGAGGGGTGGCCCCACTCGGCGGCGAGCCAGGTGTCGTTGAAGTCGAGCCAGCGGATCATGGCGCCCAGGTCGAAGGCGGCCTTCACCGGGTCCATCTGGTAGGGCGTGCCGGGGACCTTCGCGCCGTTGGGCACGACCGTGCCGGGCACGACGGGCCCGAGCATCTTGGTGCAGGCGGGATACTCGAGCGCCTCGAAGCCGCAGCCGAGGGTGTCCATCAGGCAGTAGCGGGCGGTCTCGTAGGCCTCGGCGCTCTTCACCTTGTACTTGAGGACGTAGTCGGCGATGTCGACCAGGACCTGGTCGGGCTTGGGGCGGACGTTGGAGATATGAGCTGACACGTTTTTGCTTTCCTGTCGGGTTAGTGCGGGGAACGCCGATTTACGCCGATGTCCCGCCGATTGCCGCCGATTAGGGGCCGAGTGTTCGTGATTTCCGCGGGCGATGGCGAGTCGATGGGCGGAATGACCTCACCGCTCCACTCAGTACTCATCTGCGGCAATCGGCGGGGCATCGGCGTAAATCGGCGTTTTCAAAGTCCTACTTGCGCTTCTCGATCGGGACGAAGGCGAGGTCCTCCGGCCCGGTGTAGTTGGCGCTCGGGCGGATGATCTTGCCGTCGATGCGCTGCTCGATCACGTGCGCGCACCAGCCGGAGGTGCGCGAGATCACGAAGATCGGCGTGAACATCGAGGTGGGCACGCCCATCATGTGGTAGCTCGTGGCGCTGAACCAGTCGAGGTTCGGGAACATCTTCTTCTCGCGCCACATCACCTCCTCGATCCTCGCCGAGATGTCGAAGAGCTTCATGTTGCCCGCGTCCTTGGAGAGCCTGCGGGCGACTTCCTTGATGACCTGGTTCCTCGGGTCGGAGATCGTGTACACGGGGTGCCCGAAGCCGATGATCACCTGTTTCTCGCCCACGCGCCTGACGATGTCGGCCTCGGCCTCGTCGGGGTTGTCGTAGCGGCCGATGGTGTCGAAGGCGAACTCGTTGGCGCCGCCGTGCTTCGGGCCCTTGAGCGCGCCGATGGCCGCCGTGATGGCCGAGTACATGTCCGAGTTGGTGCCCGCGACCACGCGCGCCGTGAACGTGGAGGCGTTGAACTCGTGCTCGGCGTAGAGGATGAGCGAGGTGTGCATGGCGCGCACCCACAGGTCGGAGGGCTTCCTGCCGTGCAGCAGGTGCAGGAAGTGCCCGCCGATGGAGTCGTCGTCGGTCTCCACCTCGATCCGGCGGCCGGAGTGCGAGAAGTGGTACCAGTAGAGGAGCATCGAGCCGAACGAGGCCATCAGCCGGTCGGCGATGTCGCGCGAGGGGGCGAGCTTGTGGTCGTCGCCTTCCGGGAGCACCGCGCCCAGCGCCGAGCAGCCGGTGCGCAGCACGTCCATCGGGTGCGTGGAGGCGGGAATGCACTCCAGGACGTCCTGGACCGCCACCGGCAGGCCGCGAAGCCTCTGCAGCTTGGTCTTGTAGGCCTTGAGCTCGGAGGCGGTCGGGAGCTTGCCGTGCACGAGCAGGTGGGCCACCTCCTCGAACTCGCACTTCTCGGCGAGGTCCAGGATGTCGTAGCCGCAGTAATGGAGATCGTTGCCCGTCCTTCCGACGGTGCACAGCGCGGTGTTGCCCGCGGTGACGCCGGACAGGGCGACGGACTTCTTCGGCTTGGGGGTGACGGCGGGGGCGGCGGCTTCGGACATGGCGGTTCCTTCGTTTCTCACTTGGCCTTGGCGAAAAGGGCGTCGAGCTTCTTCTCGAACTCGTGGTAGCCCAGGTAGTGGTAGAGCTCCTCGCGGGTCTGCATCGTTTCCACGACGGACTTCTGCGAGCCTTCCTTGCGCAGCGCCCGGTAGACGCCGAGCGCGGCCTTGTTCATGGCGCGGAAGGCCGACAGCGGGTAGAGCGCGATGTCGACGTTGGCGCCCCCGAGCTCCTCCACGGTGAAGAGCGGGGTCTTGCCGAACTCGGTGATGTTCGCGAGCACGGGGACCTTCACGGCGGCCTTGAACTCGCGGTACATCCCGAGGTCCGTGATGGCCTCGGGAAAGATGCCGTCGGCGCCGGCCTCCACGCACGCGCAGGCCCGGTCGATCGCGGCCTGCAGGCCCTCGACCGCCAGCGCGTCGGTGCGCGCGAGGATGAAGAAGTCGGGGTCGGTCCTCGCGTCCGCCGCGCTCCGCACGCGGTCCACCATCTCCTGCTTCGAGACGAGCTCCTTGCCCGGGCGGTGGCCGCAGCGCTTGGCGCCCACCTGGTCCTCGATGTGCAGTGCCGCGCCGCCCGCCTTGATGAGGCTCTTCACGGTGCGGGCCACGTTGAACGCGCTCGCGCCGAAGCCCGTGTCCACGTCCACGAGCAGGGGCAGGTCGCACACGTCGGTGATGCGGCGCACGTCGGTGAGCACGTCGTCGAGGTTGGAGATGCCCAGGTCCGGCAATCCCAGCGATCCCGCGGCCACGCCGCCGCCCGAGAGGTAGATCGCCCGGAAGCCCGAGGCCTTGGCGAGCGTGGCGTGATAGGCGCAGACCGCGCCCGGAACCTGCAGGGGCTTCTCTTCCTTCAGGGCGGCGCGGAACCGGGCGCCGGGGGTCGGGGTGGTCATCGTCATCGCCTCAGTCGAAGAAGGCCTTCGCCGCGTCCTCGGGCATCTTCACGCCGGTGATCCGCGCCTTCTGGAGCAGCTCCCAGAAGTAGCGGTACGTGGCGCGGTCGTGCAGCTCGCCGTCGAACTGGATGGGGCCCCAGTTCGCGTCCTGCGCCTCGAGGAGGATGGCGGCCGCGGTGGCGACCTCGTTGAGGTCGGGCTTCATCGCGTCCACGATGGGCTGGACCTGCGAGGGGTGGATGCTCCACATGCGCAGGAACCCGAAGTCGTTGCGCGCGCGCCAGGCGTCGCGGAAGACGTTGTAGGCGTTCTTGAGGTCGAGCGAGACGTTGTGCGCGGGGACGACGCCGTGCGCGAGGGCGCACGCCACCACGTGGGCCTTGGCACGGGCCACCAGCGGGTGCTCGAACTGGCCGGGCGAGCGCATGTTGGAGGCGTGGATGGCGCCGTGGTGGCCGCTCACGAAGTCCATCAGGCCGAAGTCGAGCACCTGGACGCCGGGCAGCTGCGCGATCTCCCACGCGTCGTGCAGGGCGCCGTGCGTCTCGACGAGCACGTGGATGGGGATGACGCGCTTCACCTTCTTCTTCTTCGCGGTGGCCTGGACGTAGTCGATCATCGTCGCGGCCTGGGCCACGGACGTGCACTTCGGGATCGTCACGTAGGCGATCACCGCGCCCGCGCCGCCCACCAGGATGTCGACGTCCTTCTTCCAGTGCCGGTGCGTGTAGTCGTGGATGCGCGCGCCGGCCATGGCGAAGCGGTTGGCCGGGGAGTGCAGCAGCCCCACGATCATCTCCGCGTGCTCCTTCTCGCGGCCGGCCTCCGCGCCGTCCTCGCAGTCGCAGGTGATGTCGAAGACGGCGCCCAGCCGCTCCTGCAGGTCCAGGGCCTTGGTGATGAGCTTCTCCGAGCCGGCGAAGTGCTCGCAGGCGGGGATCACGGGGAAGGGCTTCTCGCCGGCGAAGAGGGCTTCCTTGGGATGGACGGGAGCGGGCATGGGGAAGGGCTTTCCGGTAAGGGGAACTCTTATTCTAGGCGCTGGCGGCGGCGCGGGACGAGGTAGGTGAGGTCGAGGTCCAGGACCACGGCCGGGTCCTTCGCGCCCGGCGCGGGCGTGGCGAGATCGGAGAGGCGCACGTTCTTCGCCGCGAGCAGGCGCACGCGCAGCGCGCCCACGTCGGCGCGGCCGGGAATCTCGTCGCGGGCGCCCACCACCGACCGCGCCACGATCGTGTCGCCGGCGAACGTGGGGTTGGCGTGGACGCCACCGTGGATGGCCGCGATGGCGAAGGCGTTCTCCAGGCCGTCGTGGGAGAGGGCGCGTGCCAGGGAGATCACGTGGCCCCCGTACACCAGGCGCTTGCCGAAGGGGCCGGAGCGGGCCGAGAAGGCGTCGAAATGCACGCGCGCGGTGTTCTGGTAGAGGCGCGTGGCGAGCATGTGGTCGGCCTCCTCGACGGTCATCGCGCCCGGATGGTCGATCGTCTCGCCCGGGGCGTAATCCTCCCAGAGGCGCCCGCCCCCGGTGGCCGCGGCCTCGAGGGCCTGCGGACGCAGGAACGCGGGCACCGCGAGCCGGCCGGGAACGACCTCCGTCGGGAGCGCGGGCACGACGGGGGCCGGCGCGGGCGCGCCCGGGTCCCGCTTGTGGACCATGACCCAGCGCGCCCAGGAGATCACCTCGCGCCCGTGCTGGTTGAGCGCCCGCGAGCCGACCCAGACCACGCCGCTCGTGCCGCTGGAGTTCTGTTTCAGGCCGATCACCTGCGACTGCGCCGTGAGCGTGTCGCCGGCGTAGACGGGCTCGAGGAAGCGCAGGTCCGCGTAGCCCAGGTTCGCCACCGCGTTGTAGGAGATGTCGGGGACGGTCTTGCCGAAGGCGACGTGGAACGCGAGGAGGTCGTCCACGGGGCATGCGGGATGGCCGAGCGCGCGAGCCACGGGCTCGGCGCAGTGCACGGGCTGGCGGGATCCGGTGAGCGCGATGTAGAGGGCGGCGTCGCCCGCGGTCAGCGTGCGCGGCGTGGCGTGGCCGAAGCGCTGGCCGAGCGCGTAGTCCTCGAAGAACCAGCCCTCGCGCGGGCGCGAGCCGGGCGCGACGGCAACGCCCTCGCTCACTGGCCGGCCTCGAGGCTCTTGATCATGTCCGCGAGCGCGAGGAGCCGGCGCGCGGCCTTGAGGTGGTGGTGCTCGATGAGGCGGCCGTTCACGACCACGACGCCGCGGCCTTCCCGGTGCGCCTGCTCGAGCGCCCCGATGAGCTCGGTGGCCGCGGCCAGGTCGTGCTGCTTGGGAGTGAAGGCGTCGTTGCAGTAGGGGAGCTGGAAGGGGTGCACCAGGCTCTTGCCGTCGAAGCCCAGGTCGCGGGCGAGCCGGCAGGCGTACTCGAAGGACTGCATGTCCTTCAGGTCGGTGGAGATCCCGTCCACCACCGAGCGGTCGAAGGCGCGCGCGGCCAGCACCACGCGCGAGAGCGAGTAGTGCAGGGCGATGCGGTCGGGGGTGCGGCGCGCGTGCAGCTGCGTGATGAGGTCGGAGGTCGCCATCACGATGCAGGCGATGCGGTCGGAGGCGGCGGCGATCTCCTCGGCGCGGATCACCGCGAGGGGGCTCTCGACCATCACCATGACGGGCAGGTGCCGGCCGCCGGCCGCGTCGAGCGCGGCGAGCGCCGCCTCGACGTCCGCCTTCGACTGCACGTTGGGGAAGAGGATGGCGTCCGCGCCGATGTTGGCGACCGCCTTGACGTCGTCTCGCCCCCAGGGCGAATCGAGGTCGTTCACGCGCACGACCACCTCGCGCCGCCCGTAGCCCCCGGCGAGCACCGCCTCGACGACGTTGCGCCGCGACTCCTCCTTCGCCTCCACCAGGATCGGGTCGCCCAGGTCCAGGATGACGGAGTCCACCTTGAGGGTGCGCGCCTTGTTGAGGTAGCGCGTGCTGCACCCGGGCACGTAGAGCATCGAGCGGCGCGGGCGGAAGTAGGGCGTCATGACGGCAAGCCTATGAATGTGCAGGGAAATTTCCGGTCGCGCCCAAGCCGGAGCCGGCCCGGGAAAGCGCTTGCTGCTGCGCAGCATGCTACGCCGCGCCGCGCCGGGGTGTCAACAGGACTTGTATCTTATATAAGACAAAGGATTCCCCGGGCGTGGTAGCATCCCGCCCATGTCCGAGACCCTGCCGTCGCCGTCCTTCCGGCCGCTCTACGAGCAGATCAAGATCCACATCACGCAGAGCCTGGTGGCCGGCGAGTGGAAGCCCGGCGAGGCGATCCCCTCGGAGATGGAGCTCGCCGCCCGCTTCCGCGTGAGCCAGGGCACGGTGAGGAAGGCGATCGACGAGCTGGCGAGCGAGCACATCCTCGTGCGCCGCCAGGGCAAGGGCACGTTCGTCGCCTCCCACAGCGAGCCGAGCTACCAGTACCGGTTCCTGCGCGTGATGCCCGACGGCGGGCAGAAGCTCACGCCGCACAACGTCCTGCTCGAGGTTCGCCGCGGCAAGGCGAGCGCGGAGATCGCGCGGGCGCTCGCGCTCAAGGCGGGCGCTCCCGTGCACGTCATCCGCCGCATCCTCGAGTTCCAGGGCCGCCCGCTCATCCTCGACGAGATCGCGCTCGGCGCCGCCCGCTTCCCCGGCCTCACGGTGGCGCGGCTCGAGGAGTTCAAGGGCTCGATGTACAGCTTCTACGAGGCGGTCTACGGGCTGCGCATGATCCGGGCCGAGGAGCGCATCCGCGCGGTGCCGGCCGACGAGGCGACCGCCGGCCATCTGCGCGTGCCGGCCGCGACGCCGCTGCTGTGCGTCGACCGGATCGCCTACACCTACGGCGACATGCCGGTGGAGTGGCGCCGCGGGCTGTGCCTCACCGACGGCTTCTCCTACTTCAACGAGCTCGCCTGAGGCGCGCGCGCCCTCGTCCCCGGGAATACCCGCATCTCCCCGCGGCGAAAGGGGGTATGCGCATGTGCGGTCGCAACAAATCCACGGTAGAATCGCCGGGCTTCCGGCGTCGCGGAACCGGACCACCGTCCGCCTCCCGCCCGCGCCGGGCCGCCGCAACGCCACCCAGGACCGGAACATGACGACTGCGCACAAGCAGAGGCCGAAATACTACGATCTCAACCTCGCGCACCTGCCCGTCCCGGGGCTCGTCTCGATCTTCCACCGCATCTCCGGCGCGCTCCTCTTCCTTCCCGTCCTGCCCGTCCTTCTCTACCTCCTGCAGTCCACGCTCGGCTCCGAGGCCGGGTGGCTGCGATGGCGGGGCGTCTTCGCCGACCCGGCCGTGAAAGTGGTGGCGCTCGGCTTCGCCTGGCTCTACCTGCACCACTTCTTCGCCGGCATCCGCTACCTGCTGCTGGACATCCACCTGGGCGTGGCGAAGGAGCCCGCCCGCGCCTCCGCGAAGCTCGTCTTCGCCGCCGGCGCCGTGTGCACCCTGCTCCTGGCCTGGAGGATCTGGTGAGCGCGCCCGCCAAGAACCCCGTCGGCGCGCACTACGGCCTCTCGGCCTGGCTGCTGCAGCGCCTCACCGCGGTCGTCATGGCCGCCTACACCGTCTTTCTCGCCGTGCTTCTGCTGTGGTGCCCGCCGGCGAGCTGGGCCGACTGGAAGGGGCTCTTCTCGGGCTCCTTCGTGCGCCTGGCCACGATGCTCTTCATCCTGGCGCTCCTCTACCACGCGTGGGTGGGGGTCCGCGACATCATCATGGACTACGTGAAGCCGACGGGGATCCGCCTGCTGCTGCAGGCGCTGGCGGGCACCGCGCTCGCCTTCTACCTCGTGTGGTCCGTGTCCATCCTCTGGGGCCGCTGAGATGGCACTTCCGACACGGGCGCTTGCCGTACGCAGATTCGACGCGGTGATCGTGGGCGCGGGCGGGTCGGGGCTTCGCGCCGCGCTCGAGCTCTCCAGCGCCGGGCTCAAGGTCGCCGTCCTCTCCAAGGTCTTCCCGACGCGCTCGCACACCGTGGCCGCCCAGGGCGGCGTGGGCGCCGCGCTCGGCAACATGGGCGAGGACAGCTGGCACTGGCACATGTACGACACCATCAAGGGCTCGGACTGGCTGGGCGACCAGGACGCGATCGAGTTCATGTGCCGCATGGCCCCCGAGGTGGTGATCGAGCTCGAGCACTTCGGCATGCCGTTCGACCGCAACGACAACGGGACCATCTACCAGCGCCCCTTCGGCGGCCACTCGCAGAACTTCGGCGAGCGCCCCGTGCAGCGCTCGTGCTGCGCCGCAGACCGCACCGGGCACGCGATGCTGCACACGCTCTACCAGCGCAACGTCCTGGCGCGCACCCAGTTCTTCGTCGAGTGGATGGCGCTCGACCTGGTGCGCGGCGCCGACGGCACCGTCCTGGGGGTGACCGCCCTCGAGATGGAGACGGGCGAGACCGTGCTCTTCCAGGGCAAGGCCACGCTCTTCGCCACCGGCGGGGCGGGGCGCATCTTCTCCTCGTCCACGAACGCCTTCATCAACACCGGCGACGGCCTGGGCATGGCCGCGCGCGCCGGGATCCCGCTCGAGGACATGGAGTTCTGGCAGTTCCACCCCACGGGGGTGGCGGGCGCGGGCGTGCTCATCACCGAGGGCGTGCGCGGCGAGGGCGGCATCCTGCTCAACAAGTCCGGCGAGCGCTTCATGGAGCGCTACGCGCCCACCATGAAGGACCTCGCCTCGCGCGACGTCGTCTCGCGCGCCATGGCCACGGAGATCAAGGAAGGCCGCGGCGCCGGCGAGCACGCCGACCACATCCTGCTCAAGCTCGACCACCTCGGGCCCGAGGTCATCGACAAGCGCCTGCCCGGCATCCGCGAGATCGCGCTCAAGTTCGCCAACGTGGACTGCGCCCGGGACCCGATTCCCGTGGTGCCGACCGCGCACTACCAGATGGGCGGCATCCCGACCAACTACCGCGGAGAGGTCGTGGTGCCCGGGGCGGGCGGCTCCGCCTCGGCCGTGCCGGGCCTGTACGCGGCCGGGGAGTGCGGGTGCGCCTCCATCCACGGCGCCAACCGGCTCGGGACCAACTCGCTCACCGACCTGCTGGTCATGGGCAAGAGCGCCGGCATGAGCATGGTCGAGTACATCCGGGCGCAGGGCGGCGCCCATCCGGCGCTGCCGGCCGGGGCCGGGGACGAGGCGCTCGCCCGCCTGGCGCGCCTGGACGGCCAGAAGGGCGGCGAGGACGTCTCCGCGATCCGCGACGAGATCCAGCGCACCATGCAGGCGCATTGCGGCGTCTTCCGCTTCCCGGACCTGCTGGTGCAGGGCGTGGCGAAGATCCGGGCCCTGGGAGATCGCCTGGCGCGCACCGAGATCAAGGACAAGTCGAAGGTGTTCAACACCGCGCGCGTCGAGGCCCTCGAGCTCGACAACCTCTACGAGGTGGCGCGCGCCACGATGGTCTCCGCCGAGGCCCGCAAGGAGACGCGCGGCGCCCACGACCGCGAGGATTTCCACGCCCGCGACGACGCCAACTGGCTCAAGCACACGCTCTGGTACCGGGAGGGCGACCGCCTGGCCTACAAGCCGGTCAACCTGAAGCCGCTCTCCGTGGATTCGATCGAGCCCAAGGCCCGGGTCTACTGACCGGGACGATATGGACGGAGGTTGCGCTACCGCAAGACCGGCGCCCCCGCCATCCCCGACACTGCCGCTGAAATAGGACTTTCGCCCCATGAAATTCCGGATCCAGAGATACGACCCCGACAAGGACGCCCGGCCGTACTTCCAGGATTACGACGTGGCCATGGGGCCCGCCGACCGCATGCTGCTGGACGCGCTGGTGCGCATCAAGGCGGTCGACGACACGCTCTCGCTGCGCCGGTCCTGCCGCGAGGGCGTGTGCGGCTCGGACGCGATGAACATCAACGGCAGGAACGGCCTGGCCTGCGTGACCAAGCTGGCGGAGCTGGCCGAGCCGGTGGTGATCAAGCCGCTGCCGGGGCTGCCGGTCATCCGCGACCTCATCGTGGACATGACGCAGTTCTTCGACCAGTACCACTCGGTGAAGCCCTACGTCATCGACGGGCGGCCCCTGCCCGAGAAGGAGCGGCCGCAGTCGCCCGCCGAGCGGGCGCAGCTCGACGGCCTCTACGAGTGCATCCTCTGCGCGTGCTGCTCCACGTCCTGCCCGTCGTTCTGGTGGAACCCGGACAAGTTCGTGGGCCCGGCGGGGCTGCTCAACGCCTACCGCTTCATCGCCGACACCCGGGACCAGGCGGTGAACGAGCGCCTCGACGACCTCGAGGACCCCTACCGCCTCTTCCGCTGCCACACGATCATGAACTGCGTGGACGTGTGCCCGAAGGGGCTCAACCCGACGCTCGCCATCGGCAGGATCAAGGAGCTGATGGTCCGGCGGGCGGTGTGAAGGACAGCGAAGCCGTGCGCTCCCCGGAGATGCAGCGGCTCAGGTGGCGAAGCCGCCGCGGCCTGCTCGAGCTCGACATCGTGCTCGGGCGGTTCTGGGCGGAATGCGGGGAAGAGCTGGACGATTCGGATGCAGGAAGCCTCGCGAAACTTCTCGCGATGCCGGACAACGATCTCCTGGATCTCGTGATGGGGCGGCGCGACTGCCCCGATCCGGCCCTGCAGCCGCTCTTGCAACGACTGAAGGCCGCCTGAGGCGGCCCACTGGGAGACACGCATGGACGCGAAAGGCAAGGCGACGCTGACCTACGACGACGGCAAGACGCTGGAACTGCCGGTCTACGGCGGCACGGTCGGACCGGACGTGATCGACATCCGGGCCCTGTACGGAAAGACCGGGAAGTTCACCTACGACCCGGGGTTCCTGTCGACCGCCAGCTGCAGCTCGAAGATCACCTACATCGACGGCGACGCGGGGGTGCTGATGTATCGCGGCTACCCCATCGAGCAGCTCGCCACCCATTGCGATTTCCTCGAGGTCTGCTACCTGCTCCTCAATGGCGAGCTCCCGAACGCCAGTCAGAAGAAGGACTTCGACCGCACCGTCGCCGTGCACACCATGGTCCACGAGCAGCTGGCGCGCCTCTACCAGGGCTTCCGGCGCGACTCGCACCCGATGTCGGTGATGGTCGGCGTGGTGGGGGCGCTCTCGGCCTTCTACCACGACTCCCTGGACATCAACGACGCCTCGCACCGCGAGATCTCGGCCTTCCGCCTCATCGCGAAGCTGCCGACCATCGTCGCGATGGCCTACAAGTACAGCGTCGGCCAGCCGTTCATGTACCCCCAGAACAACCTCGACTACACCTCGAACTTCATGCGCATGATGTTCGGCGTGCCGGCCGAGGAGTACGAGGTGAACCCGGTGCTGGTGCGCGCGCTCGACCGCATCCTCATCCTGCACGCCGACCACGAGCAGAACGCCTCCACCTCGACGGTGCGGCTGGCGGGCTCCTCGGGCGCCAACCCCTTCGCCTGCATCGCCTCGGGCATCGCCTGCCTCTGGGGCCCCGCCCACGGCGGCGCCAACGAGGCCGCGCTGCAGATGCTCATGGACCTGCAGAAGGAAGGCGGGGTCGACAGGCTCGGCGAGTTCGTGAAGAAGGTGAAGGACAAGAACTCCGGCGTGAAGCTCATGGGCTTCGGCCACCGCGTCTACAAGAACTACGACCCGCGCGCCAAGCTCATGCAGGAGACCTGCCGCGAGGTGCTCGACGAGCTGGGGCTGCACGACGACCCGCTCTTCAAGCTCGCCATGGCGCTCGAGAAGGTGGCGCTCGAGGACGACTACTTCGTCACGCGCAAGCTCTACCCCAACGTCGACTTCTACTCCGGCATCGTGCAGCGCGCGCTGGGGATCCCGGTGTCGATGTTCACCTGCATCTTCTCGCTCGCGCGCACCGTGGGCTGGATCGCGCAGTGGAACGAGATGATCTCGGATCCGGAAATGAAGATCGGCCGCCCGCGCCAGCTCTACAACGGCGCGGTCAGGCGCGACGTCGTGCCGCTCGCCAGGCGCGGCTGAAGACCCGAACCGCCACACGAGGCCTCCATGTCCAGCGTCATGAAGCAGTTCGAAGCCACCTCCGCGCTCTTCGGCGCCAACGCGCCGTTCGTCGAGGAGCTCTACGAGCGCTACCTCCGGGACCCCGCGTCCGTGGCCCCGGAGTGGCGGGCGCAGTTCGACGCGTGGCAGGCCTCGGGCGGCGGCAAGGACGTGGCCCACACGCCGGTGATCGAGGCCTTCGCGGCCGCGGCCCGGCGCGGGCCGCTCGCCGCGCCCACCTCGGTGGCCGCGGACGACGAGAAGCAGATGAAGGTGCTCATGTACATCCGGGCGCACCGGACGACGGGCTCCTACTACTCGAACCTCGACCCGCTCAAGCGCATGGACCACGTCTCCGTGCCGGAGCTCGAGCTCGGGTACTACGGCCTGGGGGAGGCGGACCTCGACACCGTCTTCTCGATGGGCTCCTTCGGCAACAAGCGCCTGCGCAAGACCCTGCGCGAGATCGTCGCGATCGTGCGCAAGACCTACTGCGACACCATCGGCGTGGAGTACATGTACCTCTCCTCGATGGAGGAGAAGCGCTGGCTGCGCGAGCGCTTCGAGGGGACGCTGTCCACCCCGAGCCTGAACGAGCGGCAGAAGCGCTTCCTCCTCGAGCGCCTCACCGCCTCGGAGACCCTGGAGCGCTACCTGCACACGCGCTACGTCGGCCAGAAGCGCTTCTCCGGCGAGGGCGGCGAGAGCCTGGTGCCGATGCTCGACATCCTCATCGAGGAGGCCGGCGCGCAGGGGGCCAAGGAGGTGGTGATCGGCATGGCGCACCGCGGGCGCCTGAACGTGCTGGTGAACAACCTCGGCAAGATCCCGGCCGACCTCTTCTCCGAGTTCGAGGGCAAGAAGGCCGCCGAGCTCGCCTCCGGGGACGTGAAGTACCACCAGGGCTTCTCCTCGGACATCCAGACCCCCGGCGGCACGGTCCACCTCACGCTCGCCTTCAACCCCTCGCACCTGGAGATCGTGAACCCGGTGGTGGAGGGCTCGGTGCGCGCGCGGCAGCACCGCCGCGGCGACTTCAAGGGCGAGACCGTGCTGCCGCTGCTCATCCACGGCGATGCCGCCTTCGCGGGGCAGGGCGTGGTGATGGAGACGCTGGCGCTCTCCCAGACCCGCGGCTACCGCACCGGCGGCACCGTGCACGTGATCGTGAACAACCAGATCGGCTTCACGACCTCCGACACGCGCGACAGCCGCTCCTCGCTCTACTGCACGGGCATCGCCAAGATGATCGAGGCGCCGGTCTTCCACGTGAACGGCGACGACGTCGAGGCGGTGGCCATGGTGGCCAAGATCGCCCTGGACTACCGCACGACGTTCAAGAAGGACATCGTGATCGACATGGTGTGCTTCCGGCGGCTGGGCCACAACGAGCAGGACGAGCCCTTCGTCACGCAGCCCCTCATGTACAAGCGCATCGCCCAGCACCCGGGCACGCGCAAGCTCTACGCCGACAGGCTGGAGAAGGAGGGGCTCATCGCCCCGGGCTTCGCCGACGAGCTCGTCACGAGCTTCCGCGCCAAGCTCGACGAGGGCAAGCCCACCAACCCCAAGATCCTCTACGGGCTCAAGCACGCGCTCGCCGTGGACTGGGCGCCCTACATGAACGTGGAATGGCGCCGCCCGGCCGACACCGCGGTGCCGCTGGACAAGCTCAAGGCCTACGCGAAGCGCCTCACCGACATCCCGTCGAACTTCAAGCTGCACCCGACGGTCGAGCGCATGCTCGCGGGGCGGCGCGAGATGGGAGAGGGCAAGGCCGTGCTCGACTGGGGCATGGCCGAGAACCTGGCCTACGCCTCGCTCGTCGACGAGGGCACCCCGGTGCGGCTTTCGGGGCAGGACAGCGGCCGCGGCACGTTCGCGCACCGCCACGCGGTGCTGCACGACCAGAACCGCGAGAAGTACGACCAGGGCACCTACCTGCCGCTGCAGCACGTCCGCGAGGGGCAGGGCAGCTTCCTCGTGATCGACTCGCTCCTGTCGGAGGAGGCGGTGCTCGGCTTCGAGTACGGATACGCGACCGCCAACCCCTTCGAGCTGGTGCTCTGGGAGGCGCAGTTCGGCGACTTCGCCAACGGCGCCCAGGTGGTGATCGACCAGTTCATCGCCTCCGGCGAGGCCAAGTGGGGGCGCCTGTGCGGCCTCACCATGCTGCTGCCGCACGGCTACGAGGGCCAGGGCCCCGAGCACTCCTCCGCGCGCCTCGAGCGCTACCTGCAGCTGTGCGCGGAGCACAACATCCAGGTCTGCGTGCCCTCCACCCCGGCCCAGTTCTTCCACATGCTGCGCCGGCAGGTGAAGCGCCCGATGAGGAAGCCGCTCATCGTCATGACGCCCAAGAGCCTGCTGCGGCGCAAGGAGTCGACCTCGCCCCTGCAGGACCTGGCGAGCGGCGGCTTCCAGTGCGTGATCGGCGACCCGGCGAAGCCCGCGCCGAAGAAGGTGAAGCGCGTGGTGTTCTGCTCGGGCAAGGTGTACTTCGACATCGCCGCCGAGCGCGACAAGCGCGGGATCGAGGAGGTGGCCCTCGTGCGCCTGGAGCAGCTCTACCCGTTCCCGCACGCCGACTTCGCCGAGCAGATCGCGCTCTACCCCAACGCGAAGAGCGTGGTGTGGGCGCAGGAGGAGCCGGCCAACCAGGGCGCCTGGCACCGCATCCAGCACTACCTGCTCGAGCACCTGCGGCCGGACCAGGGGCTCACCGCGGCGCAGCGCAAGTCGTCGGCCTCGCCCGCCGTGGGCTACCTGGCGCTCCACAACCAGCAGCAGAAGGAAATCATCGACGCGGCCCTCACGCTGGACGCCGCCTCCGCCAAGAAAGCCGCGGACTAGAGCGGCTCGCCGGCTCGATCACGGGAAGGAATCGACATGCAAGTGGAAGTGAAGGTCCCGCAACTGTCCGAGAGCGTCTCGGAGGCCACCCTCGTCGCCTGGCACAAGAAGGTGGGGGAGGCGGTCCGGCGCGACGAGAACCTGATCGACATCGAGACCGACAAGGTGGTGCTCGAGACGCCGGCGCCCGCCGACGGCGTGATCGCGAGGATCGTCAAGGCCGACGGCGAGACCGTCGCCTCTGGCGACGTGATCGCGGTGATCGACACCGCCGCCGCGGCCGCCGTCACCGCCCCCGCCGCCCCTGCCGCCGAGGCGCCCCCGGCCAAGGCGGCCCCCGCGGCCCCGGCCGCCGCCACCGGCAAGGCCGCGTCGCCCTCGGCCGCCAAACTCGCGGCGGAGAAGGGCGTGGACGTGGCCGCCCTCGCCGGCACCGGCCGCGACGGCCGGGTCACGAAGGGCGACGTCCTCGCGGCCCCGGCGCCGGCGGCCAGGCCCGCCCCCGCCGCGGCCCCCGCCGCGAAGCCCGCGCCCGCGAGCATCCCGGGCGGCGCCCGCCCCGAGCAGCGGGTGCCGATGTCGCGCCTGCGCGCGCGCGTCGCCGAGCGCCTGGTGCAGTCGCAGTCCACCGCGGCCATCCTCACCACGTTCAACGAGGTGAACATGGCGCCGGTGATGGAGCTTCGCGCCCGCTACAAGGACCGCTTCGAGAAGGAGCACGGCGTGAAGCTGGGCTTCATGTCCTTCTTCGTGAAGGCGGCGGTGGCGGCCCTGCGCAAGTTCCCGGTGGTCAACGCCTCGATCGACGGCAACGACATCGTCTACCACGGCTACTACGACATCGGCATCGCCGTGGGAAGCGAGCGCGGCCTCGTGGTGCCCATCCTGCGCAACGCCGATCTCCTGTCCATCGCCGACATCGAGAAGACGATCGCCGACTTCGGCAAGCGCGCGCGGGAGGGCAAGCTCACGATCGAGGAGCTCACCGGCGGCACCTTCTCCATCTCCAACGGGGGCGTGTTCGGCTCCATGCTCTCCACCCCCATCATCAACCCGCCCCAGAGCGCGATCCTGGGAATCCACGCCACGAAGGACCGCGCCGTCGTCGAGAACGGGCAGGTGGTCGTGCGCCCGATGAACTACCTGGCGCTCTCCTACGACCACCGGATCATCGACGGCCGCGAGGCGGTGCTCTCGCTGGTGGCCATCAAGGACGCGCTCGAGGACCCGGCCCGCCTCCTCCTGGACGTGTAGGGACGCCCGCTTGGCGCGCCGCCGGAAGTGGAAGCCCGCGTCCGTCCTTCGCCGGGCGTTCTTCTTCGTGCTGGGATCGCTCCTGGTCGGGTTCCTGGCCGTCCTCTTCCAGCAGTCGCTGGGCGTGTACCTGCCGCGGCACTTCGCCGTGTCGCTCGCGGTGGGGCTGGCCGTGGCGGCGACCTTCTGGGTGCTGCAGCTCGCCAAGCACCCGCCGCTCTTCCTCAAGAACGTGCATCCCCTGGCCGCGGGACTTTGCGCGGGCCTGGGAGTGCACATCGCCCGCTTCTGGTTGCGCTAGTGCGACGCTTCGCTTTCCGTAGGGCGGTTAACGCCGATGAACGCCGATTCCCCGCCGATTGCCGCCGATGCATCAGTCATGGCAGTGGGAATAACTGTTCGTCCCGGCTCGCGAGATCGTTTCAATGGCCACGGGACAACAATGAACCATCGGCGGCAATCGGCGGGGAATCGGCGTTCATCGGCGTCAACCGCCTCACCCCGCGCCCGGCGCGGCAGACGGCAGCTCAAATCACTGGAATGGAACAATCATGTCGCAAACCTATGACGTCGTCGTGATCGGCGCCGGCCCCGGCGGCTACATC
>CAZNWZ010000014.1:0-29008 GCA_964576455.1 uncultured Lysobacter sp.
CTTCGCCATCGCCCAGTACAACGGCAACACGCCGGCCTTCTTCACCCTGCCTTCGTCCATCACCCTCACGGGGGCGAATACGGACCGGTGCAGCAACGGCACCGCGGAGGTTGCCGTGTTCGGCGGGACGCCGCCCTACAGCGTGGTCGGGGCCTCCACGGCCTTCTCCGTCACGCCGTCCTCGATCGCGTCCAGCGGGGGCAAGTTCACCGTGTCGTTCGTCAGCACCTTCCAGTGCATCGAGAACCTGCCCGTCGCCGTGACGGACGCCACGGGCCGGACGCTCACGGTCCTCGTGACCAATCGGCTCGGCACCTCGGCGCCGCCGATTTCGGTCGCGCCCACCTCCCTCACGCTGGGATGCAGCACCGACACGGCGGCGGCAACGACCTCTGTCGTCGTCAGCGGAGGCTCGACCCCGATCTCCGCGAGCTCGAACCATCCGCGCGTGAGCGTCACCGTCGCCAGTCGCACGGTCTCGGTCCGGCGATTGGGCAATGACGGAACGACCGTCTATCCAACCACGGCGGTGATCACCATCACCGACGGCGCGACCAGCGCGGAGGTCACCGCGACGGTGCCCGCGAACTGTCCAGGCGGAACTTCGGGGGGCCTGCTGGCAGCCGACCCCTCGAGCGTCGTCCTCACGGCGGCCAATTACGCCTTCGGCGTGAATGTCTTCCTCTCCGGCGGTTCCGGGACCTACTCCGTGGCGTTCATCTCCGACCCCAAGGTGGCGGCGTCGGTCGCGGGGGCGTCCCTGCGCATCCACGACACGACTTCGGGCATCTGCACGAATCCCCCGATCAATGCGTTCGTGAAGATCAGCGATGGGACCTCGACCCTGGACATCCCGGTGACCGGGAACACCTGCAATTAGGAGGGGCTCGGGGCCCTTGACCTGTTTTCCCTGATGGAACAGGGGGTTGGGCGTCGGGCTTGGCGGTTCGCCGCGGCGGTCTTGCGGTGCGGTGGGACGCGGGGCCTCGTGAATATTCCACTTGCTTCCAACTGAAAGTTGCGCTTTAATAAACTTTCATAGCCTGCTGATTTATTACGAATTCTGACAGCGGGGCCCAGTAAAAAGGGGAAACGATCGTGAATCTTGAGCCGCTGCGTCGCCTGCAATCGAAGCTGTCCGTCGCCTTCATCGCGGCGGCTGCGCTGGTCCTCTCGTCGTGCGGCGGCGGTGCCACCAGCTCGCCGAACAACGTGGGCTCGCTCCAGCTCCTGCCGGGGACGGGGTCCTTCTACGCCGGCGTGCCCTACACCCTGAACATCGTGGGCGGCCGCGCGCCGTACCTCGTCACCTCGAGCGAGCCCACGCTCGTCGAGCTGAACTTCACCACGAGCAGCAACACCTTCACGCTCGTCCCGCGCAACCCCGGCGTGGTCGACGTGGGCCTGGACCCCAACGAGGTGCCGCGGCGCACGGTGAACATCGAGGTCCGCGACAGCAACGGCGTCGCGATCTCCAACGCCTACAGCGTCCTGCAGAACTTCTTCACCGGCTACGGCGAGACCTACGCCAGCACCTGTGCCTCCACCGGCACGGGCACGGGCCCGGCGCCGCAGGCCTGCTCCGGGGCCGACTCGCTCATCGGGCTGGTCCCGGTGTCCAACGGCGCGCTCTACGGCGACCGGCTGTTCCAGTTCGACAAGGTGCGCGGCGACTACTCGTTCGTGGTCGAGGATCCGAACGTCACGCCCCAGCTCGTGAACCGCATCAGCGTCCGCACGGACCAGACCGGCCGGGCGTTCGTCCGCGTGCGCGTGAACGCCAACGCGCCGACCCAGTACGCGTCCTACACGGTCACGGACGTGGCCACCGGCGTCACCACGAACCTCGTCTTCCTGATCGTGCAGCTGCCGTCGATCGACGTCCTCTCGGTCCTGCCCTCGGACGAGATCACGCTGGAAGGCTCGCTCGCGACGCGCTGCGGCTCCGGCGCCTCCGACATCTTCGTGTTCGGCGGCACGCCGCCCTACACCGTGACCGGCACGACCGGCCTGTCGCTCATCCCGCAGACCCTCGCCAACTCCGGCGACCGCCTGACGATCACCGTGCCGCCCACCGCGCCGCCCTGCAATTCGCCGCAGTCGGTCCTCGTCCGCGACAGCCGCGGGGCCACGGCGACCATCTCGATCGAGATCAGCGCGGGCAGCGGCACCGGCCCGGCACTGACCGTGGCGCCCGCCTCCATCTCGAGCCTGCTGTGCAGCCAGACCTCGCAGGTGACGGTGGTCGGCGGCCTCGGCGGCTACTCCGTGACCTCGCAGCACCCGCGGATCACGGCCTCGATCATCGGCAACATCCTGTCCATCACGCGCCAGGGTGGCGACGGCGTGAACGTCTACCCGACGTCCGGGTCGGTCACCGTCACCGACGGCACCTCGACGGCGACCGTCGCGATCACCGCCACGCCGGCGACCTGCCCGTAACGGAGAGTCCCAGCCTCGTCGAAACGGGCATCTCTCGGGATGCCCGTTTCGCTTTCCGCCCTTGGATCGCGCGACCACTCTCCCCGCCCGGGCCGTCCTGACGGGCTCCGCGGGGTTCGTGGGCTCGGCCCTGGCGAAGCGACTCGCCGATCCCGTCCGCCTCCACCTGGCGAAGGCGGGCTGGCGCGAGGCGATCGCCGCGACGGACTTCCGCGACGCCACCGTGGTCCATCTGGCCGCGCGGGTCCACGATCGCCGCGCATCGGCGGAGGACTTCGAGCGCGACAACGTGGAAAAGACGGCCGTGCTCGCGGAGGCGGCCGCCGCCGGAGGCGCCTCGCGCCTGGTGTTCGCGAGCACCGTGAAGGTCCACGGCGAGCAGACGCGGGGCAGCCCGTTCCGGCCCGACTCCCCGCCCGCCCCCGAGGACGCCTACGCCCGCTCGAAATGGCACGCCGAGGACCGGCTGGACGAGATCGCCGCGCGCACGGGCCTGCACGTCGTCGTGGTGCGCCTGCCGCTCGTCTACGGTCCCGGGGTCGGCGGCAACTTCGCTTCCCTGATTCGCCTCGCGGACTCCGCGGCCTGGCTTCCGCTCGCCGCGATCCGCAACCGGCGAAGCCTCGTCCACGTGGAGGACGCCGCCGAGGCGCTGCTGCTCGCCGCGACCCACCCGCAGGCGCCGGGACGCGACTACATCGCCGCGCACCCGGAGAGCGTCTCCACGCCCGCGCTCGTCGCCGGCTTGCGCTCGGCCCTCGGCCGGCCGGCGCGCCTGTTCCCCGTCCCGACCGCGCTGCTCGAGCTGGCCGCGACGGCGGCCGGCCAGCGCAGCCGCGTGCTGCGCCTCACGCGGTCCCTCGAGGCCGATCCCTCGGCCCTGGTGTCGGAGCTGGGCTGGGAGCCGCGGCTCGTGCTGGCCCGGGGGCTCGTCGACACCGTGGCCCGCTGGCGGGCGAGCCGGCCATGAGTCCCTGGGTCCTCGTCCTGCCGGCCGCCGTGGCGATCGCCGCGATCGCCCTGCTGCGCGCGAGCCCCCTCGCCGCGCGCATCCTCGACCGGCCGGGAGAGCGGTCGCTGCACGCGGTACCGACGCCGCGGATCGGCGGCATCGGGCTGGTGCTGGGCGCCCTGCCCTTGGCCTTCGCCGTCGGCACGCCGGACATCCGCGTGCTCGCGCTCGCTGCCGCAGCCCTCGCGGTCCTCTCGCTCGTCGACGACGTGCGGGCGCTTCCCGTGGCCGTTCGCCTGCCCTGCCACCTCGCGGCCGCGGCGGTCGCCGTGGGCGTCGCGTTGCCCGAAGGCGGGGCTGCCGACGCCGGCGCCCTCGCGGGGGCCGCCGTCGCCTTCCTGGCGATCGCGTGGATGACCAACCTCTTCAACTTCATGGACGGCGCCGACGGCCTTGCGGGCGGCATGGCACTGATCGGCTTCGCCGCGCTGGGGCTCGCGGCCCTGGGCGCGGGCGACGGCGCGCTCGGCGGCGCCTGCCTCGCGACGAGCGCGGCGGCGGCGGGCTTCCTCCTCTTCAACTTCCCGCCCGCGCGCATCTTCCTGGGCGACGCCGGGTCCGTGCCGCTGGGGTTCCTGGCCGGCGCGTTCGGCTGGCTGGGCGCCGCCCGGGGGCTTTGGCCGGCCTGGTTTCCCGTCCTGGTGTTCTCGCCCTTCGTCGTGGACGCCACCGTCACGCTGGCGCGGCGCCTCTGGGGGCGCGAGCCGGTCCTGCAGGCGCACCGCTCGCACTACTACCAGCGCCTCGTGCTCGGGGGCTGGTCCCACCGCCGGCTGGCGTGGGCGGCCTGGGGCCTCATGGCGCTCTGCGCGGCGAGCGCCGTCCTCGCGATCGGGGCGCCGCCGGCACTGCAAGGGGCTATAATTCTTGGCTGGCTGATTGCCTATGGCGCTCTCCTTTTTCGAATCGATCGACGGCACCCCCGGCGGCAGGCGGGGAGTGGATCGGGATCCCCGGGTACCCGGCGGTGAAGACCAAGAAGAACGCACTCGCTCGCTCGCCTCGACAACGACTGGTTCCCGGGAGCTGACGTCATGAAGCGCTTCCAGATGGACTCGCAGGCCCTCGTCGCGCTCGCGCACGACGCGGTGGCCCTCACCCTGAGCTGGGCCTTCGCGTTCGCGCTGCTGCGCGTCCACGGCGCTCCCGCCGTCCCCAGCGAGATCACCGTCGCGCTCGTCGTGGCCATCCCGCTGCAGGGCCTGGTGAGCTACCTCTTCGGCGTGTACCAGGGCATCTGGCGCTACACGAGCCTGCCGGACATCCAGCGCATCGTCTTCTCCGTGCTCGCGGGCACCGTGGCCGTTGCCCTCGTCCTGCACGCCACCGGTTTCGGCGCCGTGCTTTCGTACCGCGAGTACGCGCTCTACCCGCTCATCCTCGTGTCGATCATGTCGGGCTCGCGCATGGCGGTGCGCTCGTTCAAGGAATGGAGCCTGTACGGGCGCGGCGGCGAGGGCATCCCCGTGATCGTCCTGGGCGCCGGCGACGCGGCCGTGGGGCTGCTCAAGGAACTCTCGCGCAGCCAGGAGTGGCGCGTGATGGGCCTGCTCGACGACGACGTCCAGAAGCGCGGCCGGCTGCTGCACGGCGTGCGCGTCATGGGCGCGCTCGAGGACCTGACGCGGCTCGCGGGACGGCTCAAGGTGCGCCACGCCATCATCGCGATGCCCTCGGTCCCCTACCAGGTCCGGCGGCGCGTGGTGGAGATCTGCAAGCGCGCGCGCGTCGCGGTGCTCACCGTGCCCTCGCTCAACAACGTGGCCGGCGGCAAGCTCGCCACGCCCAAGATCCGCAAGGTCGCCGTCGAGGACCTCATGAAGCGCGAGCCCGTGACGCTGGACGACGCGGGCCTGCACGACCTGCTCACCGGGAAGGTCGTCCTGGTGACCGGGGCCGGCGGCTCCATCGGCTCGGAGCTGTGCCGCCAGATCGCCCACTTCCAGCCCTCGATGCTGGTGCTCTTCGACCAGAGCGAGTACGCCATGTACCGGGTCGACAACGAGCTTCGCGAGGGCTACCCCGAGATGCCCGTGGCGAGCGTCGTGGGCGACGTGAAGAACGCCCTGCGCGTGACGCAGGTGATGCACCAGTACTCGCCCTCCATCGTCTTCCACGCCGCGGCCTACAAGCACGTGCCGCTGATGGAGGAGCTCAACTCCTGGGAGGCCGTGCAGAACAACGTGTACGGCACCTACGTGGTGGCGCGCGCGGCCATCGACTACGGCGTGCGCAAGTTCGTGTTCGTGTCCACCGACAAGGCGGTCAACCCCACCAACGTGATGGGCGCCACCAAGCGCCTGGCGGAGATGGTCTGCCAGGCGCTGCAGGCCGGCACCGACACGCGCTTCGAGATGGTGCGCTTCGGCAACGTGCTGGGCAGCGCCGGCAGCGTCATCCCGCGCTTCGAGGAGCAGATCCACCGCGGCGGCCCCGTCACCGTGACGCACCCCGAGATGGTCCGCTACTTCATGTCCATCCCCGAGGCGGCGCAGCTGGTGCTGCAGGCCGGCTGCATGGGGCTGGGCGGCGAGATCTTCGTGATGGACATGGGCGAGCCGGTGAAGATCGTGGACCTCGCGCGCGACATGATCCGGCTCTCCGAGCTCTCGGAGGAGGAGATCAGGATCGTCTACACGGGCCTGCGTCCCGGCGAGAAGCTCTTCGAGGAGCTGCTCGCGGACGACGAGCACACGCGCCCGACGCCGCACCCGAAGCTGCGCGTGGCCAAGGCGAGGGACGCGCAGCCGCGCGAGTGGCTCGACGAGCTGGTGGCGTGGCTCGCGCAGGAGCGCGTGTCCACGGATTCCGAGGTGCGCCGCGATCTCAAGCGCTGGGTGCCGGAGTTCCAGTCGCAGGTGCGCCCGAAGCTCAAGGCGGTGACGGGGGCGCGCGCGGCCTGAGCCGCCGCGGCCCCGGGCAAGGGGGCGGCCGGCGGGGGCGGGCTAGGGGGCGGGCTTCGCCGCCACGACGAAGTTGATCTCCGGCATCAGCCACGCGCCCGGCAGCCCGAAGGGCGAGGTGAGGCGCTCGCGAAGATCGAACCGCTCGCCCAGGAGGCATTCGAAGCGCCGGTGGTCGAACCCGAGGTGATCGAGGTGGAAACGCACGCCCGGCGCGAGCTCGGTCACGGGCCGCTCCCGCGGCGGCCGCCCCGCGACCGCGCGAAGGACGTTTCCCGGCGTCGCGTCGAAGGCGCCGCGGCGCCGCGCCATGCGGAAGAGTCCCTTGTAGAGGGCCGGCAGCCCCGTCTCGACCGGGACGCCGATGACCGCCCGGCCCCGCTCGCCGAGGATCCGCGCGACGGTCGCCAGCGCGGCGGCCGTTTCCTCGGGCGGCAGGTGCTCGAATACCTCCAGGCAGTAGACCGCATCGAACTCGCCGGTGCCCAGGCTCCCGGGGTCGTCCCGGAAATCCACGCGGTCGCCGAGGGCGGCCAGGTTCTGGCGAGCCTCGGACAGCAGGTAGGGAACGGGCTCGTAGCACACGATCCGGGCCTGCCGGAAGCGCTCGCCGAGCAGCTTGCACAGCTCGCCGTTGCCCGCGCCGAAATCGCAGATCGTCCGCGGATCCGCGCCGGACGCGCCGGCGGCGACGGCCGAGGCGAGCCGCCGCCTCTGCAGCCAGCGCTTGGCGGCGTTGGGGTCGCCGAACGTGTGGTCGGCATAACTCATGACCCGCCCCCGGCACGCGCCTGCGCGCCGCGCGCGAGCCCGAGGAGCATGCCCGCGAGCGCCCAGAACAGCAGCCCATTGCCCCGCACGAGGGGCACGTCCGTGGCGCCCTTGGCGAGGGCCCCGACCAGCAGGCACAGCCCCGCCATGCCGAGGATCCTCGCGCCGCGCTCCGGCGCGAAGAGGCATTGCCAGAACCGGCGGGCGAGGCAGGCGAGGAGCAGGGCGTACGCGGCGAGTCCGACCAGCCCCAGCTCGAGGGCGACGTTGAGCGGCAGGTTGTGCGCGTGCGTCGCGAAACGGGCATCGGCCTGGACGAGGTGGTCGCGCACGATCTCGCGCCCGAAGCCGTGGCCCAGCAGCGGACGCTCCGCCCACTTCCCGAGGGCGAGCGACCAGATCTGGGGCCGCACGCTCTGCTCGAGGTTCGCCTGCAGCCCCCGGGCGTCCAGGGGCACTTCCCCGCTCTTGCTGTAGCTGCTCAACGCGAACAGCGTGAGCATCGCCGCGCAGACCAGCCCGGCCCCGGCGGCCACCCGCACCGACACGGCGCGGGCTGGCGCCTCCCGCCAGAGGTACAGGCCCGAGAAGACGGCGATCTGCCCCGCCAGCGCGAGCCAGAGGGTGCGGTTGCCCGTCTCGAGGGCGGTCACCAGGTAGAGCGCCCCGCCCACGGCCAGGGCCGCGCGCAGGCGCGGGCCGCCCACGGGTCCCCGGATCGCGAACGCCGCGAACACCGGCGCCACCAGCACGAGCGCGGTGCTCACCTGGTTCACGTCGGCGAGCAGCGCGCCGGTGTCCTGCAGGTGCCATTGCAGCGCCGACCCCACGTACCGGGCGGCGAGCACCGCCACGACGAGGATGCCGGCGGCCAGCGCCGCGACGGCCGCGCGCCAAGGCGCCTCGTCGCGGATCGTGGCGTGGAAGGCGAGGAACGCGAGCAGCGGGTAGAGGATCTCCGTCCGGAGCTCGCCGAGGGAATAGCCGGGACGCACGCTCCACGCGAGCGAGGCCACGGCGATCGCCGACCACAGGGCCAGGGGCCCCAGGCAGGGAAGGCGGCGTCCCTCGCGCAGGATCACCGGGGCGGCCAGCAGGAAGGCGAGGCCGAGGCAGGCAAGGCGCAGCGCCACCGTGTGCGCGAGCGGCAGCGAGAACAGGAGGACCAACGCGGGCAGCCGCCGCGCGTTCTCCCGCAGCCAGCCCGCCGTTCGCGCCACGCCTCCCGTGAGTGCCGATCGATCCATGTGTGCGCGCGCCTCGTCCGCCGTCGTTTCGCTCAGCCGGCGACCGCGGGACCGAGCCGGCGGAAATTCTCGCTCCCCGGCTTGCCCAGGAGGAAGTTCCGGCAGCCGGAGGACACGATCGACTCCACCGCCCGGAGGCCGCGCTTGCGGACCTCGTGGATGCGGTAGCCGAGGCCGCGGACGCAGTCCGAGAGGGACTCGAGCCGCGCCGGGTCGTCCGTTTCGCGCAGCTCGGCCAGCACCAGCGGGCTTTCCGCGGCGAAGAACCCGGCGCCGCCCCGCCATACCTCGAGCTGCATGCCTTCGACGTCGATCTTGACGAACGCCGGCGTGGGCAGCCGGGCGCGGAGGGCATCGAGGCGCGTGAGGGTCACGGGCTCGCTCGCCTCGTGTCCCTCGGCGGGGACCAGCGAGGCGGTGCCCTCGGCGAGATCGCCGCGGGTGAAGTGGATGCGCGCGGCGGCCTCCGACTCGCCCAGCGCCTCCGCGCGCACCACGACGTTGCGCAGGCCGTTGAGCGCGATGTTCGCCTCGAGGAGGCGGCGCGTGGCCGACGCCGGCTCGAAGGCCACGATCCGCCCCTCGGGCCCCGCCAGGCGCGCGAGCAGGCAGGTGTAGAAGCCGATGTTCGCGCCGATGTCCCAGCAGGCATCGCCGGGCCGGACGATGCGCCGCAGCAGGCGGATCTCGTAGCGCTCGTCGTGCTCGCCGTAGAAGTAGATCCGGCGGTGCTCGGGGTTGTCGAGGTTCAGGTGCATCGAGAACCCGTGCTTCGTCGGCGCGACGACGTCCCGCTCGGCCGGCAGGATGCGCGCCTGCGTGAGCTCGAGCAGCCGGCGCTTGCCTTCGGTGATCGGGCAGGCCCGGAGGTAGCCGCGGACGAAGCGGTTCAGGAGCGTGGGCACGGCGATTCCAGGCGAATCCCCGCCGGAGGGGTGGGTGCCGGGGAACCGGTGGACCGGGGTTCTCCAGGCTTGTCTTGGCGCGCCCGACACGATTCGAACGTGCGACCCCTGCCTTCGGAGGGCAGTACTCTATCCAGCTGAGCTACGGGCGCGTAGGTCCCGGATTCTAAACGGTTTCGGCCCCCCCCGTCCAACGCGAGGCGTGATTTCCGCGCGGGCCGCGGGCTATAATCGCGCCCTGCCCGACCCGATCGCGGCGCCCGAGAACCCGAGGAAGACATGACTTTCGATCACACGCCCGACGCCGTCGAGAAGGAAATGGAGTCTCACCCCGGCACCCTCGTCGCCTGGATAGGCATCGGGACCGTGGCCCTCGTGGTGGGCATCATCATGCTGGCCAACCTCGCGGTGGGGATGTGGGGCAGCCGCTCGCTCGAGAACGATCCGGCGATGGCGCCCGAGGCGCTCGCCAAGCGCATCGCCCCGGTCGCGAAGCTGCAGCTCGAGGGCGCCGCGGAAGTGGCGCCGGCCGCGCCGGGGCCGAAGGTGGCCACCGTCGCCGCGGCGCCCGCGGCCGGCGGCAAGCCGGACGGCAAGAAGACCTACGACACCGCCTGCATGGCCTGCCACGCGACCGGCGCGGCCAACGCGCCGAAGCTGGGCGACAAGGCCGCCTGGGCGCCGCGCCTCAAGACCGGCGCCGAGGCGCTCTACGCCAGCGTGCTCAAGGGCAAGGGCGCGATGCCGCCCAAGGGCGGCAACGCCGCGCTTTCGGACGCCGACGTGAAGGCCGCCGTCGACTACCTCGTGGCCGCGTCGAAGTAGCCCGGGCCTTCGCGAAGGAACACCCCGAAGGGCGATCTTCCGGTCGCCCTTTTTCATTTCGAACCTGCCATGGCCCTGTACGCGATCGGCGATCTCCAGGGGTGCCTCGAGCCGCTCGAGCGCCTGGTCGACGCCCTCGCCTTCGATCCCGCCCGCGACCGGCTGTGGTTCGTGGGCGACCTGGTGAATCGCGGCCCCGATTCGCTCGGCTGCCTGCGCTTCGTGAAGTCGCTGGGCGCGGCCGCCGTCACCGTGCTGGGCAACCACGACCTGCACCTGCTGTGCGTGGCCGCGGGGATCGAGAAGTCGCGGCCGCGCGACACGCTCGAGGCGGTGCTCGCGGCGCCGGATCGCGACGAGCTGCTCGACTGGCTGCGCCGCCGGCCGCTCATGCACGTCGAGGGCGCCTACGCGATGGTGCACGCGGGGCTCCTGCCGGAATGGCCCGTGCCGAGGGCGCGAACGCTGGCCGGCGAGGTGGAGGAGGTCCTGCAGGGAAGCGGATGGCGGCACTTCCTCGCGCACCTCTACGGCAACCACCCGGAGCGGTGGGACGACGGCCTCGCGGGCGACGACCGCCTGCGCGCGATCGTCAACGCGATGACGCGGCTGCGGGTGTGCACTCGCGAGGGGGCCATGGACCTCTCCTTCAAGGGCGAGCCCGGCGAGAAGGCGCCGCACCGCATTGCCTGGTTCGACATGCCCGAGCGCGCGAACGCCACGCACACCATCGTCTGCGGGCACTGGTCCGCGCTGGGACTCAGGATGGCGCCCAGGCTCCTCGCCCTCGACTCCGGCTGCGTGTGGGGCCGCAGTCTCAGCGCGGTGCGCCTGGGCGACCGCCGCCTCTGGCAGGTGCCGTGCCCGGGGCCGGCAGGCCGAGAAGACTAGCCACGCGCCGGTGCGCTTCGGCGGCGACCTCCTGCCGCGTGAGGCCGTCCGGATCGACGGGGTGCGTGAAGGCCACGCGCACGATCGTCTCGCGCGTGCGGATCACCAGGCCCAGGGACTGCGCGAACGAGAGGTCGCCCACGTAGGCCGCCGCGCGAAGGGGCGTGCCGTCCGGGTGCTCGTAGCGCACGGCCACGGGGTACACGCGCGCGCCGTTGGCCACCGCCGGCTCGAAGAGCGAGCTGTGGAACTTGAGCAGGCGGTCGCCCTCCGTCGTCGTGCCCTCGGGGAAGAGCCCCACGCAGTCGCCCTGGGCGAGCGCGTCGTGCACGAGCGTGTTGATGCGCGCGGTGTCGTGGCGGCGCGCCCGCCGGATGAAGATCGTCCCCGACCTCTCCGCCAGCCAGCCGGCCAGCGGCCAGTCCCGGATCTCGCTCTTGGCGATGAAGCGCGTGTGGCGGATGGAGGCGATGGCGAAGATGTCCGCCCAGGAGACGTGGTTGGAGGCGATCATCGCGCCGTGGCGGCCGCGCGGCGGCGGGCGGCCCTCGCAGCGCACGCGGATCGCGAGGATGGCGAGGAGATCCTGCGCCCAGGCGACCGCGATCTCGTGCCGGCGCGCGGCGTCGGCGCGAGGCCACACGAAGCGCAGCGTGGCGAAGCCCGAGGCCACGTGCAGCAGCAGCCTCGTCCAGCGCAGGGCGCGGACCAGCCTCGGGGTTCGGGGGGAGCTCACGGGTCGCGGGAGGGCCGTTCGGGGCGGCCCATTCTCCCACGCCCCGCGGGGGCGCCTCAGCGCGTGACGCGGGTGATGCCCTGGCCGGAGAGGACGCGCACGCGGTCTCCGACGCGGAACTGCTCGTCGGGCGCCTGCACCACGGCGATGTAGCGGCCGCTGTCCAGCAGGACGGTGATCTCCAGCCCGCTGCCCTTGTTCGCGTCCGCCTCGACGTGGGAGCCGATGATGCTGCCCAGGAGGGCGCCGGCGACCGCGGCGGCGGCCTGGCCGCTGCCGCCGCCCACCTGGCTGCCCGCGATGCCGCCCAGCATGGCGCCGGAGGCGGCGCCCACGCCGGTCTGCGGCGCGTCGATGCGCACGATCCGCACCGACTCGACGACGCCGAAGCGGACCGACTGCTCCGTGCCCGTCTGGTAGCCGCGGTAGTCCGCGCCGCCGTAGCCGGGATAGGCGCAGCCACCCAGGCCCGCGAGGGCCGCGGCCGCGATGACGATTCCGAGCATCCGTGCTTGCATCGCCGCTCTCCTTGTCGTGAGGCTCCCCGCCCGCGCGGCGGGCGGCCCTAAAGCCCTTCGCCGAAGGCGTCCCGGAAGCGCCGTTCGACTTCCTCCCGGGAAACCCGGTGGTTCTGGCCGCCGCGATGGGCGATCTTGATCGAGCCCATCAAGGATGCCAGCCTCGCCGACCGGCGCCAATCCCAGCCGCGGGCCATGCCGTAGAGCAGGCCCGCGCGAAACGCGTCGCCACACCCCGTCGGATCGACGAGGCTATCCGGTCTAACGGCCGGCACGTGGATCTGTTGACCGGAAAAGTGCACGTCGGCCCCCTCGGCCCCGCGGGTCACCACCACCGCCTCCACGCGCGCCGACAGCTCCGCGAGGCTGCGGCCCGTCTTCTGTTCGACCAGCCGGGCCTCGTAGTCGTTCACCGTGAGGCACCTCGCGCCGGCGAGCATCTCCAGCACGTCCTCGCCGGAGAACATCGGCAGGCCCTGCCCCGGGTCGAGGACGTAGGGAATCCCCGCGCGCGCGAGGTCGCGGGCGTGCTCCAGCATGCCCTGGCGACCGTCGGGGGAGACGATGGCGAGGCGCACCCCGCCCGCTTCCCCGATCCGGTTCTGGTGCGACTGCGACATCGCGCCCGGGTGGAACGCCGTGATCTGGTTGTCGTCGATGTCGGTGGTGATGAAGGCCTGCGCGGTGAAGTGGTCGTCGAGCCGCCGCACGTGCCGGCGCGACAGCCCCAGCATGTCCATGCGCCGCTCGTAGGGCTCGAAGTCGTGGCCCACGGTGGCCATGACGAGCGGCTCCTCGCCCAGGAGCTTGAGGCTGTAGGCGATGTTGCCCGCGCAGCCGCCGTACTCGCGGCGCAGGTCCGGCACGAGGAACGCGACGTTCAGGATGTGGATCTGGTCCGGGAGGATGTGGTTCTTGAACTGGTCGCGGAACACCATGATGGTGTCGTACGCGATGGAGCCGCAGACGAGGATCGACATGCCGGGGACGCCCTTCGGAAGGAGCGGCGATTATACCGGCGAGGAAGCGCTCACCTCCGGTCGATGCGCGGCGTGTTCCGGCCGACGAGCGGCCTTGACGCCACGGGGGCCGCCGTCCACGATGGCCGTTGCCAGAACAGGTTCGGCGCGGGCGGAAGCCTGCCGCGCCCTCGAAAACCCAGCCGGCGCACGCATTCTGCAGACAGGGCAAACCCATCGAAAGGTGGGGACGCAAAGTCACCGGTCTAACGGGCCCGCCCGCGGGCGGCCCCACGACGGCGGGACTGCCGGAAATGCGTCCTTCCTCCGCCGGGTCGGCCCGCGAAAGGCGGCGCCATGGCAAGCCAGTTTCCGAACGGCAACGTCGTTTCCCTCGACGCGCGGGCGCGAGCGCGCGCCCGCCTCTCGCCACAGGAGTGCGCGGCGATCCTGGCCGAGTGCCGCGAGCTCGCCCGCCCGCGCCTCGCCGCCGCGCTCGCCGGCGCGCTGGAGCGGGCCGAGGAGGCGCTGTTCGTCCTGGCCGAGGGCGCGCGCGACCCCGAGTCGCAGGCCCTGCACCTCGAGGTGCGCTCGCAGGCGCGCGAGCGCCGCCCCCTCCTCGAGGCGGCCTTCGGCCGCGAGCTCGTCGCGGCGTGGAACGCGCGCGCGCGCGGCGGGGGAGCCGCGACCGCTCCCTCCGGGGAGCCGCAGTCCCTCGCGCTCGTCGACGAGGAGGTGCTCGAGCACGACCTCGCGGTGAAGGCGATGGCGGCGAGGCTCGCGGGCGCCTGCGAGGGCGAGCTGGGCGCGCTCACGCGCCGCCTGGGCCTGCTCCTGTCGCGCCCGGAGCTGGCCGACGCGGACAATCCGGCGGGCACCGAGGCGGTCTGCGCGGCCCTCGAGGCCGCGTGCGGGATCCTCGAGGGAGGCCGCAAGCCGCGCCTCGCGCTGCTGCGCGTCCTCGAGGCGCCGTTCGCGGGCGCGCTGGCCGACCTCTACCGGGAGCTGAACGCCCGCCTCGTCGCGCTGCAGGTGCTGCCCGAGATCAAGCCCGCCCTCCGCCGCAACCCCGCGCCGGCCTCGCGTCCCGCGGCGCCGGCCACGCCCGGGCCCGCGGCCGCCGACATCCACGCCGCGCTGGTCGAGCTGCTGGGCGCGCTCTCGCCCGCGGGCGGGGCGGCCGGCCCCGCCGCGCCGGCCGCCGCCACGCGCGGCTTCGTGCGCACGCTCACGGGCCTGCAGCAGCCGGGGCCCGGCGCGCCCACGGCCGCCGAGGCGATCGCGAACGTGATCCGCGACCTCCGGGCGGCGCCCCCCGCGGGCGCGCTGCCCGGCGTGGACGCGATGACGATCGACATCGTGGCGATGCTCTTCGACTTCGTCTTCGAGGACCGGAACATCCCGCCCGCGGTGAAGGCGCTGCTCGCCCGGCTGCAGATCCCCGTCCTCAAGGTCGCGCTGCTGGACCGCGCCTTCTTCTCCTCGCGCACGCACCCCGCGCGGGTGCTCCTGGACCGGCTCGCGCGCGCGGCCATCGGCCTGGACGAGACGAGCGCCCGCGGCGAGGCCACGCTCGCCCAGCTCGGCCACGTCGTGGGACGCGTGCTCGAGGAGTTCGACGACGACCTCGCCCTCTTCGCCGGGCTCGCCTCGGAGATGGAGTCCTTCCTCGCGCGCCAGGAGGAGGCCGAGGACGAGATCGCGGCGCGCACCGTGCGCCTGGTCGAGGAGAGGGAGCGCCGCGAGATCGCGCGGGTCCTCGCCGAGGACGAGGTGGGCCGCCGGCTCGGCGCGCGCGAGGCGGTGCCGGAGGCGGTGCGCGCGATGCTCGAGGACGCCTGGGTGCGCGCGCTGGCGCAGGCCCACGTCGAGCACGGCGAGGGCTCGGCGCCCTGGAGCGTGCTGGTGGCGACGATGGACGAGCTCCTGTGGAGCGTGGAGCCCAAGGCGCGCGCGGAGGACCGGCGCCGGCTGGTGGCGGGCATCCCCGCGCTGGTGGCGGGCCTGCAGGCCGGGCTCGCGCGCGCCGGGGTCGAGGAGGCGCTGCGCGAGGCCTTCCTCGGCGCCCTCGTGGACTGCCACGCCGAGGCGGTGAAGGCGGGGCTCAAGGGCACGGCGCTGCCCGAGAGGCTCCGCGCGCGCGCGGAGGCGCCGGCCGCGGCGGCGGCGCCCGCGCTCGAGCGCGAGACGGTGAACGCGGGCGACATCGACGTCGAGGAGATCCGCCTGCGGTCCCCGCGCGGCGCGCCGCCCGTGCGCAACGTGTTCACCCGCACCGGCATCTGGACGAACGTCCGGCGCTACACCTGGGTCGAGTTCCGGCGCGAGGGCGCGTCGCCGCTGCGCGCGCGCCTGACCTGGATCAGCCCGGCCAAGGGCGTGTACCTGTTCACCAACTCGACGGCGAGCGCGGCGATCTCGGTCTCGCCGGAGGCGCTCGCCGAGCAGATGCGCCGCGGCGAGGCGCGCATCGTGGACGACGGACCGCTCGTCGACCGGGCGGTGGACGCGGTGATGGCGAGCCTGCGCGAGCGCGCGGCCTAGGGGTAGAAGAGCAGCAGCTCGTAGCCGGTGGGACGCACGCGCGCCGTCTCGAGGCGCACGTTGATGAGTACCTCCGAGCCGCCGGCCATCACCTCGCCGGGGGCGAGCGCGCGCCCGAGGTAGTCGGCGGGGCGCAGCACGCGGCGCACGGCCGTCTGGCCCGTGAGGTCGGTGAGCGTGAGCTCGAGGTGCGGGAACTCCTGCGCGCCCGAGGCCAGGTTGCGGATGCGCGCCTGCAGCGAGATCTGCCCCGGCTTGCCCGGCACCTCGAGGAGCTCGGAGTCCTCGAGCTTGAGGGCCGCCTCGCTGTTGACCCACGGCACCGTGCAGCCGGCGGTGGCGCACGCCGACTCGAGGATGGGGCGGAGCACGGGGTACTGCTGCGCGAGGTGCGCGCGGAACGCGTAGGCGAGCTGCAGGGCGAGCACGACCACGAGCAGGGCCACGCCGAAGGACCACGCGCGCGAAACCCGCATCGGCGGCGGGAGCTCCAGCGACGGCTCGAAGGCGGCGACGGCGGAAGCCGGCTCCGGCGCGACAGCGGGTTCCGGGGGCGACGCGGCCGCGGCCTCCTGCGAGGGGGAGGGCGCGGGTGCCGGCGAAGTCGCCGGCAGGGGCGCCGGCAGCGGCGTGGAAACGGGCCCCGCATCGACGACGAGATCCGGCACGTCGGCCAGGGGCGGGAGGTCGGCCAGGGGCGGTATGTCGGTGAGCTCGGGCGCCGCGGCCGGGGTGGCCGGTCGGAGGCGCTGGCCGAGGTCCGCCTCGCCCGGGGCGGGCAGGGTGCCGGGGGAAGCGGGCCTCGCGGCGCGCAGGGCGAGCAGCCGCGCACCGGTGTCGTCGCCGGGAAAGCGCTCGAGGGCCTCGAAGCCGTTGAAGACCTCGTGGCACTGGCCGCAGCGCACCTGGCCCTGGCGCAGGTTGAGCTGCTCGGGGGTGACCCGGAACCGGGACCCGCAGTGCCGGCAGGTGGTGACCAGCATCGCTAGCGGTCCGGCCGGCGCGTGCCGGCGAGGCAGGTCCAGCCGCCCTCGGCGCCGGCGGGCGCCATGTCGAAGAAAGGCGCGTAGGCCGCCGCCACCTCGCCGGCCTGGGGCGCGAGGATCCCGGAGAGCGCGAGGCGCCCGCCGGGGCGGGTGTGGGTGGCGAGCAGCGGGGCCAGCATGCGCAGGGGATTGGCGAGGATGTTGGCGACGGTGACGTCGGCCTGCAGGTCGAGGGCGGCGTCGGCGCCCCGGACCTCGAGGCCGACCGCGTTGGCCGAGGCATTATAGCGAGCGGCCTCGAGCGCGAGCGGGTCGATGTCCACGCCCACGGCGCGCGCCGCGCCCAGCTTGAGCGCCGCGATGGCGAGGATGCCGGAGCCGCAGCCGTAGTCGAGCACCGCCTCGCCGCCCCGGATCTCGCGCTCGAGCCACGCCAGCACCAGGCGCGTGGTGGGATGGCTTCCCGTGCCGAAGGCGGCGCCGGGGTCGAGCACGAGGTTCACGGCCCCGGGCTCGGGCGGCTCGTGCCAGGTCGGCACGATCCACAGCCGCTCGCCGGCCCGGATGGGCTCGAACTGGCGCTGCGTCTCGCGAACCCAGTCGGCGTCCTCGAGCGTGTCCGTCGAGGCCGGCTCGAGGCACCCGCAGCCGGCCTCGGCCAGGGCGTCCCCGAGCAGGGCATCGGCGTCCGCCTCGGGGGGAAGGAGGGCCACGAGGCGGCAGCGCGGCCACACGCCGGGCTCGGCGCCCGGCTCGGCGAAGAGCGCGCTCTCGGCGTCGGTGCCGGCGTCGGCGTCGGTGAGCTCCGTGGAGAGCGCGCCCGCGGCCTCCAGCGCCTCGGCGACCGCGGCCGCGCGGCCGCCCGGCACCACCACGCTCAAGCGGCGCCAGGCCACGGCGGCGCGCCTCAGCCCTCGGCCTGGATCTGCTTGAGCGCCGCCATCTTCTCCTCGAGATAGTGGATGCTCATGCCGCCGGCGATGAAGGCGGCGTCGTTCATGAGCTCCTGGTGCAGGGGGATGTTGGTGTGGATCCCCTCGATCACCATCTCCGAGAGGGCGATCCGCATGCGCGCGATCGCCTGGTCGCGCGTGTCGCCGTGGGCGATGAGCTTGCCCACGAGCGAGTCGTAGTGCGGCGGCACGTAGTAGTTGTTGTAGGCGTGCGAGTCGTAGCGGATGCCGGGGCCGCCGGGCGTGTGGTACTGGGTGATCCGCCCCGGCGAGGGCGCGAAGGTGACGGGGTTCTCGGCGTTGATGCGGCACTCGATCGCGTGCCCGCGCTTCACGATGTCGCGCTGGCGGTGGCGCAGCTTCATCCCCGCGGCCACCCGGATCTGCTCCTGCACGATGTCGATGCCGGTGATCATCTCCGTCACCGGGTGCTCGACCTGCACGCGCGTGTTCATCTCGATGAAGTAGAACTCGTCGTTCTCGTACAGGAACTCGAAGGTGCCGGCGCCGCGGTAGCCGAGCTTGCGGCAGGCGTCCGCGCAGCGCTCGCCGATGCGCTCGATGAGGCGCGGCTTGATGCCGGGCGCGGGCGCCTCCTCGATGATCTTCTGGTGCCGCCGCTGCATCGAGCAGTCGCGCTCGCCCAGGTAGATGGCGCCCTTGTGCTCGTCCGCGAGCACCTGGATCTCGACGTGGCGCGGGTTCTCGAGGAACTTCTCGAGGTACACGGTGGGGTTGCCGAAGGCGTTCTGGGCCTCGGACCGGGTGGTGTTCACCGCGTTCATGAGGGCCGCCTCGGTGTGGACGACCCGCATGCCGCGGCCGCCGCCGCCGCCGGAGGCCTTGATGATGACCGGGTAGCCGACCTGCGCGGCGATGCGGCGGATCTCCTTGGGGTCCTCGGGAAGCGCCCCCTCGGAGCCGGGCACGCAGGGCACGCCCACGCGCTTCATCGCCGCCTTGGCCGCCACCTTGTCGCCCATCGTGCGGATGGAGGCGGCGGTGGGGCCGATGAAGACGAAGCCGGAGTTCTCGACCCGCTCGGCGAAGTCGGCGTTCTCGGAGAGGAAGCCGTAGCCGGGGTGGATCGCCTGCGCGTCGGTCACCTCGGCGGCGCTGATGATGGCCGGGATGTTCAGGTAGCTGTCCCGCGAGGGCGGGGGGCCGATGCACACGGACTCGTCGGCGAGCATCACGTACTTGGCGTCGGCGTCGGCCTCGGAGTGGATGGCGACCGTCTTGATGCCCATCTCGCGGCAGGCGCGCTGGATGCGAAGCGCGATCTCGCCGCGGTTGGCGATGAGGATCTTCTCGAACATTTTCGGCGAGACGGCGGGCACTACTCGATCACGAACAGGGGCTGGCCGTACTCGACCGGCTGGCCGTTCTCCACGAGGATCGCCTTGATCGTGCCCGCGGCGTCGCTCTCGATCTCGTTGAGCAGCTTCATCGCCTCGATGATGCAGAGGGTCTGGCCCTTGGCGACGGCCTGGCCGACCTCGACGAAGGCGGGCGAGCCCGGCGACGGGGACCGGTAGAAGGTGCCCACCATCGGGCTCTTGAGGGTGTGCCCCGTGGGCGCCGGGGGCGCCTCGGGGGCCGCGGCCGGGGCGGCGGCGGTCCCGGCCGCAGGAACCATGGCCATGGGCGCGTGGGTGGCCATCACCAGGGGCGGGGCGGTGCCGGCGCGGCTGATGCGCACCCGCTCCTCGCCCTCCGTGATCTCCAGCTCCCCGATGCCGGACTCCTGCACCAGGTCGATCAGCTTCTTCAGCTTCCTCAGGTCCATCGCGTTTCCTCCGGGCCCGCGGCCCTAGCCCTTCGTGGGGGCCAGGCGCGCCAGGGCGGCCTCCAGCGCCAGCTCGTAGCCCTGCGCCCCGAGCCCCGAGATCACCCCGACCGCCAGGTCGGTGAAGTACGAGTGCTTGCGGAAGGGCTCGCGCGCGTGGACGTTCGAGAGGTGGACCTCGATGAACGGGATGGCCACGGCGGCGAGGGCATCGCGCAGGGCGATGCTGGTGTGGGTAAATGCCGCAGGATTGATGATGATGAACGCCGTTTCGTCGCTTTTCGCCGCATGGATGCGTTCGATGAGCGGGGCCTCGGCGTTGTTCTGGAAGGTCCGGACGACCACGCCCGCCGCCCGGCCGCGCTCGACGAGCTTGCGGTCGATGTCGGCGAGGGTCACGCGGCCGTAGATCTCGGGCTCGCGGGTTCCCAGCAGGTTGAGGTTGGGTCCGTGAAGAACCAGGATTCCGGACATGGCCCCGGAGTCTGCCGCAGGAGGCTGCAAGATGTCCAGCGTTCGCCGAAGTTGCAATCCGGCGCCGTCTGTGCCTCAGCCGCGGCGTCTTCCGGCCGGCACGATTCGCGCTTCGCCGCAGAAATTGTTAGCGCTGACTTGCCAAATTAGCTGCTTTTAAGAGATTTTTGGAGAAAATCGCAGCATTTATGATCACTTCCCAGTGATGGCAGCCAGGCGGGATTCGAGGACCGGCTCCGCGAAGACGCCGATTCGCGACTCGATCACGCGGCCTTCCCCGTCCAGGAGGACGGTATGCGGAAGCACGCCGAGGCGATTGCCCAGCCGCCGGGACAGGTCCATGACCTCCGCCTCCCCCAGCCAGAGCGGGTAGTTGACGCCCAGCTCCCGGCCGAAGGCGGCGACCTTGGCCGGCTCGTCCTGGGCGAGGCCCACGAACTGGACGCCCCGGTCCCGCCAGCGCGCCTGCAGCTTCACGAAGCCGGGCATTTCCTCGCGGCAGGGGGTGCACCACGTGGCCCAGAAGTTGACCACGAGGACCTTGCCCGCGAACTGGCCGAGCCGGCGGGGCGCGCCCTCCTCGTCCCGAAACGAGGCCGCGTGGATGGCCGCGGGGGAGGCGTCGACCGGGCCCGCTTCGATCGCCGGCGGCGAGGCGTGGCGGCCGGCGAGAAACAGGGAGACCCCGGCCAGGCCCGCGAGGAGCCCGATGCCCGCGAGCGGGAGCCAACGGTTCACCGCGGCAGGCCCTTGGGCGGCGCCGGCGCCGGGTTCGACGGGAAATCCATGACGCGGTATCCCGGCGGGATGTTCACCACCACCTCCTGCGGAAAGGCCGAGTAGCACAGGCGCTCCTCGGCGCACCCCTGGGCCGTGATCCTGACGCGGTAGCGCCCGGGCTTGGCGACGCTCACCGCGAACGGTAGGTGGATCGTCACCCGATCGCGGAAGATGGCGGACTTTCCGAGGAACGGATCGTCGACTTCGATGCCCGGGGGCATCTCCGGCGGGCCGACGAGCACCGTCGCCGGCAGCAGCTCGAAACGCAGGCGGTTGCGGTAGAGGTAATAGCCGGGCTCGATCCGGTACTCCACGTCGATCCCGTGGCGCTCGTTGCCCGGCCCGCCGGCCACCAGGCGCGCCGTGGGAACGAAGGCCTTGTCCGGATCCAGGGGCTCGTCGGAGGCCGGCGGCGCGGCGGCGGCGGCGCCGGCGAGCAAGGCGGCCAGGAAGGCGAGGCGGGCGGGGAGGCGTCTCATGGGGCGGGATCGGGACCGGGCTTGCATTCGTCCTCGACCCACCCCAGATAGTTCTCGAGGCCCCGCACCACGGGCACGGCGACGATCTCGGGTACCTCGTAGGGGTGGCACTCGCGGATGGCCCGCTCCAGTTCCCCGTAGCGAGCCTCGGTGGTCTTGATCACCACCGGCACCTCCGGGGAGCGCTCCTCGCGCCCCTCCCACCGGTAGAAGGAGGTGGCGGGGGCGAGGACGTTCACGCACGCGGCCACCCGGCGGGCGAGGAGTTGTCGTGCCAGATTGAAAGCCGACTCGGAGTCGGGTAGGTTTGTCAGGACGACGAGGACGCCCATGGTCGGGGAACGAGCCGATCAGGAAAACGGGTTCGAGGAACGAGCCGAGCCGTTGGGGATGAACATCGGCCGGCGCGCTTCGCCGGACAGTCGAGGTGGAAACGAATGAGGCTCCTGCTGCTCGCAATCTTACTGGGTTTCCCCTTGGTGGAAATCGTGCTCCTCGCGCGCCTGGCGGATACGCACGGCTGGTGGGTGCTCGCCTGGGTGGTGCTCGCCGCCATGGCCGGCGTGGCGCTCCTCAAGGAAGCGCGCTTCGCCCTCGTGGCGCGCCTGGGCACGGCGCTCGCAGCCGGGCATTTCTCGATCGCCGCCTTCGTCGACAGCGCGCGCACCGTGCTCGCCGGCCTGCTCCTCATCTTTCCCGGCGTCATCTCGGACCTCGTCGCCCTCACCCTGCTGCTGATGCCGCGTCGCATCCCCGAGCCGCTGCACGCCCACGCCCACGCGCGCGGCCCCGGCAACGTGATCGACGGCCAGTTCCGCCGCGAGCGCTAGGGCCCCGGCCCTTCGGGTAGAATCTCCCGCCAGTTTTCCGGCCGCGGCCCCGCCCCGGCCGCACGCGCCCGCACAGAAGGAACCCCGTGAACCCGTCCCCAGCCCCGGCCGAGCGCCAGGTGCGCCTCGAGCCGAGCGGCCGCACATTCACCGTCAACCCCGGAGAGACGATCCTCGAGGCGGCCATCCGCCAGGGGGTGGGCCTTCCCTACGGCTGCCGCAACGGCGCCTGCGGCGCCTGCAAGGGCCGGCTCGTGAGCGGGTCGCTCGCCTACGGCGACCACCAGGACCACGCCATCACGCAGGCCGAGATCGACGCCGGCAGGGCGCTCACCTGCTGCACGAGGCCGCAGTCCGACGTCGTCCTGGAGATCCGCGAGCTCGCGGGGCTCAAGGACCTCGCCATCCGCACGCTCCCGGCGCGCGTCGAGAAGATCGAGATGCCCGCCGAGGACGTCGCGATCCTCTACCTGAAGCTGCCGGCCGCCGAGCGCCTGCAGTTCCTCGCCGGGCAGTACATCGACATCCTGATGAAGGGCGGCGTGCGCCGCAGCTACTCGATGGCCAACGCCCCCCACGACGACACGCACCTGCAGCTGCACGTGCGGCGCACGCCGGGCGGCACGTTCTCGAGGTACGTGTTCGAGGAGATGAAGGAGCGCGCCATCGTCCGCTTCGAGGGGCCGCTGGGGTCGTTCTACCTGCGCGAGGATTCCGACAAGCCGATGGTGCTCGTGGCCGGCGGCACCGGCTTCGCCCCCGTCAAGGCCGTGATCGAGCACGCCTTCCACCAGGGGATCGACCGCCAGATGGTGCTCTACTGGGGCGTGAGGACGCTGCGCGACCTCTACCTCCCGGAGCTGCCCGTGAAGTGGCAGCAGGAGCACGACAACTTCACCTTCATCCCGGTCCTGTCGGAGCCGGGGCCCGAGGACGACTGGGTCGGCCGCACCGGGTTCGTCCACCAGGCGGTGCTCGACGACTTCCCGAGCCTCGCGGGCTACCAGGTCTACGCGTGCGGGGCGCCCGCGATGACCGACGTCGCGAAGAAGAGCTTCGTGGAGGAGCGCGGCCTCCCGGAGGACGAGTTCTACTGCGACGCCTTCACCTACGCGCCGCCGCTGCCCCATCCCAAGTAGAAGTTCCCGAAATGGGGTCAGGTTACTTTGCACAAGACTTGTGCAAAGTAACCTGACCCCATCTTCGCGCATTTTCGCGTCAGCGCGCGAGCGCCGCCTCGATCTGCGCGAAGCTCGCCGCGACCTCGTGCGTGCTGACCTCGATCCCGAGGCGGCGCGCGATGTGCGTGGCCGAGAACAGGCCGCAGATGCGCCCGCCGCCCTCGTCGGTGACGAAGGTGTGCTGGCGCCCGGCGCGCTTGAGCGTGGCCACGACGTGGCCCACCTGCGCGTGGGAGACCGCCTGCAGGTCCAGCGCCTCGAGCGCGGCGGCGGGCGTCATCAGGTCCGAGACGAGGATCTCGTGCCGGCGAAGCCCCCGCTCCTGCATGAAGCGCACGGGCTTCTCGCCCAGGAGGTCCGTGGCGGTGATGACGCCCAGCACGCGGCGCTGCGCGTCCTCGACGAAGAGCAGCCGGATGCCTCGCGCCACCATGAGCGCGTTGCACTCCTCGATGGAGCGGTCGGTGGCGATCGTGCTCGCGGCGGTCCGCCGCAGGTCCGTCATGGCCTCCAGCGCCGGCGACTCGGGCGTGAGCCGCGCGGGCGGGGCGGGCGTCGCCACGCGCGCGCCGGCGGCCAGGGAGTGGTGCTGGAGGGCAGAGTAGTCGCGTTCCATGGACGGGCCTCTCGGGAGGGGGAAGGGGAGCGGGCCTAGCCCGCGAGTTCCGCGCTGCGGCGGAAGTGGCGAACGGCTTCCTGCGGCTTGCCCAGCTTCTCCATGAGCGCGGCGAGCGTCATGTGGCCGTCGTGCGTGGGCTCGAGGGCGAGGCTCGCCTCGATGTAGCTCTGCGCCTTGCCCCACAGCCCCTGGTGCATGCACAGCTTGCCCAGCGCGAGCAGCAGCGCCGGGTCGCGCGCGTGCCCGCGCAGCCACTTCTCCCCGCGCTCGATGAGCGGGACCGCCGAGGCTCCCGCGCACTCGCCGTAGAGCGCCACCAGCCCCGCGTCCCAGCCCGCCTCGAGGGCGTTCTCCACGATGGCCTGCGCCTCGGCCGTGCCGCCGAGGGCGAGGTGGTAGCGCGCGGCGGTGGCGGCGATGGCCGCGTCCGCGCGCAGGTCGGCGGGAAGCTGCTTCCAGTACGCGGCGAGCGCCGCGGCGTCCTGCGCCTTGCGGTTGAGGTTGCCCAGGTGGGCGGCGCGGCGCGAGGCCGAGGCCTCCGCCTCGGAAAGCCCGCCCAGCTTCGCGAGCGTCGCCGTCGTGGCGAGCACCTCGTCCCAGCGCTTGAGCGCGGTCTCCGCGGCGTGGCGCATGCGCAGCAGCCGCAGGTTGCGCGCGTCGCGCCCGGACAGGTCCTTCAGGACCGCGAGCGCCTCCTCGTGGCGGCCCTGCGAGAGCAGCAGGTCGGCGAGCGTGGTGAGCCGCGCCTGGTCGACCTCGGGCGCGGAGCCGCGGGCCTGGTCGAGGAAGGCCTCGCGCTCGGTGAACCGGCCCAGCTCGTGGGCGCTGCGGGCCGCGATGATCGCCGCGACGGCCCTCGACTCGTCGCCCTCCATCGCGGCGGCCGCCGACTTCTCCGCGCTCGCGAAGCGGCCCTGGAAGAAGGCGAGCAGCGCGTCGTTCAGGGAGTGACGGGCGCGCGAGCGCACGCGCTCGGCGCGGTAGGCGCGCACGCGGGCCGGGATGGCCACGAGGGTCTCCACGAGCCGGGCGAGCAGGTGGAAGGCGAGGTAGCCGGCGAGCACCAGCACCACCAGGAGGTTCAGCGAGAGCTCGACGCGCCAGGGCGCCGCGACGATCACCACGTAGCCGTCGGACTGGCGCGCGAGCAGCGCCACGCCCACGGCGACGACGGCGAGCACGACGGTCCAGAGGGCGAATCGCACGGGGCGCCTACCGCTTTTCCCGCGCCGCGCGCGCGGAGCGCACCGCGGCGAGGCTCGCGTTGATGTCGGGCGGCGTGATCGACACCGGGCTCTCGGCGAGCTGCCTGAGGGTGGCCAGCGCGTTCGCGTTCACGCGCGCCTTGGCGTCGAAGTACTTCGCGATCCACGCCTGCGAGGCGCGGATGTCGTCGCGGAACGAGCTCTCGTCGCGGGCGAGCAGCGCCACGCGCGCCGCGAGCAGGCGCAGCTTCAGGTTCTCGCGCAGGAAGTAGGTCTGGGCCGGGGTGAGCAGCACCGCCTCCGCGGGGGCGATCTCGCGGATGCGCACGAGCCCCTTCATCTCCTCCCAGATGTCGCGCGCGGCCTTGGCGTAGGCGTTCTCCTCGGGGAGCCTGGCGCGGGCCGCGCCGCGCGCGGGCGGCAGCGACTCGGCCACGATGAGGGGCAGCGTGTCGGCCTGCTGGACGAGGGCGTCGAGCTTCACGGCGATGCCCACCGTGTCCACGAGCGGCAGGGCCTTGAGGCGGTCCATGTCGGCGTTGAGCGCCCGGCGCAGGCCCGCCACCTGCAGCTTGTCGGCGCGGGCGAGCCGGTGGTCGGCGGCCTGCAGCGCGATGAGGGCCCCCTTCACGTTGCCCGCGAGCTGCAGCTGCTGGCTGGCGAGGATGAGGAGCTGCTCGACCTCCGCGAGCATGCGGTCGTCGGCGCTCCTCGAGAGCTCGCGGTACATCTCCTCCACGGCCACGCGGCTCTCCTGCGCGTCCACCATGCGCGACTCGAGCTCCCCGATGCGCGCCTGGGATTCCCTGAGGGCGGCCTGCGCCTGCGCGAGGCTCGCCTTCGACTGGGCGAGCTCGGCGCCCAGGTCCGCGAGCTTGCCCCCGGCCGACTGCGAGAGCGAGCCCAGCGCCTGCTGCGCGTTCCAGGCGAGCCCGAGGGCCACCGCCGCGGCCACGAGCGCGAGCCCCACGGCCCAGCGCGCCGCCGTGTCGGAGGCCCCCGCGGGAGGGCGGGCGGGCCGGGGCGCGGGAAGCGAGCTCGGTTCGGGAAGCGGGGAACTCATGGAGCCTTTCGCAAAGAAGTGAGCGCCTCGACGAGGCCCGGGATGCCGTGCCCGGACACGATCGCGCGCCCGAACGAGGCCGCCGCGGGCTGGCGGGCGATGGCCGGGTGCGGCACCACCAGCGCCACGCGCGACCACGACGCCCCGGGGCCCGCGAGCGCGAGGAAATTGTCCACTGTTTCGGCGCTCATTGCATGGACCGCGTCGATCCCGCCGCGTTCGAGCGCTGCCCGCAGGCCCGCCGGGTCGCTCGCGGGCCGCTCCCGCCGGTAGCACTCGACGTAGGCGACGGTCGCGCCGCGCGCCTCGAGCGCCGTGCGCAGGTGCTCGCGGCCGCCCACCCCCCGGAAGATGAGGATCCGCCGGCCCCGCACCGCGGAGAGCTCCGGGCAGGCGAGGAGCGATTCGCTGTCGAAGCCGGCTGCCGGCGCGATCACCTTCCCGAACCCCGCCTCGCGCAGGGCCGCGGCGGTGGCCGCCCCGACGCCGGCCACGGCGACGGATCCGGGCCACGGCCCGGCCGCGCGCGCGACCGCCAGGCCGTGCTGGGCCGCGTTGGCGCTCACGAAGATGGCGAGCCCGGCCGAGGGCAGGCTCGCCAGCGCCGTCCGGCTCGCCTCGGAGAGCTCGGTGGGCACGATGTCCAGGGCGGGGAAGACGATGACCCGGGCGCCGGCGGCCTCGAGGGCGGAGGCGATCGCCTCGCACTGCGTCCGGGGGCGCGTGAGCACCACGCCCAGGCCCGACAGGGGGCCGGCGGCGCTCACTGCTTCGCCTGGGCGAGCTGCGTGAGCACTTCGCGGCCGCCCCGGGCCAGGATGCGCTCGCCCAGCGCCCGGCCGAGGGTCGCGGCGTCGGCGGCCTCGCCCTCGGCGCGCTCGCGGACGAGCGTCGTGCCGTCGGGCAGCCCCAGGAACCCCTCGAGGACGAGTGCGGAGCCCATGACCGTGGCGTGCCCGCCCAGCGGCACTTCGCAGCTGCCCTCGACCACCAGGCCCAGCGCGCGCTCGGCCTCGGCCGCGGCGAGGGCGGCGGGGTCCACGAAGGGCGAGAGGAGGTCCGCGAGGTCGGCGCGGTCGGCCCGGTACTCGATCGCGAGCACGCCCTGGCCGATGGCCGGGAGCGCGAGCTCGAGGGGCAGGTGCTCGCGGATGAGGTCGCCGAAGCCCAGGCGCCGCAATCCCGCCGCCGCCAGGATGATCGCGTCGTAGTCGCCGGCCTCGAGCTTCGCGAGTCGCGTGTTCACGTTGCCGCGAAGCGGCTTGATCGCGAGCGAGGGATAGGCGCGGCGAAGCTGGCACTCGCGCCGCAGGCTGGAGGTGCCCACGACGGCCCCCGGGGGCAGGGAGGCGAGCGTCGTGTACTGGATCGAGACGAAGGCGTCGCGGGGATCCTCGCGCGGCCCGAAGGGCAGCATCGCGAAGCCTTCGGGGAGCTCCATCGGCACGTCCTTCATCGAGTGCACCGCGATGTCGGCGAGGTCGTCCGCGAGCGCGATCTCGAGCTCCTTGATGAACAGGCCCTTGCCCCCCACCTGCGCGAGCGGGCGGTCGAGGATGCGGTCGCCCTTGGTGGTCATGCCCACGATCTCGATCGCGAGGCCGGGGTGGCGCTCCAGCAGGCGCGCGGCGACATGCTCGGTCTGCCACATCGCGAGCTTGCTCTCGCGGGTGGCGATGCGCAGGCGCTTCGGGATCACGATCGGGTGTCTTCGGAGGGAAAACGGCCCGAAATCCTACCATGCGCGACTGTGGCTACGCTTGACGGCGGCTAGTGGGGAAGCGGGGGAATTCGACACAGACGACACGGGGGACACAGAGGTCGCAGAGGAAGGCACTCCGCCCGTCCCGGATGCGCCATCGATCTGATCGAGATTGAATTCCTCCGTGTTCCTCTGTGTTGAAAGCACTGCTTCAAGTCCGGCATTGCCCATCGCCAGCCGAAAAAAAACGGGCACTCGCGTGCCCGTTCAAGTTTGGCCTCTCTTGGGGAGATTCCGATGCGACGTTAGGAGGGCGCCGTAACGGAAGGTGGTGGAGCCTGCGTGAGGCCGGGGGCGGGTCCACCGCCCGCCCCCGGGATCCTTCGGATCAGTTGTAGGCGGATTCGCCGTGGGCCGTGATGTCGAGGCCCTCGCGCTCCTCCTCTTCCTTGACGCGCAGCCCGACGACCAGGTCGGCGATCTTGAAGGAGATGAAAGCCACCACCGCCGTCCAGATCACCGTCACGCCGACCGCCTTGGCCTGCGTGATCACCTGCGACATGATCGAGTAGTCCGCGGCCTTGACGACCGTGGCCGTCACCCAGTCGGCCGTGAAGCCGGGGCCGCCCAGGTCGGGCGAGTTGAACACGCCCGTGAGGATGGCGCCCAGGATGCCGCCGAGGGCGTGCACGCCGAAGACGTCCAGCGAGTCGTCCGCCTTGAGCATCTTCTTCAGGCCCGACACGCCCCAGAGGCACACGGGGCCGGCGACGAGGCCGATGATGAACGCGCCCATGATCCCGACGTTGCCCGCGGCCGGGGTGATGGCCACCAGGCCCGCGACGGCGCCGGAGGCCGCGCCCAGCATCGAGGGCTTGCCCTTGAACATCCACTCGAAGAACGTCCAGGACAGCACCGCGCAGGCGGTCGCGAGGAACGTGTTGATGAACGCGAGGACGGCGAAGTTGTTGGCCTCCAGCGCGCTTCCCGCGTTGAAGCCGAACCAGCCGAACCACAGGAGCGAGGCCCCGATCATGGTCATGGGCAGGTTGTGCGGCGTCATCTTCTCCTTGCCGAAGCCGATGCGCTTGCCCACGAGGTAGGCGCCGACCAGGCCCGCGACGCCGGCGTTGATGTGGACCACCGTGCCGCCCGCGAAGTCGAGCGCGCCCCACTGCCAGATGAGGCCGGCCT
>CAZNWZ010000015.1:0-28010 GCA_964576455.1 uncultured Lysobacter sp.
TCACGCCCTCGACCACCTCGCTGCGGGCGCCGATGAAGCAGTTGTCCTCGATGATCGTCGGGTTGGCCTGCAGGGGCTCGAGCACGCCCCCGATGCCCACCCCGCCCGACAGGTGGACGTTCTTGCCGATCTGGGCGCACGAGCCCACGGTGGCCCAGGTGTCCACCATCGTGCCCTCGTCCACGTAGGCGCCGACGTTGACGTAGGAGGGCATCAGCACCACGTTCCTCGCGATGAAGGCGCCGTGGCGCGCGGCCGCCGGGGGGACGACGCGGTACCCGCCGGCGGCGAAGTCCTGCTGCGAGAAGCGGGCGAACTTGGAGTCCACCTTGTCGAAGTAGTGCGTGTAGCCGCCCTGCATGATCTCGTTGTCGCGCAGGCGGAAGGAGAGCAGCACCGCCTTCTTGATCCACTGGTGCGTGACCCACTCGCCGTCCTTCTTCTCGGCCACGCGCAGGCGCCCCGCGTCGAGCTCGGCGAGGACGTCGCGCACGGCCACGACGACGTCCGGGGCGGAGGCGGCGGTGAGGCTCGCCCGGGCTTCGAAGGCGAGGTCGATGATCGATTGCAGTTTTTCCATGGTCGGCTTTTCGTTATCGAAGGGGAGCGACGGGGCGCGGCGCGCGCGCGCGGGCGAACTCGGCGATGCGGCGCCCCGCCTCGGCGGCCTCGGCCACCGTGGACACCAGGGCGATCCGCACGAAGCCCTTGCCCGGGTTCGTGCCGTGGGCCTCGCGCGAAAGGTAGCTGCCGGGAAGCACCGTGACGTGGGTCGCGGCGAAGAGATCGCGCGCGAAGGCCTCGTCGTCGCCGGGGACGGCGGCCCAGTAGTAGAACGCCGCCTCGGGGCGCGCGAGCGGCAGCGCCGGGTTCACGAGGTCGAAGAAGGCGGCGAACTTCTCGCGGTAAAGGCGCCGGTTCTCCGCCACGTGCGCCTCGTCGTTCCACGCGGCGACGGAGGCGAGCTGCACCGTGTTGGACATCGCCGCGCCGTGGTAGGTGCGGTAGAGGACGAACTTCTCCAGGATCGAGGCGTCGCCCGCCGCGAACCCGGAGCGGAGCCCCGGCGCGTTGGAGCGCTTGGAGAGCGATCCCATGGCGACGAGGCGGGGGAAGCCCTCCCGGCCCAGCAGTCGCGCCGCCGCCAGCGCGCCCAGCGGCGGCACCGACTCGTCGAAGTAGATCTCGCCGTAGCACTCGTCGGAGACGATCGCGAAGCCGTGCCGGTCGGAGAGGGCGAAGAGCCGTTCCCACTCGGCGAGCGTCATGACGCGCCCGTTGGGGTTGCTGGGCGAGCACGTGTAGACGAGCCGCGTGCGCTTCCAGACGTGCTCGGGCACGTGGTCCCAGTCCGGGGCGAAGCCGTTCGCGGCCGAGGCGTTCAGGAAGAAGGGCCGCGCGCCGCCGAGCAGGGCCGCGCCCTCGTAGATCTGGTAGAAGGGGTTGGGGCACACCACCAGCGCGTCGTGCTCGCCCGGGTCGAGCAGGACCTGGGCGATGGCGAAAAGCGCCTCGCGCGTGCCGGACACCGGGATCACCTGCGTCTCGGGATCGACGGCCTCGAGCCCGTGGCGCCGGCAGAGCCAGGCGGCGAGGGCGGTGCGAAGCTCCGGCATTCCCCGGGTGAGCGGGTAGCGCGCGAGCCCGCCCAGGTGGGCGGTCAGGGCGTCGGTCAGGAACGCGGGCGTCGGGTGCTGGGGCTCGCCGATGGAGAGGTTGACCGGCGCGAGTCCCGCCGGCGGGGCGACCCCGGCGAGCAGGGCGCGAAGCTTTTCGAAGGGATAGGGCTTGAGCAGCCCCAGGCGGGGGTTCATGGGCGCAATTATCGCCTGAAACGTTCCTGACCAACGGGGTGGCGGGCGCCGGATTCCGGGGGTAGCGTGAACCCAGTGGCACGCCGGATGCTTCGGCGGCCGCGCGCGACGCGAAAGCCCGCCATGCCGATGCCGGGAACGACTCCCGCAGCCGGGCCCCTCAAGGGCCGCGAGGGGATGTTGCTCTTCGCCGCGCTGGCCCTGTGCCTGCCGGCCGCGGCCCAGGTCGTGCTGGACGGCACGCTCGGCCGCGCCGGGCCGCTCGCCGGCCCGAACTTCGCGGTGACGGCCGACCTCGGCCGCCAGGTGGGCGCGAACCTCTTCCACAGCTTCTCGCAGTTCGGCCTGTCGCAGGGGCAGAGCGCCACCTTCTCGGGGCCGGCGAACGTGGCGAACGTCATCAGCCGCGTGACCGGCGGCTCGCCCTCGTCGATCGACGGGACGATCCGCTCGACGATCGCCGGGGCGGACCTCTACTTCTTCAACCCGGCGGGCATCGCCTTCGGCCCGAATGCGTCCCTCGACGTGGGCGGCGCCTTCCTCGTGGGCACGGCGCACCAGCTGCGGCTGGGCGAGGGCGGGCGCTTCGACGCGGGCAACCCCGCGGCGAGCACGCTCACCGCGGCGCCGCCGGAGGCCTTCGGCTTCCTGGGCGGGCAGGGCGCCCTGAGCTTCACCGGGACGCGGCTCGCCACGCCGGCCGGATCGGCGCTCGTGGCGGCCGGAGGGCCCCTCGCGCTGCGCGAGGGCGCGACGCTGCACGCGCCTTCCGGCGCGCTGGGCCTCGCGAGCGTGGCGGGCACCGGCGAGGCGGCCTTCGGCGCGGGCGGCATCGCCTCGGCGTCGGGCAGCCGGGGCCCCATCACCCTCTCCGACGCCGTCGTGTACACGGACGGCGCCGGCGGCCGGCCCGCGGGCCCCGTGCGGATCTTCGGCGGGGACATCGTGCTCGGAGGGGAGAGCACGGTCTCGGCCTCGACGCTCTCCGCGGGGGCCGGCGGCGCCATCGACGTGGCCGCGGGCAGCCTCGCCGTGACGGGCGACTCGCGGATCATGGCCGTCACGTGGGGCAGCGGCGACGCCGGGGCGATCCGCATCGACGCCGAGCGCGGGGTTCGCCTCTCGGGCGAGGGGCGCATCACCGCCCAGTCGCAGGGGGCCGGGGCCGCCGGCGACATCGCGATCCGCGCCGACACCCTCACGGTCGAGGACGGCTTCATCGGCACCACGACGTTCGCCACGGGCCGCGGCGGGTCCATCGCGGTCGACGTGGGCGACCTGGTCCTCGACGGCGGCTACCTCACCACCAACAGCTCGTGGGTCGGCAGCGGCGACGCCGGCAGCCTCGTCGTGCGCGCCTCGCGGGGGATCGCCATCACGGGCAACTTCGCGGGGCTCAGCGCCACGACGGCCGAGGGGCGCGGCGGCAGCATCCTGGTGGAGACGCCGAGCCTCACGCTGGAGCGCGGCGGGCACGTCAACACGTTCACGACCGGATCGGGAAACGCCGGCGAGATCGTGCTGCGGGTGGGCGAGCTGCGCATGGACTCCCTGGGCTACGTCTCGGCCTCCGCGGGCGCGGAGGCGACCGGCGCGGGCGGGAGCATCACGATCGAGGCCGGCGGCATCGCGCTCTCGCGCAGCAGCCAGGTGCTCTCGACGACGGCGGGCGCCGGGCGCGGCGGCAACGTGCGCGTGGTGGCCGACCGCATCGCGATCGACGGCTACAGCCGGTTCTCCGCGGCCACCAGCGGCGCCGGCCGCGGAGGATCCGTGACCGTGGAGACGGGCGAGCTCGCCCTCACCGGGATGGGCTACCTCGACGCCACGAGCCGGGGCAGCGGCGCGGCGGGCGACCTCACGGTGATCGCCACCGGGGGCGTCACGATTGCCGGCAGCGAGGACAACTACGCCTCCGGCCTCTTCGCGATGGCGCGCGGGACGGGCGACGGCGGCACGATCACCGTGCGCGCGCCGCGGCTCACCGTCGACGGCGCCGTGATCACGACCACGACCACCGGGCCCGGGCGAGGCGGACCCATCCGCCTCGAGGTCGGCGACCTGGTGCTGCGCGGCGGGGCCATCGTCATCTCGAACACGATCGGCACGGGAAGGGCGGGCGACGTGGTGGTGAACGCCACGGGCCGCGTCACCGCCACCGGGACCGGCAATCCCGGCATGAGCGGCCTCTACGCGGAGACGGTCGGCGCCGGGGCGGGCGGGCGCATCGACGTCACCGCGCCGTCCGTGGTCCTGGCCGACGAGGCGATCCTCTCCGCCCGCAGCGGCGGGACCGGCGTCGCCGGGAGCATCCGGGTGGCCACCGGCACGCTCGCGATCTCGTCGCGGGCCAGCATCGAGACGCAGACGCTGCACGCGGACGGCGGCGACATCCGCATCGAGGGCGGCGGGGTCGTCTTCCTGGACGGCGGCGTGATCTCCACCTCGGTGCAGGGCGGCGCGGGCGACGGCGGCAACATCACGATCGCGCGGCCGCTGCACGTGGTGCTGCGCGACGGCGTGGTGAGCGCCAACGCGTGGGGCGGCGACGGCGGCAACATCGGCATCGACTCCTCCTACTTCCTCGCCACGCCGCGCAGCGTGGTGGAGGCGTCCTCGCGGCTGGGCGTGTCGGGGACGATCACGGTGACGGCGCCGGTGGTGGACGTGGGCGCGGGGCTCGGGGTGCTGCCCACCGGCTTCTTCGACGCCTCGCGGCTGCTGCGCGAGGCCTGCGCCTCGCGGGCGGGCGAGGCCGAGAACAGCTTCGTGGTGGTGGGGCGCGGCGCGATGCCCGAGTCGGCCTGGGGCGCGTACCCGGGCACCGGCCGGTGCCGGGCCGCCGCGCCTTGCGAAGGCATGGCGAGATGAGCGGACGGGAGTCCTTCCGGCGAGCGGCCGCCTCGGCGGTGGCGGCGATCGCGCTGGCCGCGGCCCCCCTGGTGGCGGCCGAGGGACCGCCTGCGCCGGGCACGCCCCTGCGCGAGGCGCCGAGCGTGCGCGTCGAGCGCATCCGGTTCGAGGGCAACACCGCGATCGCGGCGGCGGAACTGGCGGGGATCGCGTCCCGCTACGAAGGGCGGCTCCTGCGCCCGGAGGACCTCGAGGAGCTGCGCCTCGAGGTGACGCGCCGGTACGTGGCGGCGGGCTTCCTCAATTCCGGGGCGGTGATCCCCGACCAGGTCGTCGCGGATGGCGTGCTCGTCCTGCGGGTGGTCGAGGGCCGGCTCGCGGCCGCGCAGATCACGGGAGAGCACGGCTTCCGCGCCGGCTTCCTCGAGGAGCGCCTGCGGCTGGCCGCGGGAACGCCCCTCGACGTGAATCGCCTGCAGGAGGCGATGCAGCTCCTGCTGCAGGACGGCGCCGTCGAGCAGATCAACGCCGAGCTCGCGCCCGGAGAGCGGCCCGGCGAGGCCCTCCTGCGCACGCGCGTGCGCGAGGCGCCGCGCCACCGCGTCGAGATCGCCGCGCTCAACAACCGCCCCGCCAACCTGGGCGAGCCCACGGGCGAGGCGCGGCTCTCCGTGCGCAACGGCGCGGGATTCAACGAGACGCTCTCGGCGAGCTACGCGCTCACCGAGGGCAACGACGAGTACTCGTTCTCGGCCAGCGTGCCGTTCACGGCGCACGACGACGCGCTGTTCGTGCGCGCCGGCCGGTCGCTGGGGTCGGTGGTGGAGGCGCCGTTCGACCGCATCGGCCTGACGAGCGTGAGCGAGACCTTCGAGGCGGGCGCGAGCCACCCGGTGCTGCGAACCCGGGACCGATCGCTCGTGGCCACGCTCTCCCTCACGCGCAGCCGCACCACCACCTACGTCCTCGACGAGCCGTTCCCGGTCCTGCCGGGCAACGTGGACGGCCGGACCCGGATCGCGGCGGCGAGGGCGGCGCTGGAGGGCGTGCGCCGCACCGCCGACCTGGTCCTCGCGGGCCGCTTCGCCCTGGGAATCGGCCTCGACGCCATGAGCTCGACGGTCCACGAGGACAGCCGCATCCCGGACTCGCGGTTCGTCACCGGACTGGGGCAAGTGCAGGCGGTCGCGCGCCTGGCGCGGGAGACGGACCAGGTCGTGGCGCGCGCCGACTTCCAGCTCGCCTCGCAGCGCCTCGCCAGCTCGGAGCAGTTCCCCGTCGGCGGGATGGCGAGCGTGCGCGGCTACCGCGAGAACACGCTGATCCGCGACGAGGGCCTCACGGCCTCGCTGGAGTACCGCCGCGAGGTGGCGCGCCGGCCGGGGCCGCTGGCCGTTGCCGGCGCCGCCGAGGGCGCGCTGCAGGTCGCCGTCTTCGCGGACGCGGGCGGCGGCCGCGACAAGGGCGGCCGCTGGGACTCGCTCGCGAGCGTGGGCGCCGGCCTTCGCTGGGCGGCGGGAGGCGGCCTGGAGGCGGTCGTGTACAAGGCCTTCGCGCTTCGCAACGAGCCGGCGGGAAGCGAGACGCTGCAGGACCGGGGCATCCACTTCCGCGTCGGCTACGCCGGGAGATTCTGATGAGCGCCAGCCCCCGGGGCCTCGCCGCCGGCGCCACGCTGGCGTCCCTCGCGCTCATGCTAGCGGCCTCGGTCATGCCCGTTGCCGCTGCGGCGACCCTGGAAGAGGCTTCGCGGGAGGCGAGGCGACTCCTCGCCGGGGGCGACGCGCCCGCCGCGGCGGACCTCCTGGGCCGGCAGGTCGAGGAAGCGCGAGCCTCGGGGTCGGGCGCCCGTCTCGCGGCCGCGCTCAACGAACGGGGCCTCGTCGAGTCCTGGAGCGGCCGGCAGCCGGAGGCGCTGGCGTTGTTCCTCGAGGCGTCGGAGCGCGCGCAGGCCGCGAGCGAGCCGGCCCTCGCGGCGCGAGCCCTCCTGAACGCCGCCGACTCCCGGCGCCGGGCGGGCGACGCACCCGCCGCCGGCGCGGCGGCGGAACGGGCCGTCGCGCTCGTCCCGTCGGTGCCGGGGGCCGCCGAGAAGTCCCTGCTCCTTTCCGGCGCCGCCGTCCGGCTCGCGTCCGCGTCGCCCGAAAGGCGCGCAGCGATCCTGCGCGAGGCCCTGGCGCAGGCCGACGCCGCCGGCGACCTGCGCCTGCGCTCGCAGGCCCAGGGACTCCTCGCGCAGCAGGACGAGGAGGCGGGACGCCGCGCCGAGGCGCTCGACGGGGCGCGCAAGGCCATCTTCGCGGCGCAGGCGTCGCACTCGCCCGACCTGCTGTTCCGCTGGGAATGGCTGGCGGCGCGGCTGGCGCAGGCCGGGGGCGACACCGCCGCGGCGCTGGCCCACTACCGCCGGGCGCACGCGAGCCTCGCCGGTTTCCGGCACGACCTGCTGGCGGAGCTTCGCCTCGCGCGCGAGTCCTACCGCGACGCGATCGGACCGGCGTTCATCGGCTACGCGGACCTCCTGCTGCGGAGCGCGGACCGCGAGGCCGACCCCGCGGCCCGGCGCGCGCGGCTGCTCGAGGCCCGCGAGGCCCTCGAGCGGATGAAGGCGGTCGAGCTGGAGGACTACTTCCAGGACGAGTGCGTGGCGCGGCTGCAGTCGCGCGAGCGGCGCCTCGAGGCCCTGGCCCCGCGCACTGCCGTGGTCTATCCCGTGATCCTGCCCGACCGCCTCGACCTGCTCGTGAGCGCCGGCGAGGAGATCGAGAGGGTGAGCGTGGCGGTGCCGGCCGAGGCGCTGGCGGCGGAGGCCCGGGCCTTCCGGCGGCTGCTCGAGAAGCGCACCACGCGCGAGTACCTGCCGCATGCGGTTCGCCTGCACGGCTGGCTGGTGGAGCCCCTCCGGGCCTTCCTCTCGGCCCGAGCGGTGGACACGCTGGTCGTCGTGCCGGACGGCGCGCTGCGCGGCATCCCGTTCGCCGCGCTGCACGACGGCGAGGACTTCCTCGTGCGGCGGCTCGCCCTCGCGACGGCGCCCGCGCTGGCCCTCGTGGAGTCCGGCGCCGGGCGCCTCGCGGGGCGGCGCGCGCTGCTGGGCGGCCTCACGGAGCCGGTGCAGCAGTTCCCCGGCCTGCCGCAGGTTCGGCAGGAACTCGAGGACGTGGGCCGGCACTTCGAGTCGCAGCGCCTGGACAACGCCGAGTTCCGAGTCCCGTCGGTGCGGGCGGCGATGGGCGCCACGCCCTACACGGTGGTCCACCTGGCGTCCCACGGCGAGTTCGACTCGGACCCGCGGCGCACCTTCCTGCTCACCTGGGACGGGCGCATGACGATGGACGAGCTCGAGCGCCTGGTGAAGTCGGGGCGGCTGCGCGAGGAGCCGGTGGAGCTGCTCACGCTGAGCGCCTGCCGCACGGCGGCGGGCGACGACCGCGCGGCGCTGGGGCTGGCGGGCGTGGCGGTGAAGGCCGGCGCCAGGAGCGCCCTCGCGACGCTCTGGTACGTGAACGACGACGCCTCGAGCCTGCTGGTGGCCGAGTTCTACCGCGCGCTCTCCACCGGCGCGCCGGGCAAGGCGCACGCGCTGCGGGCGGCGCAGGAATGGCTGCGCGCGGACGCGCGCTATCGCCATCCGGGCTACTGGGCGCCCTTCCTCCTGATCGGGAACTGGCAATGAGGTACGCCGCGGCCGCGAAGGCCCTGGGCCGCCCGCGCGTGGCCATCGCGGCGATGGCCGCGGCGGCGCTCGTCGCGGTGCTCGCGCTGCGCGCGCCGGGAGCGCTCGAGGACCAGGAGCTGCTCGCCTACGACCTGATGACGGTCGCGCGCGCGGGGCTGGGCGCGAGGTCGCCGCCGCGCGTCGTGGTGGTGGGGGTGGACGACGCCGACATCCTGCGCTGGGGCTGGCCGCTGGCCGACGAGCGGCTGGCGGAGGCGATCGCGCGCCTTCGCGCGGCCTCGCCCAGCGTGATCGGCATCGACCTCTACCGCGACATCGCGTATCCGCCGGGCGGCGAGCGCCTCGCCGCGGCCCTGCGCGAGGCGCCGGTGATCGGCGCGGCGAAGCTGCCGACCGCGGGCCGCACGGCGATCCCGGGCCCGCCGGCCCTCGAGGGCAGCGGGCGCGTGGGCTTCACCGACTTCCCGCTCGACCGCGGCGGCGTGGTGCGGCGCGGCCTGCTCTACGCCGACGCCGGGGGCGAGACGCGGCCCTCCTTCGGGCTGCTGCTCGCGCTCGCCCACCTCGCGCGGGAAGGCGTCGCGCCGCGTCCGGGCGCCGCCGATCCCTCCCACCTCGCGCTCGGGCGCGCCACGTTCGTGCCCTTCGAGCCGGACGACGGCGGCTACGCCGGCGCCGACGCCGCCGGGTACCAGTTCGCCCTCGACTTCCGCCGCGGCGAACGCCCCTTCCCGGTGGTCGGGCTGACCGCGCTCCTCGAGGGGCGCGTCGGGCGCGAGCAGGTCGCCGGGCGCATGGTGCTGCTGGGCGTGACGGCCGAGAGCGTGAAGGACCAGTTCGCCACGCCGCTGTCGCGGCGCCGCGGCGAGCAGCAGCACGGCGTGGTCGTGCACGGCGAGGCCGCCGACCAGCTCGTGCGCCACGCCCTCGACGGCGATCCCCCGCTTCGCGTCCTGCCCGGCTGGGCCGAGGCGCTCTGGATCGGGGCCTGCGCGCTCGCCGCCGCGGCGCTCGGCTGGACGATCCACGGCCGCTGGCGGCTGGCCGGCGCCAACGCCGCGGCGCTCGCCGCCGTCGCCGCGGTCGCGCTGGCGGCCTTCCTCGGGGCGTCGCTGTGGCTGCCCGTGGTGGCGGGCCTCTACGCCTGGATCGTGGGGGCGTTCCTGGCGGCCGTCTATGCGACGCGGTTCGAGAGCGCGCAGCGCGCCACCGCACTGGGGCTCTTCTCGCGCTACGTGCCGCGCACCGTCGCCGAGGAGCTCTGGGAGCGTCGCGAGGAGATCCTCTCGCCCACCGGGCGGCCGACGCCGCGGCGGCTCGTCGCCACCGTGCTCTTCAGCGACATCGAGGGCTTCACCACGCTCTCGGAGAGAATGGAGCCGGCGCGGCTCGCCGCGTGGCTGGACGGCTACCTCAACGCGATGGCCGGCGAGGTCGCGCGCGCCGGCGGCGTCGTGGACAAGTTCGTGGGCGATGCGGTCATGGCCGTGTTCGGCGTTCCCCTCGCGCACGAATCGGACGCCGAGCGGCGGCGCGACGCGCAGGCCGCCGTCGGCTGCGCGCTCGCCATGCGCGAGGCGCTGCGCGGCCTCAACGCGCGGTGGAAAGCCGAGGGGCTGCCGGAGGTGCGCGTGCGCGCCGGCATCCACACGGGACCGGTGGTGGCCGGCAGCTTCGGCAACGCCGAGCGGCTCGAGTACACGGTGATCGGCGACACGGTCAACGTGGCCTCGCGGCTCGAGGGCTTCGACAAGTCGCCGGTGGGCGCGGACGAAGTGCTGCGCGTCCACGCGAGCGAGGCGACGCTGGCCCTGCTCGAGGGCCGGTTCGCCGCCGTCCCGATCGGCGAGGTGACGCTCAAGGGCAAGGACGTGCCGGTGCGTGTCCACCGGATTGCCGGGGCGGCGCCGCCCCGCGAAGCGAAAGGAGAAGGACCATGAAAGGGCCATGGGCACTGGCGTTCCTCCTCGCCTGGGGCGGCATCGCCCTCGCGCAGGCTCCGAAGGACGCACCGGCCTCGCCCGGAAGCGCCGGCGCTGCCGGGCCGCCCGCCGTGCCGAAGACGGCGCCGGCCGTGGCCTACAGGCCGCCCGCGCGCGGCGCGCCGCAGCGCCGCGTGGGCGGCGCCACGCGCGGCACCGCGAGCGCCGCGCCGGTGGTGGCCGTGCTGGCCCCGGACCACGTGGGGCACACGCTCGAGGCGCAGCCGGACCTCTACTGGTTCATCTCGCGGCCCTCGCCCGTGCGCATCGAGCTCACGCTCGTCGACGGCCGCAGCCCCGCGCCGGCCAAGGAGGTCGTGCTCGCGGGCGCGCAGACCGCCGGCATCCACCGCTTCTCGCTGCGCGAGCACGGCGTGAGCCTCGCCGAGGGCACCGAGTACGAATGGTCGGTCGCCATCGTCCCGGACGCCGATAACCGCTCCGCCGACATCCTGTCCGCCGGCGCCCTGCGCCGCGTGGCGCTCGAACCCGCCCTCGCCGCGAAGCTCCAGGGCCTCGCCGGCGTGCCGCGCGCCGCGGCCCTCGCCGAGGCCGGCCTCTGGTACGACGCCCTCGCCGCCCTCGGTGCCCGGGCCGACGCGGACCCCGCCGACCGCGAAGTCCGCCGTGCCCGCGCCGACCTCCTCGACCAGGTCGGCCTCAAGGAGGCCGCCGCCTTCGAGCGCCGCTAGAGGCGCCCGACGCCCGCGACTTCACGGTGTCGGCCTAATTGCGGCGGCCGAGGAGGCGCAGGAAGGGCAGGCGCAGCCACCACGCGAGGCCCGCGCGGCGGTCGATCTCGCGGCCCTGCTCGGCGAGGAGGCGCGACTGCTCGGAGGCGGTACGCTCGGCCTGGGCGAGGCGGCTCTCGAGCTGGCCGGCCCAGGCGAGGGCGTCGTCGCGGGACTTCATCGCCTCCTCGCGCGCCTTCGCGAGGGCCTCGACGTGGCCGGCCATCTCCCGCAGCTGCGCGCCGGCGGTCTCGAGGTGGCGCATCACCTTCTCGTAGTCGCGGTGGACCCAGTCGTCGCGGTCGGCGAGGACGGAGAGCGTCGCGGGCAGCATCCCGAGCGTGCCCACGGAGCGGCTCGCGGCGACGAGGAAATAGAGCGGCTCGCCCAGCGAGGGGCACGCGTCGGCGGGGTTGGCCTCGGCCACCTCCGCGAGGTGTCCCGCCTCGGCGCGCGGCTCGGGCGCGATCACGGAGAAGAAGCTGGGCCGCTGCCCGTACCAGCGCGCGTGCTTGAAGCGGCGCGCCACGAGCGCGGCGAGCTCGTCGCGGTACAGCTCCTTCACGTGGAACTCGTTGGCGAAGCCGCGCCGGTCGCTGTACTCGCGCCTGTTGGGGCAGGAGAGCAGCAGGACGCCGTCGGGCGCGAGCACCCGCGCGATCTCGTCGAGGAACGCCTCCTGCTCGCGGATGTGCTCCACCGTCTCGAAGCTCACGAAGAGGTCGGCCGACGCGTCCGGCAGCGGCAGCGCCGTGCAGGGCGCCTGGACGAAGGACAGGTTGGCGATGCCGCCGTAGGCCCGCCTCGCGTGCGCGACGGCCTCGGGGGAGAGGTCGGCGCCGACGACGCTCGCGGCGTGGCGCGCGAGGAGGGCGGACCCGTAGCCCTCGCCGCAGGCGGCGTCCACCACGCGAAGGCCGTGGGCGAACTGCGCCGCGAAGTGGTAGCGGTGCCAGTGCTCCACCCAGATCTCGCCGCGCGCGCCGGGGACGAAGCGCTCCCCGGTGAAGGGAAGGCCGGCGGAAGGCGGTTGCGCGTCCATGCGGGGCATTATAGGCGCCGCCCGCGCGCGGAGAATCACCTATCCCTTCGGGATGGCATCCGAAAAGAGCAGTTCGAAGAGCGACCGGGCCCGGGGCGACAGGTTCTTCGAGTCGGGCCAGTGCACCTGGTCCGCGGGCGCCAGCAGCTTGGCGTAGACGGCCTGGTACATGCGCTTCACCACGCCGGGCGCGACTTCCTCCCGGTCGCGTCCCGGGAAGAAGCCGACCAGGCGGTATCCCGCGCTTTCGAGCGAGCGCTGCCCGTAGGGCTCCTTCAGCGTGACGAGCGTGTACATGAACGCCGCTCCCATGGCGCGCCCGATGCTCTCGGTGCCGGAAAGGGCGTGCACCGACAGCCTGGCGCCCCGATGGGCCGGCGCGACGACGATCAGGCGCCCGTAGATGGCCAGCGAGTCGTCTTCCCGCTCGAACGACCAGAAACCGACCATCTCGTCGCCGAACAGGATCCGGGCCGCGTACACGTCCCTGTCGAGATCGTCGCCCAGCGCGACCCGCTCGCGGTAGAAGTCCTCGCGCAGGTAGCAGCTGGATCCCCCGACGGCGATCTGGGGGTACCACGCCTGGAGCGCCGCGATGACGGCCGGGACGTGCTCGCGATCGAGCCTTCCGTATCGATATCCCCCAGGCAGGGGCGCCAGCATCGAAAGCGCCTGGATGACGGGCCACTTCACGACCCGCCCCCCGGGCTCGCGGCAGGCGGAGCCGGCGCGGGCGCCGCGGCCGGGAAGAGGGCGTCGAACAGCGCGCGCGCGCGCGGCGTGAGGTTCGCCGGGTCGGGACGCGCGATTTCGTCCTCCGGCACCAGCACCTTGCAATAGACGGCCTCGAACACGCGCTTGACCACGCCCGGGGCGACCTGCTCCTGGTCGTATCCGGACGTGAAGCCGATGAGCTGCCAGCCCACCGCCTCGAGCGCGTGCTGCATGTGCGGGATCTTGAGCGTCGCGAGCCCGAAGAAGAACTCGGCCCCCATCGCGCGGCCCGCCAGCTCCGCCAGCGGCATCACGGTGGTGGCCAGCTTGGCGCTTCGGTACTGCGGCGAGATGACGATCAGGCGGGCGTAGAGCGAGAGCGAGTCGGGCTCCTTCTCCCAGGACCACATGCCGGCCATCTCGTCGCCGTGCCGGAACAGCGCGACGAGGACGTTGCGGTCCGGCCCCCCCGGGAACTGCACCTGCTCGTCGTAGAAGCGCTCGCGCAGGTAGCAGCTGCCGCCGCCGATGGCGATGTCCGGATGCCAGCGCCCGATCGCCTCGACGAGCGCGGGAACGTCGTCGCGCCGGAGGAACTCGAAGCGGAATCCGGGCGGCAGAGTCGCCATCGCCGAGATCTGTTCGACCGTGGGCCACTTCATCGCGGAGGGACGCTTCCCGTGTTGTCCGGGGGCACAGTCTACACAGGTCCGCCGCCGTGCCGGCCGGCGACCTTCGTCCCTACCGGATCAGCCGCCAGCGCCGCAGCCTCTCCACGACGGGCTTGCGCCACGCCACGAGCGGCCCCAGCAGGCGGTGGCCGACCAGGAACCGCTTCATGTCCTGGCGCGTGACCATCATGAGCGCCTGGCTGCGGGCATAGGCGTCGGCCATCTCGGAGAGCTCGCGCGGGGAGGCGGTGACCAGGAGGCTCCTCTGGCGCTCGAGCGCGTCGGCGTAGGCGCGGTCGAGCAGGGCCTGGCGCTCGGCGGCCCCGCGCGTCTCGGCGGGCACGCGGTACTTCGAGGTCGTCTTTTCCACCAGCACGAACTCGTCCTCGAGCGTGTAGCGCGTCCAGAGGTTCCAGTCCTCGAGCTGGTCCATGTCCTCGGCGAAGCCGCCGTGCCGCTCGTACAGCGAGCGGTGGAAGAGCACCGCCTGGATGGGCAGGTAGTTGTGGTGCCACAGGGTGAGGCGGTCGAAGGGCTGGCGGTGGACGGTGGCGTGCATCGTCTCCTCGTAGTCGGCCCGACCGCGGTCGCGCACGACGATCTTCGTCTCCCACGCGAGGCCGTATGCGCCGCGCGTGCCGGTGGCGAGCGCCGCGCGCACGAGAACCTCCACGTGGTCGGCGAAGAGGACGTCGTCGTCGTCGAGGAAGTTCAGCCACTCGCCCGTGGCGAGCGCCAGGGCCCGGTTGCCGGCCCGCGAGCGGCCCCCGCACTCGCGCGTGGCCTCGTAGCGGATGTCGAGGCGGCCGCGGAAGGCGTCGATCACCTCCCGCGAGGCGGGCTCGCCGTCCTCCACGACCACCACCTCCAGGTTGTCCCAGGTCTGGTTGGCGCAGGAGGCGAGCGCCTCGCGCAGCCAGGCGGCGCGGTTCACGGTCCGGATGAGGATGGACACGCGCGGGCGCGGGTCGTCCGGGTGCTCGCGGCGCGAGCGCATCTCGTGGAAGGCGCCGTCGCGGCGCGTCTCGTAGCCCCAGCCGGCGAATTGCGGGCGGAAGCCGTCGGTGGAGGGCACGCGCGAGAGCAGGAAATGCGGCGCCCGCGCGATCGCCTTGAGCCCCGCGAGCGCCAGCCCGCGGCGCCGCCCGGGAAAGGACCCCGGCGCGAGGATCTCGGCGGCGAGCATCGTGAAGCCCTGCGCCATGCGGGCGAGGCCCCCGTAGCGCATGCGCAGGCAAAGGTTCGTCTGCACGCCGCCCAGGACCTGAAGCGGCTTCACCTCGCCCGCTTCCCGGTAGGTGCGGTGCACGACCGCGCAGCGCGGCTGGTAGGTGATGCGCCAGCCGCGCGCCCGAAGCCGCCAGGAAAGGTCCACGTCCTCGCCGTACAGGAAGATCGCCTCGTCGAATCCGCCCACGGCCTCGTAGGCCTCGCGGCGGAAGAGGGTGGCTGCGCCGCTCGCCCACGGCGAGTCCAGGGTGGCGGGGTCGTAGGCCTTGGGATGCTCGTAGGGGATCTGGCGCATCTCCCAGGCGGCCACCTTCGCGTCGTCCGCGGCCGCCGTCTCCACCAGGCGCTCGAGCGCCCCCGGCTCGACAATGCAGTCCTGGTTGATCACCAGCAGCCACGGGGACTGGCTGCGCCGGGCATTGGCGTTGTGGCCGCGGCCGAAGCCCAGGTTCTCCCCGGAGCGCTGCACGTCCACGCTCGCGAAGGCCCCTGTCGCCAGCTCCGGCATCGCGCGGATCGCCTCGAGGTGCTCCGGCTCGGGGCTGTTGTCCTGCACGAGGAGGTGCAGGCGCAGCGTCCCGGAGGCCTCGGCGAGGCTTCCGAGAAGGGATGCCAGGAGCTCGGTCTCGGGCCGGAAGGTGACGACGCTCAGGTCAACGTCGCGCATCGAAGGCGAGCTTGAGCAGCAGGCGGCGCACGGGCGAGGGGAGCCGGTCGAGGGCCTCCTTGTTCAGGCGCAGGAGGTCGGCCTCCTTCGCGAGCGCCTCGCGCGCCTCGTTCGAGCGGCGAAGTTCCTCCTGCACGGCGCGGACGTCGGCCTCGAGCTTCGCGATCCAGCCGCGGGCCTCGGCCTCGAAGTCGGTCGCGCGCCTTCGCGTGGATTCGAGGGCGGCGAGCGTCTGCGCCATTTCGTCGCACAGGCGCACGAGCTCGCTGCGGAAGAGGGTCCCGTCGAGGTTCCTCGCCACGAGCGCCTCGATGGCGGCGGCGTCCGCGGTCTCGGGTGCCGCCGGGTCGATGCCGAAGCGCGCGTAGAAGGCGTCGAGGGATCGGGTCATGGCGTCGAGGGGCGGAATGCGCGCCGGGTCGGGCCGCGCGAGCGCCAATTGTACGCGCGCCCTCTCCGCCTCCCGGCTGCCTCCCGCGAGGGCGCGGATCTCGCGGGCGACGAGCGTGGCGTCGGAGGACTCCGGCAGGAGCCACCCGCCGCCCTGCGCGCCGATGCGCTCCGCGAGGGCCCCGCGCGGCGCGGCGAGCACGGGGATGCCCGCGCTCCAGGCATCCGAGAGCGCGTAGCTGAAGCTCTCGGGAACGGCGTTGGGCATCACGACGAGGCTCGCGCCGTACGCCCGCAGCAGTCCCGGGGCGTCGCCTTCGGCGAAGGCGCCGTGCACGAAGAGGCGTCCGGGGACGCGCCAGCCGGGGTGGAGCTGCCGGTCGAGGTAGCCGATCACCACGAGCGCGATGTCGGTGCCCTCGAGCGCCGCCGCGACCGCCTCGGCGAGGTCGGATCCCTTGTGGGGGCCGAGCGCGCCCAGCAGCGCCACCACGCGCTCCGGCCGCGCCCGCGCGAACTCCTCCCTGATCAGGTCAGGTCTTCCAATCTGATCAGGCAGGGGTGGGACGACGCCGTTGGGGACGACGTCCACGAGGAGGCCCGGGACGTGTCGCGCGGCGACGTCGGCGAGCCAGCGGGAGGGGGCCAGCACGGCGCGCGAGTCGCGAAGGACGCGGGAGGTCTGCGCGAGCCAGGCCGGGTCCGGCGCCAGGGGGTCGCGGGCCGTGAAGGCGTCGGCTCGCAGGAAGAGGATGTCGTGCAGCGTCGCGATGCGCGGGGCGGCCAGGGCGCTGCAGGCCCACTCCGCGCGCTCGCGCGACGCGCGCGTGAGCTGGTGCAGGTGCACGAGGCCCACGCGCCGCCCCCGCAGCCAGCGCGCGAGCCCGTCGCCGACCGCCCCCGGGCGAAGAGGGAAGAACCGCCCGGCCCGCGCATCCTCGATCACGTCCACGCCCTCGCCCGCGTGCCACACGAGTTGCGGGCGTGCCACCGTGCGCGCGATGTCGCGGACGTGCCGGTCGACGCCGCCGCCGAAGAGGCTCGTCACGTGCAGGATCGCGCTGGCGTTCATCGGGAAGGGCGTGGGGGGGACGGTAGAATGATGCCCGAAAGTGCCGCGCATCCCCTCGCTCCCCGTCGCTTCCCTCCTCGTCGGCGCCTCCCTGTGGGGCGTCGTCTGGTACCCGTATCGCCTGCTGGGCGCGGCGGGGCTCGACGGCGCGTGGGCCTCGGCGCTCACCTACGGCGTGGCGCTCCTCGCAGGCACCGCGGTCTTCCTCGGCCACTGGCGCGACGTGGCGCGTGCGCCCGGGGCGTGCCTCGCGATGGGGCTCGCGATCGGCTGGAGCAACCTCGCCTACGTGATCGGCGTGCTCGAAGGCGAGGTGATGCGGGTGCTCCTGCTCTTCTACCTCGCGCCGCTGTGGACCGTCCCCCTCGCGCGCGTCCTGCTGGGCGAGCGCCTGGACGCGCGCGGCGCCCTGGTGATGGCCGTCGCGCTCGCGGGCGCGTCGGTGATGCTGTGGCACCCGGAGAGGGGCGCGCCCTGGCCCTCGTCGCGCGCGGAGTGGCTGGGCATGGTCGCGGGGTTCCTCTTCGCGCTCGGCAACGTGCTCGTGCGCGCCCTCGCCGGATTGCGCGACACCACGAAGTCGCTCGCGATCTGGGCGGGCGTGACCGCCGCCGCCGTCCTCTACCTGCCCTGGGCGCCGACGACGGTGCCGGCCGCGATGGGCGCGGCGGCCGCGAGCTGGCCGATCTGGCTCGCGGTGGGGTTCGCGCTCCTCGCGATGAGCCTCGCGCTGCAGTACGGGCTCTCGCGCGTGCCGGCCAACCGCGCGATCGTGATCCTGCTCTTCGAGCTGGTGGTGGCGGCGGCCGCCTCGTACTGGCTCGCGGGCGAGACGCTGCGCGCGCAGGACTGGATCGGCGGCTCGCTCATCGTGGCCGCGAGCCTCGCCTCGGGGCTTCGCAAGGAAGGCTAGGGACTAACGACCCTCACCCCCGGCCCCTCTCCCAAGGGAGAGGGGAGCCCTTTGCCAATCCCGTCCCCCCACGGCCCTCAGGCGGCTGCCGAGACAGGCGGAGTGAAGGTCGTCTCGCCCGTCACCGCGTCGATCGCGGTGCCGGGTTCGGCGACGATCACCTTGGCGTTCGGCAAGCGCCGCTCCACGGCCGCCTTGAATTCCGCCCAGGGCCGGGAGGAGGCGCCCATCATGCGGTGGAAGTGGTCGTGCGGGGGATAGAGCACGACGATGCCCGGCTTCAGGGCCGCCGCGCCGCGCGCCACGTCCTCCGTGAAGTCGAGCTGCATGCCCGCGAGCAGCACGTCGGTGCGCAGGCGGCCGCCGATCTCGGCGATCTCCGCGTCCGTCATCTTGGTGTTGAAGCCCTCGTTGTAGTTGAGCACCGTGAGCCCGCCGGGCAGCGTCACGTGGAATCCGGTGTAGTCGGAATAGAAGGGCGCGTTGGTGGCGCTGGACCACGCCCAGGAGAGCTGCGTGGCGTTGCCCTGGAAGACCGCCTTCGTGAGCGCCTTCCACAGGTTGATGTCGCGGTGCTGCCACTTGAAGGTCGTGATGTCGAAGCCGCGCACCTTCACCGGCGAGAACGGCTGCACGGGATGCAGGCGCTCGCGCGGGACCTTCGAGCGCCAGGCGAGGTAGTCGCACACCGCCTTCGTTCCCACCACGTCGGCGCCGCTGCGGGCCACGACGGCGGGGGTGTCCAGGTAGTGCTCCTCGTGGCCGTGGGTGACGCACACCACGGAGGCGTGCGCGAAATCCTCGAGGCCGTACCAGCGTGCGCCGCAGTACTCGCGGAAGAAGGGGTCGAAGAAGAGGGCGCCGATCTCCGACTCGATCGCGAGCGCGGACCAGCCGTAGTAGCGGATCCTGGGGTTCATGGCGCGCCTACTTCAGCTCGACGATCGCGTCCACCTCGACCGCCGCGCCGGCCGGCAGGCTCGCCACGCCCACGGCCGCGCGGGCGTGCCGACCCGCGTCGCCGAACACCGCCACCATGAGGTCCGAGGCGCCGTTCACGCACTTGGGCGCGTCGGTGAACTCGGGCGTCGAGTTCACGAAGCCGCCCAGGCGCAGCACGCGCGAGACGCGGTCGAGGTCGCCGCCGCAGGCGGCCTTCAGGTGCGCGAGGATGTTGAGGCCGCACTGCCGGCCTGCCGCGTAGCCGTCCTCGATGGAGACGCCCGCCCCGAGGCGGCCCGTCACCAGGAGCTTGCCGTCCTTGAAGGGGAGCTGCCCCGAGACGTACACGGTCTTGCCGCTCACCGTGAAGCCCACGTAGTTCGCCACCGGGGCGGCCGCCACCGGCAATTCGAGGCCGAGCGCGGCCAGCTTTTCCTCTGCTTTCGACATGCTTGTCTCTTTCGGTTGCGTTGCGGGATGGCGGGTCGCGTTCAGGCCTTCGCCTGGGGCGTGGCGGGCGTGCGGTCCGTGGGGACGCGCTTGCCGCCCGGGTCGAAGCCGGCGCTGTTCCTGAAGATGTTGGGCTTGCGGTAGATCGCCAGGATCACGCAGCCCTCGGCGCTGTGGGTCTCGTGCATCGACTGCGGCTTCCTCCACACGAACTCGCCGGCGCGGGCGATGCCGTCGTGGTCCGAGAACGAGCCCGAGATCACGTACGTCTGCTCGATCTCCGGGTGCTTGTGGAAGGGCAGGGTCGTGCCCGGCTGCCAGCGCAGCAGGCAGGTCATCTCGCCGCGCGCCCGGTCCTCGTAGAGCACCTTGATGTCGATGCCCTCGAACTGCGAGGGCTTCCACTCCATCTCGGCGGGCTTCAGGTACACCGAGCCGTTCGGCGTGGGCTCCAGGTGGCCGTGAAGCCTTTCGGCGGCGCCGGCCGTGGCGGCGGTGCTCGCGCTCATGCGAGGGGCCCCTTGCCGAAGTGGTGCGCGTAGCCGGCCTTCTGGTCGACCTGCACCGTGTTGTGCCAGTACATCACCCGCTTCGCCCAGGCCTTCTGCGAGTCGACCACCTTGGCGAAGAGCGGGTTCTCGGCGGAGCGCTTGCGGATCACGGCGTTCCAGGCCTTGAGCTGGGCGTCGAGGATGGACTTCGGGGTGATGAAGGCCGAGACCTTCTTCGACTGCTGCAGCTCGATGAGGTCCTGCGACATGCGGTGCATCTCCTTCCACAGCCCGTCGGCGCTCGCGGCGTGGGCGGCGTGCCGGAGGATCACCTTGACCTCCTCGGGCAGCGCGTCGTGCTTCTTGCGGTTGTACATCACCTCGCAGAAGTTGTTGGACATGTGGTAGCTCTGCTGGAAGTAGTACCGGGCCACGTCCGGGAAGCCCATGATGCGGTCGTCGGTGGCGCTCGCGAACTCCGCGCCGTCGAGCACGCCGCGGTCGATCGCGGGGACGATGTCGGCCGGCGCCATCTGCACCGTGGACATGCCCAGCTCGTTGAACATGTCCACCGCCAGGCCCGAGGTGCGGAACTTCAGGCCCTTCAGGTCCGCGAGCGTCTTGATGGGCTTCTTGAACCAGCCCATCGGCTCGCAGGGCACCTGGCAGAAGTGGTAGCTCACCACGTCGAGCTGCGCCGCGGCGAGGATCTCGGCGTAGAGCTCGCGGCCGCCGCCGTACTCCATCCAGCCCAGGAGCTGGTTGCCGTCCATGCCGAAGTCCGGGCCGGCGCCGAAGAGGCCGAAGGCGGTGTTCTTGCCGAACCAGAACGCCGGGATGCCGTGGCCGCCGTCGAGGACGCCCTTGCTCGAGGCCTCCATCACCTGCAGCCCCGGCACCACGGCGCCCGCCGGGAGCATCTCGATCTTCACGCGCCCGCCGGTCATCTCGGCGACCTTCTTCGTGTAGTCCACCGCCAGCTCGTGGTAGATGAACTTGACGGGCCAGGTGCTCTGGAAGCGCAGCGTGAGGGGCGCCTGCGCGCGCACGATGGCCGGGAAGCCCGCGATCGCGGTGCCCGTGGTGGCGGCGGCCAGGAAGCGGCGGCGGGAAGGCGCGGGGGGCGGGGACTGCTTCTCGGACTTGCTCGACATGACGATCTCCCGGGGAGGTGGGTGACTCGGCCTGCGAGAAACGGGGGCGCGTCGCGGTGTGCTTTCCCCGGGGCGTCGCGCTCGCCGCGGGATGGGGGACGATATTGCCCATCGGGAAACTTCTTGTCAACATGAGGCCTGCCCCGAGGTTGGCTTCGCTAGGGGAATTCTGTTAATTTGCTGAAAACAAAGGCGATTGCGGTCGCCCCCGCCCTCCCGGCGATGTTTCCCGACCGGCGGAGGCGGGAAACACGGGAGGCGTGATGAAAGCGGCGATCCTCGTCTACGAAGGCACCGAGCCCATCGACCTCGCCACCTACGGCGTGCTGTCGATGGCGCGCCGCGTGGCCCCGCAGGTCGGCATGTTCCTCGTGGCGCGCGAAGCCGGCCCCGTCGAGCTCGCCAACGGTCTCACGGTGCTCGCGCACCACGGCTACGCCGACGCGCCGCCGGCCGACGTGCTGATCGTCACCGGGGGCCCGGGCTGGGAGCGCGAGGCCGCCGCCCCGGACACCCTCGCCTTCCTGCGCCGCTACGGCGCGGGCACCTGCACGGCGGGGGTGTGCACCGGCGGCATGATCCTCGCGGCGGCGGGGATGCTCGACGGCCGCGCGGCCACCACCAAGCGCGAGGTGACGGGCACGGAGGCCTCGCCGCTCGCGCTCCTCGCCCGCCGGCATCCCGCCGTGCGCGCGCGGGAGGCGCGCCTCGTCGACTGCGGCGCGGTGCTCACCGGCGGCGGCGTGTCGCTGTGCATCGACATGACGCTGCACCTGCTCGCGCGCTTCGCGGGCGAGGCGGCGGCGCGCGAGACGGCGCGCATTCTCGAGTACTCCGCGGCGCTCGCGGCCAACGAGGCGCGGCTGCCGGCCCTGCGGGAGGCCGGGGCGTGAGCCGGCCGGCGCCGGAGGTCGAGAAGGTGATCGGCACGCGCGTCGCCGAGCGCCGCGGCGAGCTGGGCATCACCCTGGACCGGCTCGCGGCGATGACGGGCTTCAGCAAGGGCTACCTCTCGAAGATCGAGAACTCGCGCAAGGTGCCGCCCATCGGCTCGCTCTCGCGCATCGCGGCGGCGCTGAGGACGGACATCACCGAGCTGCTGCACACGCCGTCGCAGAAGCCCGACGGCGGGCTCTCCGTCGTGCGCGCGGGCGAGCGCCGCCCCGTCGTGCGCGGCGGCACGGCCTTCGGCTACGACTACGTGAGCCTCGCCGACAACCGCCGCGACAAGCGGATGGAGCCCTTCCTCTTCACCTTCCCCTCGCAGATCGACAAGTACGTGTTCTTCGAGCACGACGGCGAGGAGTTCATGTTCGTGCTGAGCGGGCGGGTGGAGTGGCAGGCCGGCAGCCGGCGCATCGTGCTCGAGCCCGGCGACAGCGTCTACTTCGACGCGCGACTGCCGCACCGCGGCCGCGCCCTCGACGGGGAGGCGACGGCGGTGGTGGTCACCTATTCCCCGAAGCCGGGGGAGTGAGGGCCTCCGCCTCCTGCGTGTTGAAAGCAGTGCTTCCTTCCTCCCCTACTCCTCCCAGGGACCGAGATCCACGCGCTCCGCGGGAGCCCAGCCCTTCATGCGGTACTCCGCCTCGACGGTCGTGTAGATGCCCCCGCGCACGAAGAACTCGGCGGTGAGGCGCATGAAGCGCGGGCGCGTGGCGGCCACGAGGTCGTCGAGGATCTCGTTCGTGACCGCCTCGTGGAAGCGGCCCTCGTCGCGGTACGACCAGACGTAGAGCTTGAGGCTCTTGAGCTCCACGCAGCGCGCGTCCGGCACGTACGCCAGGCGCAGGGTGGCGAAGTCGGGCTGCCCGGTCTTCGGGCACAGGCAGGTGAACTCGGGGATCTCCATCCGGATCGCGTAGTCGCGCCCGGGATTCGGGTTGGGGAACGTCTCGAGGTCGCGGGAGGCGGCGGCGAGGGGGCCGCTGCCGAGGGCGCGCAGGGAGGCTGTCAAGTCCTTTTTCGGTGTCTTTCGCGAGGCCATTGGGCAGGGGGGATCGATCCGGTAGAATCGGCGATTGTACGCGAACCCCCAGCCCCACCGGCCGTCCGGCCCGGTGGGGTTTCTTCATAAGAATCACTACCTTGCGACTCACCTCCGTCAAGCTCTCCGGCTTCAAGTCCTTCGTCGACCCGACCCAGATCGCGGTGCCCGGCCAGCTGGTGGGCGTGGTCGGCCCCAACGGCTGCGGCAAGTCGAACGTCATCGACGCCGTGCGCTGGGTGCTCGGCGAATCGAGCGCCAGGCAGCTGCGCGGCGAGCACATGCACGACGTGATCTTCAACGGCTCGGCCGACCGCAAGCCCGTGGGCCGCGCCTCCGTCGAGCTCGTCTTCGACAACACGCTCGGCCGCGTGGGCGGCGCCTGGGCGCAGTACGCCGAGATCAGCGTGAAGCGCGTGCTCTCGCGCGACGGCGACTCCAGCTACTACATCAACGGCCAGCACGTTCGGCGGCGCGACGTGCAGGACATCTTCCTCGGCACGGGCCTGGGGCCGCGCGCCTACTCGATCATCGAGCAGGGCATGATCTCGCGCGTCATCACCTCCAAGCCCGAGGAGCTCCGCGTGTTCCTCGAGGAGGCGGCGGGCGTCTCCAAGTACCGCGAGAGGCGCCGCGAGACGGAGCTCCGGCTCGAGGACACCAAGGAGAACCTCGCGCGCGTGGGCGACATCCGGGCCGAGCTCGACTCGCAGCTCGAGCGCCTGGCGCAGCAGGCCGAGGTGGCCGCGCGCTACCAGGACCTCCAGGCCCAGCTCGCGCTCAACCACAACCTGCTCGCGTACACGCGCCTGCGCGAGGCGGAGCAGGCGAGGAACCGCTACGCCAACGAGGTTCAGAAGGTCCAGGTCCAGCTCGAGCAGGAGACCGCGAGGCTGCGCGAGTCCGAGCGCGCGCTCGAGGAGCTGAGGAGCCGGCACTACGAGGAGACCGACCAGCTCTCGTCGCTGCAGGGCGCCCTCTACGCGGCCAACGGCGAGGTGCAGTCGCTCGAGCAGGAGATCGCCTTCCTGGGCGAGAACCGCCGCCGCATGGGCGCGCAGCTCGAGTCCCTGGCCGCCGAGATCGCCGAGGTGGAGCGGCGCATCGCCGACGCGCAATCCGATCGCGGGCGCTGGGAGGGCGAGATCGAGAGCGCCCGCGCGGCCATCGCGCAGCGCGAGGCCGATCACGCCGCGGCGCGCGACCGGCTGCCGGCGCTCGAGGAGCGGCAGCAGAAGGCGCAGGCCGCGGTTCGCGCGGCCGAGTCCGAGATGTCCGCCGCCGAGCAGGCGCAGGGCGTGGAGGAGACGCGCGAGTCGCACGCGCTGAAGCTCCTGTCCCAGCTCGAGGCGCGCAAGAACCGCCTGAAGCAGGAGAACATGGCGCTCGTCTTCCCCGAGCCCGAGAAGCTCGCCGCGCTGGGCGCGGATCGCGAGCGGCTGGCCGGGCAGGTGAAGGCGCTCGAGGAGGCGCAGCAGGCCGCCGAGGCGAGGCTTCCCGCCCTCGAGGACGAGCGCCGCGCGGCGCAGCAGTCGCTGCAGGAGCGCACGCGCGAGGCCGCCACCCTCGAGGCCGCCCTCAAGGCCCTCGAGGCCCAGCAGGCGAAGCTCGACACCAATTCGCGGCTCGCCGACTGGACGCGCACCCACGCGCTGGACCGCGCCGAGCGCCTCTGGCAGGCCATCCACGTCGAGGCCGGCTGGGACGACGCCGTCGAGGCCGCGCTGGGCGTCCGCCTGAACGCGGCGAGGCTGGGCGACGAGGGCGCCCTGGAAGCGCTCCTTCGCGACGCGCCCCCCGGGAGCTTCGCGGTCTTCGTCGAGCGCGGCGCCCCCGAGGCCGACGCGCCGGCCCCGCACCTCAAGCCGCTCGCCTCGGTGGTCTCCAGCGCCCGCGCGGGCGTCATGGCCTACCTGCGCGACGCGCTCGCCAACGTCTTCATCCTGCCCGAGGGCGAGGACGGCCTCGCGCTCGCGCGCGTCCTGCCGGCCGGCGGGCTCCTGGTGTCGAAGGCGGGCCACCTGTTCGGCCGCCAGGGCGTGGTCTTCCACGGCCCGCAGTCGGAGCTGCACGGCGTGCTGCAGCGCCAGCGCGAGATCGAGGACCTGCAGGCGAGGCTTCCCGCCGTCGCCGCGGCGCGAAACGCCGTCGAGGCGCGGCTGCGCGAGCTCGAGGCGCTGGTGCGCGAATCCCAGGACGAGGCGCGGCGCCTGCGCGAGGAGCTGGGGCGCGCCCGCCAGTCGGCGCACGCGCTGGAGGTCGAGCACCTCAAGCTCTCGCAGAGCACGGAGCAGGCCGAGCGCCGCCGCGAGGCGATCCGCGCGGAGCTCGCCGACATCGAGCGCGAGGAGGACAAGGAGCGCCTGGAGATGCAGGAGGCCCAGCATGCGCTGGAGGCCGGCTCGCAGGCGATCGAGGCGATCGTGCAGCGGCTGCAGGGCCTGGAAGGCGAGGCGAGAGGCGCCCGCGAGGCGCTGGAGGCCGCGCGCGCCGCGGTCTCGGCCGCCGAGCGCGCGGTGCAGGAGGCGAGGTTCCACGAGAGGAGCTGCCACGACAAGGTCGCCTCGCAGGGGCAGCTCGCCGTCTCGCTGGGCGAGCGCATCGCCGCGCTCGGGACCACCCGCGCCGGCGTCTCGGCGGAGCTGGGCAAGCTCGAGGAGGGCGCCGTCCGCGAGCGCCTGCAGGCCGCGCTCGCGGTCAAGGCCGACGCCGAGCGCGCGCTGGCCGATGCCCGCGCGGGCCTGGAGCACCTCACCGAGGAGCTGCGCGCGCTCGAGGAAGGCAGGCTCGCCGCCGAGCAGACCCTGGGACCGCTTCGCGAGCGCATCACGGAGATCCGCCTCAAGGAGCGGGAGGCGATCACCCACGCCGAGCAGTACGCGCAGCAGATCGCGGAGGCCGGCGCCACCCGCGAGGAGCTCGCCGAGAAGCTCGAGAAGCGCGTGCGCTCCTCGGGCATGCAGGCCGAGATCCAGCGCCTCACGGAGGAGATCGCCGCGCTGGGCCCGGTCAACCTCGCCGCGCTCTCGGAGCTCGCCACCGCCCGGGAGCGCAAGGACTTCCTCGACGCGCAGGCCGCCGACCTCACGCAGGCGGTGGAGACGCTGGAGGCCGCCATCAAGCGCATCGACCGCGAGACGCGCGAGCTCCTGCAGGGCACCTTCGACACGGTGAACGCCAACTTCCAGGAGATGTTCCCCGCGCTCTTCGGGGGCGGCAACGCCTACCTCCGGCTCACCGGCGAGGAGATCCTCGACGCGGGCCTGCAGGTCTTCGCCCAGCCCCCGGGCAAGAAGAACGCCTCGATCCAGCTCCTGTCGGGCGGCGAGAAGGCGCTCACGGCCATCGCGCTCGTGTTCTCGCTCTTCCGCCTGAACCCCGCGCCCTTCTGCCTGCTGGACGAGGTGGACGCGCCGCTCGACGACCCCAACACCGAGCGCTTCTGCGACCTGGTGAAGCAGATGTCGGCGCAGACGCAGTTCCTCTTCATCACGCACAACAAGATCACCATGGAGATGGGCCAGCAGCTCATCGGCGTGACGATGCAGGAGCCGGGCGTCTCGCGTATCGTGGAAGTCGACATCGAGGCGGCCATGGAATTCGCGAGGAAGCAGGCCGCCTGAGGCGGCGCCGGACCCAGGAGACCCCATGAGCGACCTGCAGCTCGCCCTCATCGCCCTCGGCGCCGTGTTCGTGGCCGGCGTGGCGGGCTACAACGCGCTGCAGGAGCGCCGCGCGCGCCGCCGCGCGGAGGCCGCCTTCCGCGGGGCCCACCCCGACGCGCTCCTCGAGCCCGCGGACGAGCGGCGCGAGCCGGTGCTGGGCGCGCTGCCGGAAGAGCCCCGGCTGGACCCGGCGCTGGGCGCGCTCGACGAGGTGCTCGCGCCGGCTGCGGGCGGCGCGCCCGCCGCCGCGGAGTCCCCCGCCGGCGTGATCTCGGGACGCATCGACACGATCGCGCTCGTGCTGGCCGACGAGCCCGTGACGCGCGCGCAGGTGGAGCCGCTGCTCGACGCGCTCGAGGCGCACGCGACGCCCGTCCACGTCGAGGGACTGGTCGACGAGCAGTGGATGCCCCTGGAGGACTCGCCCCGCGACGCCTGGCGGGAGCTGCGCGCGGGACTGCAGCTCGCGAGCCGCGCCGGCCCCGTCGCCGAGGAGGAGATCGCCGCGTTCAACGAGACGGTGGCCGGCTTCGCCGCCTCGATCAACGCGGTGTCCCAGCGCGAGAGCCCCGCCGCGGCCGCGGCGCGCTCGCGCGAGCTCGACCGCTTCTGCGCCGAGGCCGACGTCGAGGTGGCGGTGAACCTCGTCGGCCGCGCCGGGGCCGCCTTCCCGGTCCCGCGCGTGAAGGCCCTCGCGCTCGAGAACGGCTTCGCCGAGACGGGCTCGGGCACCTTCGAGCGCCGCGGCCCCGGCGGCACGGCCGCGATGACGCTGCGGCTGGCCGAAGGCGACGCCCGGCGCGAGGCGGGCCACGCCACGGGGCTCACCTTCGCCCTCGACGTCCCGCACGTGGCCGACCCGGTGGCCGTGTTCGACGCGATGGGCAAGGTCGCGGAGGCCTTCGGCGCGGCCCTCGGCGGCGAGCTCGTGGACGACGAGCGCCGGCCCCTGGGCGCGGCGGGGTTCGCCGCCATCCGCCGCTCGCTGGAGGCGGTGGCGGCCCGCATGCAGGCCCACGGCATCCCGGCGGGCGGGGCGCTCGCCCGGCGGCTCTTCGCCTGACGATGCCGGCGCCGCGCGAGGCCGCGGAGCGCGCGCGGCGGCTCCGCCGCGAGATCGAGCGCCACAACCACCTGTACTACGTCCTCGACGCGCCGGAGATATCCGACGCCGAGTGGGACGCGATGTTCGCCGAGCTGGCCGCGCTCGAGGCCGCGCACCCGGAGCTGACGACCCCCGATTCGCCCACGCAGCGCGTCGGCGCCCGGCCGGCCGAGGGCTTCGCCGAGGTCGCGCACCGCGTGCCCATGCTCTCGCTCGCCAACGCGTTCACCGACGAGGAGGTCGCCGCGTTCGACCGCCGCTGCCGGGAGGGACTGGGCGCGACGGCGGTCGCGTACTCGTGCGAGCTCAAGTTCGACGGCCTCGCGGTGAGCCTCGCGTACGAGGACGGCGTGCTCGTCCGCGGAGCCACGCGCGGCGACGGCGAGACGGGCGAGGACGTGACGGCGAACCTGCGCACGGTGAAGGCGATCCCGCTGCGCCTGCGCGCCGCGACGCCC
>CAZNWZ010000016.1:0-27988 GCA_964576455.1 uncultured Lysobacter sp.
CGCTCGAGGGCCATTTCCACGCCAGCGGGTAGCGCGGCAGCACGTGCGCGCGCTCGAGCGCGGCCCGGTAGGCGGCATCCTCGCGCTGCGTGCCCGGGGGCTTCTCCACCTTCGCGTCCCCGCCGTGGCAGTCGGTGCAGCCGAGCACCACGGCCGGGTTCTGGTGCATGGTGTGCCGGTCGGTGGCCGAGTGGCAGCTCGTGCAGCCGGCGCTCTTGGCCCCGGCCTGCGCCGCGGATTGCCTCTCCGGGGCGGGCGGGTGGGCGGCATAGGCACGCGCCACCGGCTTCTCGGGGCCGGAGGAGGCGTTCACGGCCGCGGCCAGGGCGAGGGCGGCGAGGGCGAGGAGCGGTCGTCGCGTCATGGCGGTCAGTAGGCGAGCAGGAGGTTCACGAGGATCGAGTACTGCGGCCCGCGCCGGTCCTCGTCGAAGAGCTGCCGGGTCCCCTTGCCCGGCAGGAGCGCCGCGGCCGAGGCGTTGAGGACGACGTTCTGGCTCATGAAGGGCCGGTATTGCAGCGAGGCCGAGAGGTCCCAGCCGATCTCGCGGTCGGGCGGCGCCTGGTTGCGAAGCACGCCCAGCACCGTCGTGTCCTGGAAGCGCAGGTAGGAGAGGTTCGCGCTCACGCGCAGCTCGGGCAGCAGGTCCGCGTCCGCGCCGATGCCCAGGAGGAGGAGGCCCGGGTTCACGAAGTTGGACTGCCCCTGGTCCTTGGAGGAGCGCAGGCTCGGCAGGACGCCGTTGCGGCCGGAGAGCGCCACGCCCCCGCCGCCCACGAGAGGCACGGCCTGGCGGATCCAGAAGCTCGTGTCCGCCCCGGCGAACTGCGGGTTCTCGAGGATCGCGTCGAAGCCCGTGGCCTTGTCGTCGAAGGGATCCTTGTCCCCGGTGGCCGCGAGCGCGTTGAGGCGCAGGCGCACCCAGCTGAAGTCGCGCGAGAGCTCGGCCGCCGCGAATCCCGCGCGGATGTCCTGCGAGCGCCCGGCGAGCGGGTGGCGCTCGTCGCGGCCGATCGCCGCGTACGCCGAGGCCTGCAGGTTCCAGACGCCGAAGTGGCCGTCGCCGTTCCAGCCCAGGTAACCCACGGTGTAGTCGCGCGCCCGCTCGTCGCCCAGCGAGGCGGGCCGCTCGAGGAAGCCGTTGTTGTTGTAGTAGGCGCCGCCGCCCTCGCGGTTCACGTTGAGGATCGCCGTGGCCTGCGAGGTGAACCCGGGGACGGGGAAGTCCTGGCGGTAGGCGTTCGCCACGAGGACGTCGTCGCGCCGCAGGCGCGCGTTCACGTCGTTCAGCCCCGAGTTGGTGTCCTTCTCCAGGCGGCGGAACCAGCCCAGGTTGTACTGCCAGTGGTTGTTGTCGCGCGTGCCGAACAGGCGCACGCCGAAGGGCACGTCCTGGAACACGAAGCCCCGGAAGTCGGAGATGAAGGGCTGGATGCCCACGCGCACCGAGTCGAAGTCGTAGCGGGTCGAGACGTTTCGCAGGTGCACGTCGCCGAAGAGCTCCTGCACGCCCACGTGGTTGTCGCCGCGGCTCGTGCCCGCGCGCGGGTCGGCGCGCACCGCCCTCACCTCCTCGACCTGCGTGCGGTTGGCGTTGAACACGGGCACGAAGCGCAACTCGTAGTCCGGCGGCTTGAAGGTGGTGTTCCCCTTGATGAGCGCGAGCGAGACGACGAGCGTCTGCGCGAGCGTCGACTGCCGGCCCTCGCCGAACACGTCCACCGATCCCGGGCGGTCCGTCGCCTGCAGGCCCACCGGCGTGGGCAGCCTTCGCGCCTCGAGGAGGGTGTCGGACACCACGCCCAGGCTGAAGAACCAGTCGGGCGAGAGGGCGCGCGCGAGCCCGGGAAAGGCCTCCTTGAAGGCCGGGTCGTCGCCGATGGGCAGGTCGCCCTTGAGGATGTTCTGGTTGTACGGATCCGCGAGCGGGAACTTGAACCCGAGCGCCTGCATGATCCGCCAGCGGTCGGGCACCGGGAGCGTCTGCCGCGCGGCCGCGGGCAACGGGCCCGGCACCTGGCCGGGATCGGCCGGCGGCGGGAAGAACTCGAGGGGCTTCGAGTCGCCGGGCCGGCGCTGGCCGATCTCGCGATCGGGCGTCCGCTCGGGCGGCAGCCGCTGGTCCTCGTTGACCGGCGGCTTGAGCCCCTCCTGGGCCACGGCCGGGCACGCGCAGGCCGCCATCGCCGCGAGGACGAGGGGGGCGAGCGGCGGGCGGGCGCGCTCAGAGGCCCGCACAGGCGTTCTGCTCCGTCGAATCGTTGAAGGGCGACTGCGGGCACTGCACGTAGCGAAGCCGCGCGCCCTGCGGCGCGAGCTGGTCGGCGCGCATCGCCGGGGGCGCGTGGCCGAACCCCGTGCCCAGCGCCCGCGCCGCGTTCGCGAGCCCGAGGAAAGCCACCATGTCGTCCTGGTCCACGCCGTCGCCGGAGATCCCGATGGCGGCGACCGGCGCGCCGGCGCGATAGACGGGGATTCCGCCGGGAAAGACCTGGATGCCGTTCCTCGCGAGCCGGAGCCCGGCGTCGGGCGCTCCGGCGGGCGCCCCGGCGGCGGCGCGCCCGGCGCAGCCCGTCGAGACGTCGCCCAGCGCGCCCTTCACGAGCTGGTTGTAGACGAGGTCGAGCTGGAAGCCCACGTTGAACGGGCTCCAGGTGTCGAAGCCCTTCGAGAGCGGTCCCGGCGGCGTGCCCGCGATGCCGTCGGGATAGGTGGGCCGGTGGAGGTTGCCGATCGCGCGCGTGGACCACGCCGTGCGACCGTCGAGCGACCCGCCTTCCCCCACGAAGCCGCCGAAGGCCGCCACGTAGCCCGCGATCGACGAGGTGGCGCCGTCCGGCACCACGTAGGCCGCCGCCGGCAGGGCCGCGAGGAGCGAGGCCGATTGCGGATGGGAGAAGAGCAGCGCGCCGCGCGCCTTCTGCACGGCCACGTCGGTGCCGAAGACCGGGGCGTCGGCGGTGCGCACCAGCCCCAGGATGTCGCCGTTGGCGTCGACCACGCTCACCGACACCTCGGCCGGCGAGCCGAGCGGGCGCCGGATCTGCGCGCGCGCGCGGCTGGCGAGGCGGATGCCCTCCTCGAGGATGCGCGAGACCTCCGCCGCCGTGAGCGCGCCGGGCCCCGTGCCGCCGCGCGGCGGAAAGCGCTCGATGTCCGCGGCGTCCACGAGGGTGAAGGCGCCCAGCGCGGCGAAGGCGCCGCCCGCGGCGCGATAGCCCGAGGCCGCCGTGCCGAACGCGGTCCCGGAGCGCACCGCCGCCTCGGCGTAACCCGGCACCGCCACGAGCGAGCCCGGCAGCGACGCGAAGGCCGGCGCGCGCGCGGGGTCCGCGGCGAGGGATTCCGAGTCGACGTAGCGGAACGTCTTGCCGTCGGCGGTGATGCGGTCTCCCCGGATGTCGGCGGGCGCGGCCAGGCCCGCCGCACCCGCGACCGCCACCAGCTCGTCCACGTCCTCGTCGCGGTCGGTGATCACGAGGTCGAGGCCGTAGGTGCCGTCCGCGATCACGCCGATGCCGCCCACGACGGCGCCGTTCTTGTAGAGCGGAAGCCCGCCGGGGTCCGCCGCGAGGCCGAGGGGCGAGCGCTTCGGGCCGACCGTGCCGTGCGAGGCCTGGCGGTTCACGTCGGAGCACGACAGCTGCGAGAACTGCACGCCGTAGAGCGGGCCGGACGGCGCCTGCGCCTCGCCGGGCAGGAAGCTCTCCTGCACGATCTGGCCGGCGGTGCGCGTCGAGAAGGCGTTGCCCGACGACGAGAGATAGGCGCCGGTGATCGCCTTCGCGATGGCCGCGGCCTCCGAGGGCAGCGTGTCGCGGATCCCGTCCAGCCCGCCCACGACCCCGCGGCCCGAGACGAGGTCGAATCGCTCGCGGGCGCCGTCCATGCGGAACACGGCGAGGACGTTGCCGACGCGGTCGACCACGGCGATCGTGGCCCTGGCCCCGCGCGCCTGGGCCTCGCCCACCGCCTGGGCGATCGCGCGCCGGACCTCGTCCGCGGTGAGGAAGGCGGCGGGCGAGTTGCAGTTCGCCGCGCCGCAGCCGGTCGAGCCGGCTCCGCCCGAGCCGCCGCCGCAGCCGGCCGCCGCCGCGAGGGCCACCGCGGCGAGCCACGCCGCGATCCTCGCCCCGTCAGCGCGCACCGGCACCGCCCGCGGCCACGCGCGTGGCGGCCTTCGGCTTGAACTGCGGGTCCCACGGGTGCCTCTGCTCGTGGAAGCCGTGGCACAGCAGGCAGTTGGAGGTCACCTTCCGCTCCGCCGGGCGCGAGCCGCCGTGGCATTCGCGGCAACTCCCGATCGCCGGCATCGCCACGTCGCCGCTTCGCCTCGATTTCGCGACGTCGTGGCAGTCGGCGCACTTCGCCTGCGCGTGGCTCTTGTGGTCGAAGCGGGCCGAGGGCATCCACGCGTGGCCCGCGCGCACCGCGGCGACGTCCCAGTCCACGCCCCCGTCGCCTTCGCGGCGCTGGATCTCGTGGCAGGTGCGGCACAGGCGGATCTCGAAGATCTCCTCGGAGACGTGGGCGGCCTTCCTCGCGGCCAGCGCGAGGGCCGCCTGCCGCTCGCCGGGCGTGGGCTCGCCCGCGCGCCGCAGCAGCCCCTCGCCGGGGACGCCGAAGGCCTTCTCGAAGCTGTCCTTCACGCCGTTCAGCGCGAGGTGGGCGTAGAACTCCCGCACCACCGTCATCGCCTCCGCGGGACGTCCGTGCGGCACCTGGCGGCGGGTCACCGCGGGCTCGAACTCCAGGCGATGGCACTCCTGGCAGTGCTCCGCCATGCGCACGGGCTCGAAGCCGCGCCCGGACGCGTCCGCACGGTGGCAGGCCGCGCAGTCCAGGCGCACCTTGTCCTTGTCGGGATGGCGCACGCCGGCCGGGTCGAGGTGGACCGCGTGCGGGAAGACCAGGTTCGAGGCCTCCTCGATCTTCCCGGCGCCCTGCCGCACGCGCTTGAGGCCCCGGCCGTCGGGCAGGGTCAGCCGGAACTCGGGGTGGTCCCGGGCGAAGTCGGCCGCGTCCTGCGACTGCGTGCCGTTGGCGCGCGAGCGGATGTCGCGGTGGCATTCCACGCAGAAGCGGTCGTCGTCGCGGTGCGTGGACTTCACGCCCTTGTGGTCGCGGTGGCACTCGGCGCAGCGCGTGCCGGCGAAGAGGACCGCGGGCCTGAATGCCTGCGCCACGTGGTGGCCGATCCGCGAGTGGCACTCGAGGCAGGCCGCGTCCCGCACCTGGGTGAACGCGACCTCGTGGCAGGCCTCGCACTTCGTCCCGACCGGCTGGTGCGCGAGCATCACCGGGCCCGGGTTCCAGAACCGGTCGCTCGCCACCGCGACCGCCTCGGGCTGCCCCCAGGGCAGGCCCAGGACGCGCCCCGCCGGCACGAGGAAGAAGAGGACGGCCACGAGCGCGAAGAGCGCGATCGCCATGCCCCGCTTCGGCAGGCCCAGCGAGGCGAGCGTGAGGCGCCGCGCCCGGGCGAGGAACTCGGGCGCCGCCTCCTCGGGCGGGCGCACGAGCTCCACCGTGATGGCGCCGGCGTAGCCCTCCGGCGCGGGGATCGCGGCCAGGCGGTAGGGCCCGACGTCGATCGAGGTGCCCGGCTTCAGGCGCACCGAGCGCACCGCCTTGCGCGTGGTGCTGGTGGTCGTCCCCATCTCGCCCTCGGTGTAGACGGGTCCGTTGCGGTCGACGATGAGGCCCTGGCTCAGGGCGATGCGCGGGTCGGCGAGGAGGACCTCGCTCGAGGCGTTGCGCCCCACGCGCACCCAGTCGGCGTTGACGTCCTTGCGCACCTGCACGAGGCGGCCGGCGCGGTTGCGGCTCTGCGAGATGACGAGGAGTCTCACGTTCGCTCCCGGGCGCGCCTACCAGTAGAGGAAGACCGACACCACGTGCGCGGCGAGCGCGGCCAGCAGCGCCACCGCCAGGGGGACGTGCACGTAGAGCCAGAGGTCGAGGCGGGCCTTGTAGCGCAGGTCGCGGCGGGCGCGGGCGAGCAGCTCGCTCTTCTGCAGCAGGAGCGTGTACACCTCGTGGTTGAGCTTGGCGGCCTCTCCGGTGAGGCGCTTGCCGGTCTCCGGCAGCTCGCGCAGCGCCGCGGCCGTGGGGCAGCCCGCGTCGCGCCCGGTGACGATGCGCAGGGCCGAGCCGCCGAGGCGCGTGCCGTCGAGCGAGGCGTTGACCACCTTCAGGATCGCGTCGGGCAGCGACAGCGCCTTCTCGCGGATCTCGAGGTCGAGGTCCGCGATCTTGAGCAGCATCGCGTCGAGCGTCTCGTCGCCGCGGTTGTCGGTCATGAGGCCCGGCACCGAGAGATAGACGTACACGCCGTAGAACCCGCTCGCGACCGTGGCCACCATGAGGACGTAGGCGAGCGTGTGCACGTTCCAGCCGAGCTCGAACCCCGTGTGCAGCGTGGCCACCACCAGCAGCGCCGTGCCCAGGTAGACGTGGGCGGAGAGCCAGCCCTGCACCGTCCCCGCCCGCGAGGCGTAGCGGCGCTTCCTCACGCCGAACCAGGCGAGCCAGGCGATCAGCAGGGCGCCGACGGTGCCCAGGGCGTAGCCGAGCCCGGTGCCGCCGTAGGGCTTGAGGGGAGGCTCGTGCCAGAGGTAGGCCGCGCCGGCCAGGGCGCAGAGCGCGAGAGCCGCCTTGAAATAGCGAAAGCGCGCGTACTCCAGGATCGACTGGTGTCGCACCGGATGCTCTCCCTTCCCCGCCTCTTGTTGTCGTGGAGCGCCATTGCGCAACGCGATGGGCTCGTGCCGGCGCATTGTAACCGGCCCTTGACGGTTCGCAACGGGAATGCGCCCGCCCCTCCGGTATAATCCGCCGTCGCCTTGACCGCCCCTCCCGCCGCTCCCCCGATGCTCACCTTCTGGATCGTCGCCGCCCTGCTGATCGTGGCGGCGCTCGCTTTCGTGCTCGTGCCGCTGCTGCGGCCGCGGGCGCGCCCGGCACCGTCGCTGCGCGACGCCAATCTCGCCGTCCTGCGCGGGCAACGCCGCGACATCGAGAACGACGTCGCCGTGGGCCTGCTGCCCGCGGAAGAGCGCGAGTCCGCTCTCGCCGAGCTGGCCGCCCGCGCCGAGGAGGACCTCGCCGCCGCCCCCGAGGCGCCCGCCGCGCCCGCGCGCCGTCCCTGGATCGCGGCCGCGGCCTTCGCCCTCGCCATCCCCGTGGTGACCGTGGGCTTCTACCGCTGGGTGGGCACCCCCGAGGCCGCCGATCCGCAGGTCATGGCGGCGGCCACCGCCAAGCCCGGCGACCACCAGATCGAGGAGATGGTCGCGCTCCTCGAGCAGAAGCTGAAGGACCGTCCCGACGACGTGCAGGGCTGGTCGCTGCTCGCGCGCTCGTACGCGGCCACCGGCAAGATGCAGAAGACCGTCGAGGCCTACGCCCACCTGGCGAAGATCGCCCCGCAGGACCCGTCGGTCCTCGCCGACTACGCCGACGCGCTCGCCGCCTCGCGCGGCCGCAATCTCTCGGGCGAGCCCACGGCGCTCGTGATGAAGGCGCTCGCGATCGACCCGCGCCACCCGAAGGCCCTCGCGCTCGCCGGCACGGCCAAGCTCAACGACGGCGAGTTCGCGGAGTCGATCGCCTACTGGGAGCGCCTCCACGCGGTGGTGCCCCCGGGGTCCGAGGACGCCGACCAGGTCCGGCAGATCATCGAGGACGTGCGCGGCCGCGCGGCCGCCGCGGGCAAGCCGCAGCCGCCCTCGAAGTTGCTCGCGGCGGCCCCCGCCGTCCCGGCCGCCCCCGCCGCCGCGCCGCCGCCGCCGCTGGGCGCGAAGGCCCCGGCGGCCAAGCCCGCCGCCGCCGGCAAGACGGTCTCGGGAACGGTGAAGCTCGCCGAGTCCCTCGCCGGCAAGGCGGCGCCGACCGACACGCTCTTCATCTACGCGCGCGCGGAAACGGGCTCGCGCATCCCCCTCGCCATCCTGCGCGGCGGCGCCGGGGAGCTGCCCAGGGCCTTCGTGCTCGACGATTCCCTGGGGATGACGCCCGCGGCGACGCTTTCCGGCACGCCCTCGGTCGTGATCGAGGCGCGGGTGTCGAAGGCCGGCGGCGCCGTCACGCAGTCGGGCGACCTCATCGGCACCAGCAAGCCCGTGGCGCCCGGCGCGAAGGACGTGGCCGTGGTGATCGACAAGGTCGTCCCGTAGGCCGGCGATGACGAAGCACCGCAGCGGATCGCCGGACGTCCTTCAGGTTCGCGACATCGCGTGCCGGCGCGGGCCGGCGCTGCTCTTCTCCGGCCTGTCGTTCGAGGTGGCCGGCGGCGAGCTGCTCTGCGTGCGCGGCCCCAACGGCTGCGGCAAGACGACGCTGCTGCGCTGCGTGACCGGGCTCACGCGCCCCGACGAGGGCACCGTCCTCTGGCACGGCGAGCCCGCGCAGACCGATCCGGAGCGCATGCGCGCCGGCACCGCCTTCTCGGGCCACCTGCCCGGCCTCAAGGACGACCTCAGCGCCGACGAGAACCTCGAGTTCATGCTGCGCCTTCGCGGCGCCCGCACCACCGCCGAGGAGCGCCGCGAGGCGCTCTCCGCCGTCGGGCTGGAGAAGCGCCGCCGCATCCCCGCGCGGCGCCTGTCCGCCGGCCAGCGCCGCCGGATCGGCCTGGCCCGCCTCGCGCTCGACCCGGCCGAGCTGTGGGTGCTCGACGAGCCGCTCACCGCCCTCGACGACGCCGGCCAGGCGCTCTTCATCGACCTGCTCGCCCGCCACCTGGACGGCGGCGGCCTCGCGCTCGCCGCCACCCATCACCGCCTCGCTCCCGCCTCCGGCGTGGTGCGCGAGCTGAGGCTCGCGTGAGCGAGGCGACCGCGGGCGCGAATCCCGGGCGCCGCGAGCAGGCCCGGGGCTCCTTCTCGGGCGGCTTCGCCTGGGCCATGGCCCGCGACCTGCGGCTCGCCTGGCGCCACCCGGACGAGGCGGTGCTGACGGTGGCCTTCTTCGCCCTCGTGGCCTCGCTCTTCCCGCTCGGCATCGGCGCCGAGCCGCAGCTGCTCGCGCGCATCGGGCCGGGCGTGATCTGGGTCGGGGCCCTTCTCGCGGCCTTCCTCGCGCTGCCGGGACTCTTCGCCGCCGACTACATCGACGGCTCCCTCGAGCAGATGACGCTCTCCCCGCACCCGGCCCTGGGCTGGGCCGCGGGCAAGATCGCCGCGCACTGGATCGTCTCGGGACTGCCGCTCACGCTGCTCTCGCCCCTCATCGGGCTGCAGTACGGCCTCGCCCCGGACACGCTGGCCATCCAGGCCCTGTCGCTCCTCATCGGCACGCCGGTGCTCTCGCTGCTGGGCGGGGCATGCGCCGCGCTCGCCCTGGGCGCCCGCGGCGGCGGCATGCTGCTCGCCCTGCTCGCGCTGCCCCTGTTCGTGCCCGTGCTGATCTTCGGCGCCGGGGCCGCGGAGGCCCAGGCCACGGGCCTGTCGCCCGCCCCGCACCTCTCCCTGCTCGGGGCCGCCCTCATCGCCGCCCTGGTGGGGCTGCCCTGGGCCGTGGGCGCGGCCGTCAAGATCGCCGTGGACTGAGGCCCGTGCCCCCCATGGCATTTTGCGATCCCGCAACCGCCGCCGCCCCGGCCGGGCGACAATGCCGCGTCGGGAAGACCGTCCCAACCCCATGAACTGGTTCTATTTCGCCTCTCCCGCCACCTTCTACGGCCTCGCCGGCCGGCTGGCGCCCTGGTTCTTCGTCCTGGCGGCGGTGCTGGCCGCCTGGGGCCTGTACCTCGGCCTGGGCGTGGCGCCCACCGACGCCCAGCAGGGCGAGGTCTACCGGGTGATCTTCATCCACGTGCCCACGGCCTGGATGTCGATGTTCCTGTACTTCGTCATGGCCTGCTACTGCGGCCTCACGCTCGTCTTCAACACGCGGCTGTCGGCGATGATGGCGCGGGCCATCGCGCCCACCGGCGCCCTGATGACCTTCGTCGCGCTCTGGACGGGAGCCTTCTGGGGCCGGCCCACCTGGGGCACCTACTGGGTGTGGGACGCGCGACTCACCTCGGAGCTGGTGCTGCTGTTCCTCTACTTCGGCTACATGGCGCTCGCCAACGCCTTCGAGGACCCGCGCCGCGGCGACCGCGCCTCGTCCCTGCTCGCCATCATCGGCGTCGTGAACCTGCCGATCATCTACTTCTCCGTGCAGTGGTGGAACACCCTGCACCAGGGCTCCAGCGTGAGCTTCAAGGGAACCAGCATGCACGTGACGATGCTCACCGGGATGCTCGTGATGAGCTTCTCGGCGTGGATGTACGCGATCGGCGCCACGCTCGTGCGCGTGCGCTCCGTGATCCTGGAGCGCGAGAGGCGGGCGCAGTGGGTCCGCAACCTGGCGGAGGCGACGCGATGAGCCTCTGGTGGTCGAGCTGGGACGCCTTCTGGGCCATGGGCGGGCAGGCCTACTTCGTGTGGATGTCCTACGGGGCACTTCTGGCCGCCATCGTGGTCGAACTGGTTTCGCTGCGGCTGCGGCGCAAGCGCGCGCTGGCCGCCATCGAGGAGGAACGCGATCTTGAAGCCGAGAACTAAACGCGCCGCGGCCATCGTCGGGGGCCTCGCGGCCCTGGGCGTTGCCGCCGCCCTGGTGCTGAACGCCTTCCAGTCCAACCTGGTGTTCTTCTTCACGCCCACGCAGGTGGCGAAGAAGGAGGTGCCCATCGACCGCAACTTCCGCGTCGGCGGGCTGGTCGAGGGCGGCACGGTCGTGCGCCAGAAGGACGCGCTCACGGTCACCTTCAAGATCACCGACGGCGCGCAGAGCGTCCCGGTCACGTACACCGGCATCCTCCCGGACCTCTTCAAGGAGGGCAAGGGCGTGGTGGCCGAGGGCCGCGTCGGGACCGACGGCACCTTCAAGGCCTCGCAGGTGCTCGCCAAGCACGACGAGAACTACATGCCGCCGGAGGCCGCCGACGCGCTCAAGCAGGCCGGCCACCCCATGGCCAAGGAGAACTTCGCCGGCCAGGGCGGGAAGGTGACGCGATGATCCCGGAGATCGGCCAGCTCGCGCTCGTCCTCGCGCTGCTGCTCGCCTTCGCGCAGGCCTTCCTGCCGCTCGCGGGCGCCTCCCTGGGCAGGCCCGCGTGGGTCGCCACCGCGCGGCCCGTGGCGATCGGCCAGTTCCTCTTCGTGCTCCTCGCCTGGGCGGCCCTCGCGACCTCGTTCGTGAACAACGACTTCTCCGTGGCGAACGTGGCCTCGCACTCGAACCTGCGCCTGCCGGTCCACTACCGCTTCGCGGCCTCCTGGGGCTCCCACGAGGGGTCGATGCTCCTGTGGGCCCTCATGCTCGGTGGCTGGACCGCGGCGGTGGCGCTGCTCTCCCGGCACCTGCCCGAGCGCATCGCCGCGCGCGTGATCGGGATCATGGGACTCATCTCGATCGGCTTCCTGCTCTTCATCCTCACCACCTCCAACCCGTTCGAGCGCCTGCTGCCGCCGGCGGAGGACGGCCGCGACCTCAACCCGCTCCTGCAGGACCCGGGCATGGTGATGCACCCGCCGCTGCTCTACATGGGCTACGTGGGCTTCGCCGTGGCCTTCGCCTTCGCGATCGCCGCGCTCATCGAGGGACGCCTGGACAGCGCGTGGGCGCGCTGGTCGCGCCCCTGGACCACCGCGGCCTGGTGCTTCCTCACCATCGGCATCGCGCTGGGCAGCTGGTGGGCCTACTACGAGCTGGGCTGGGGCGGCTGGTGGTTCTGGGACCCGGTCGAGAACGCCTCCTTCATGCCGTGGCTCGTGGGGACCGCGCTCATCCACTCGCTCGCCGTCACCGAGAAGCGCGGCGCCTTCAAGAGCTGGACGGTGCTGCTCGCGATCCTCGCCTTCTCGCTCTCGCTCCTGGGCACCTTCCTCGTGCGCTCGGGCGTGCTCACCTCGGTGCACGCGTTCGCCACGGACCCGAAGCGCGGCGTCTTCATCCTCGGCTTCCTCGCCATCGTCGTGGGCGGCTCGCTCGTGCTCTTCGCCCTGCGCGCCCCCCGCGTGGGCATCGGCGGCCAGTTCTCCCCCGTGTCGCGCGAGTCGATGCTGCTCGCCAACAACGTGCTGCTCACCATCGCGATGGCCGCCGTGCTGCTGGGCACGCTCTATCCGCTGGTCCTCGACACCCTGAACCTCGGCAAGATCTCGGTCGGGCCGCCCTACTTCGACGCCGTGTTCTTCCCGCTCATGGCGCCGGCGGTCTTCCTCATGGCCCTGGGCCCCCTGGCGAGCTGGAAGAAGGCGGAGCTCCCGGACCTCGCCGCGCGCCTCAGGTGGGCGCTCGCGGTGGCCGTGGCCTGCGCGATCATCGTCCCGCTCGCGAAGGGCAAGTGGTCCTCGCTCGTGGCCTTCGGCCTGTTCCTGGCCTTCTGGGTGATCGCGGCCACCGCGGTGCAGTTCGGCGCCCGGATCCGGCGCCAGCCGCAGGCCCCGCTCCTCGCCCGGCTGCGCTCGAACTCGGCCGCGTGGTACGGCATGCAGCTCGCCCACGTGGGCGTCGCCGCGTTCATCATCGGCGTGGCGATGGTGAAGGGCTTCGAGACCGAGCGCGACCTGCGCATGGCGCCGGGCGACAAGGTCGAGCTCGGCGGCTACGAGTTCACCTTCACCGGCACGCGCGAGCTGCCCGGCCCCAACTACGCCGCCATGCAGGGGATCTTCGAGGTGCGCCGTCCGGGCTCGCCGGACGTCGTGAAGAAGATGTTCCCCGAGAAGCGCATCTACCACGCTTCCGGCCAGACGATGACGGAGGCAGACATCGAGGCGAGCCTCACCGGCGACCTCTACGTCTCGATGGGCGAGCAGGTCGAGGGCAACGCGTGGGGCATCCGCATCTATCACAAGCCCTTCGTGGACTGGATCTGGGGCGGTTGCCTCCTGATGGCGCTGGGCGGCTTCCTCGCCATCGCCGACCGCCGCTACCGCCTCGCGATGAAGCCCTCGCCGGCGCCCGCCGGAGGCGCGCTCGCCACGGGGGATTGAGCCATGAAGGCGAAGTACCTCGTCCCGCTGGCGATCTTCGCGGCCCTGTGCGTGTTCCTCGCCATCGGCCTCACCAAGGACCCGCGCAAGGTCCCCTCGCCGTTCATCGACAAGCCCGCGCCCGCCTTCTCCCTCGCGAGGCTGCACGAGCCCGAGGCGAAGTTCTCCCCGGAGGAGATGAAGGGCAAGGTGTGGCTCCTGAACGTCTGGGCCTCGTGGTGCGTCTCCTGCCGCGTCGAGCACCCCGTGCTCAACGACATGAGCCGCCGCGGGATCGTGCCCATCGTCGGGCTCAACTACAAGGACGCGCGGGCCGACGCCACGAAGTGGCTGGGCCAGCACGGCAACCCGTACCTGCTCTCCGTCTGGGACTTCGACGGCAAGGTGGGGATCGACTACGGCGTCTACGGCGCGCCCGAGACCTTCGTGATCGACAAGCAGGGCATCATCCGCTACAAGCACATCGGCCCGATCACGCCGCAGGACCTCGAGAAGACCCTCCTGCCCCTGCTCGCGAAGCTCAACGCATGAAGCGCCTTCTCGCCCCGCTCCTCCTCGCCGCCAGCCTCGCCGCCTGGGGGCAGTCCGCCGAGATCGCCAACGCCGACCCGAAGGTCGAGGCGCGGCTCAAGGCGATCGCCCACGAGCTGCGCTGCCTCGTGTGCCAGAACCAGACGATCGCCGACTCCGACGCGCCGCTCGCGGTGGACCTGCGCCAGCAGACCCGCAAGATGATCGCCGAGGGCAGGTCGGACGACGAGATCCGCGCCTACATGGTGCAGCGCTACGGCGACTTCGTCCTCTACAAGCCGCCCTTCAACGCCGCGACCGCCGTCCTCTGGCTCGCCCCGGCGCTGCTCGTCGTGGGCGGGCTCGCGGGCCTCGCGGCGATGCTGCGCCGCCGCCGCGCCGCCGCCGCGCAGGCCGCCGCGCCGCCGCTCGACGACAAGCGCCGGCGCGAGATCGAGGCGCTGCTCGCCTCCGAGTCCGACCCGAAGAACGGCTGAGCCTCTTCGCGGGGACAGGTTGCGGATTCACCTCTGCAACCTGTCCCCGCTCAGAGCATGATCGGCTGGTCGGGCAACTCGTTGGGGTTGCCCTCGCCCGAGGGGAAGTGCTTCTCCAGGAGCGCGGAGACCGCCTCGATGCCGGCGACGGCGCCCTGCTCGAAGCGGCGCGCCCGGAAGTGCTCCTGCATGAGCGCGCACGCCGCCTGCCACTCGCCTTGCGCCACCTTCGCCGCGATGCCCTGGTCGGCCACGATCTCCACCCGCTGGTCGGCGAGCAGCACGTAGACCAGCACGCCGGTTCGCTCCGCGGTGCGATCGACGCCCAGCCGGGGGAAGAGCTCGACGGCGCGCGCGCGGGGCGCCGTGCCGCGGACGAGCGCCCAGGTCCCCAGCTCGGCCTCGACCACGAAGCGCACCTCGCCGCGGTGCCGCTTCTCGTGCGCCGCGATCGCGCGCCCGATCGACTCGAGCGCCTGGGGCGGGAAGGCCTGGCGCGCCTTCCAGGGCGTCATCACGATGTGCCGCCAGAATCGCCGAAGGTCCATCACCAGCCTCCCGAGGCGCCGCCGCCGTCGAAGCCGCCCCCGCCACCGCTGAATCCGCCACCACCGCCGGAAGACCAACCCCCGCCCCCGCCCCACGAGCCCCCCGAGGTCCAGGCGCCCCCGCCCCGGCCGCCGGCGCCCAGGCGCGTCGAGCCCATGAAGAGGACGGCGACGAAGGCGACGACCGCCGCGATCGCGCCGATGGCGAGGCTCCCGAAGACCATCCAGGCCGCGAGGCCGGTGGCTCCCGAGGTGAGGCCCGCCCCCAGGAAGCGGCCGAGCAGCGAGCGAAGGATCGCCCCGGCGATGGGCACGACCACGAACGCCAGCCAGAAGAAGCTCTCGAGGGAGGCCGCCGACGCGGCCGGGCCCCGCCGCTCGGCCCGCGCGGGCGCGGGCAGGGACTCGCCCTCGATCGCCTTGAGGATGGCGTCCACGCCCTCGTGGATGCCGCCCGCGAAGTCGCCCGCGCGGAAGCGCGGCGAGACGCGCTCGGCGATGATGCGCCGCGAGAGCGCGTCGGTGAGCACCCCCTGGACGCCGCGCCCCGTCTGGATGCGCATGCGCCGCTCCTGCTTGGCGATCACGAAGAGGACGCCGTCGTCCACGCCCGCGCGCCCGAGCTTCCATTCGTCGGTCACGCGCGTGGCGAATTCCTCGATGGTCTCCGTGCCGGTCGTGGGCACGAGGAGCACCGCCACCTGCGAGCCCTTCGAGCGCTCGAAGGCGGCGAGCTTGGCGGCGATGGAATCCTGCTGCGCGCGGTCCAGCGTCGCGGTGAGGTCCACCACCCGCCCCGTGAGCTTCGGGACGGGGACCGTGTCCGCCGCGACGGCCGCGAAGGCCGCGAGCGCGAGGAGGAGCGGAGCGGCCGCGCGCGCGAGGCGGCGGCCGCCGGCGCGGATCACTTGGCCGGCGCGGGAGCGGCGGGCCTGGGCGAGAAGTCCACCTTGGGCGGCTCGGCGATGGCCTTCTCGTTCTCGACCGTGAAGTTGGCCTTCTCCTTGTAGCCGAAGAGCATGGCCGTGAGGTTGGTCGGGAACTGGCGCGCCAGGATGTTGTAGTCCTGCACGGTCTTGATGTAGCGGTTTCGCGCGGTGGTGATGCGGTTCTCCGTGCCCTCGAGCTGCGCCTGCAGGTCGCGGAAGTTGGCGTCGCTCTTGAGCTGCGGGTAGTTCTCGGCGACCACCAGCAGGCGGGAGAGCGCGCTGGAGAGCTCGCCCTGCGCGGCCTGGAAGTTCCTCATGGCGTTCGGGTCGTTGAGCGCCTCGGGCGTCATCTGGATCGAGCCCACCTTGGAGCGCGCGTTCGTCACGCCCAGGAGCACGTCCTTCTCCTGCTGGGCGAAGCCCTGCACCACGTTCACGAGGTTCGGGATGAGGTCGGCACGGCGCTTGTACTGGTTGACCACCTCCGACCAGGCGGCCTTCACCTGCTCGTCCTTCGTCTGGAAGTCGTTGTAGCCGCAGCCGGAGAGCACGAGGGCGCCGGCGAGGGCGAATGCGGTCAGGATGCTGCGCATGGCAGGGGTTCCTCCGGGGGGCGGTTGGAAACGAACACGAACATGGGGACGCGCCCGGCCGATTCAAGCGCCGGAGAGCGTGCGCCGGGCGAAGAGCAGGTCCTCCCAGGCCTTCGCCTTGTCGGGGAGGTTGCGCAGCAGGTACGCGGGGTGGTAGGTGACGACGAGCGGAATGCCGCGATAAGCGTGCACGCGGCCCCTCAGGCTCCCGAGGCTCGCCTCGCTCCCGGTGAGCCGCGTGGCGGCCGTCTTGCCGAGCGCGACGATGATCCTGGGCGCGATGAGCTCGATCTGGCGGTCGAGGAACGCGGCGCAGGCGGCCGCCTCCTCCGGCGCCGGCACCCGGTTGCCCGGCGGGCGGCACTTCACCACGTTCGCGATGTAGACCTCGCGCCCGCGAGCGAGGCGCAGCGCCGCGAGCATGCCGTCGAGGAGCTTGCCGGCCTGGCCGACGAACGGCTCGCCCTTCTCGTCCTCGTCCGCGCCCGGGCCTTCGCCCACGAAGAGCCAGGGCGCCGACTCGTTGCCCACGCCGAAGACGGCCTGCTTGCGCTGCTCGCACAGGGCGCAGCGCCGGCAGTCGCGAACCGCCTGGCGCAGCGCCTCCCAGCCCAGGGTCGCGATCCCGGCCGGCGCCTCCGGCGCCGAAGCGGCCGGAGCTCGCCGCGCCGCTTCGGCGGCAGGTGGCGCAGTCCGCCTGGCCTCGCCCGGCACCGGCGCGGCCGCGTCCGCCACGGCATCGGCCCCGCCCGCGGAAGGAGCCGTCACGGCGCCCGCGAGCGAAGGCGGGGCGACGAGGCCGTAGAGCCGGGCCACGGGCAGGAGCTCCAGTTCGCGCAGGATGCGTTCGTCGCGCATGGCCTAGAGGGTGATCCCCAGGAAGAGCGCGTCCTCGCGCCCTTGGTGGGCCGGATAGTAGGAGGGCCGGATGGCGATCTGCTGGAAGCCGGCCTCGCGGTACAGGTGCCTCGCCGCGAGGTTCGACGGGCGCACCTCGAGATAGACGATCTGGCAGCCGGCCTGGCGGGCCACGCCGAGCATGAAGTCCAGGAAGGCGCGGCCGATGCCGCGGTTCTGCCACCCGCTCGCCACCGCGAGGTTGAGCAGGTGCGCCTCGTCGAGGGCCACCATGAGGATCGCGTAGCCGATCACCTGCCCGCCGTGGCACGCGACCCAGCAGTCGTACCCGGCCTGGAGGGAATCGCGGAAGTTGCCCAGGCTCCACGGGAAGGCGTAGAGCGATTTCTCGAGGTCGGCGACGAGGGCCACGTCCGCCGGGGCCATGCGCCGGTAGCTCGTCTCCGGGCGCGGAAGCGCGCTCACTTCGCGGCCTGCCTTTCGAGGGTGGTCAACGCGACCTTGTCCCGCAAGTATAGGGGCGCCGCCTGCTCCGGCGGCACGGCTTCCCCCCGCGCGAGCTTGCGCGCGGCCACGCGGGCAACGGCGCCCGCGCGCGGCAGGTCGGCCTCCACGCGGTGGCTGACCTGGCCCTGGTAGGCGCCGCGCAGCCACGCGAAGGTGTCGAAGCCGCTGCCCGTGGCCACCCAGTCCCGGCCCGGCAGCGCCGGCAGCGCGCCCTCGGAGAAGAGCCCCGGCTCGATGGCCGCCTGCCAGTCGCCGCCCATCCGCGAGTAGGCGGCGAGGTAGGTCTCGCCCATCCGCGCATCGAGGGCGGCGAGCACGCGGCTCGCGTTCGCCTGCTCGGCCAGGGCGAGGAGCGAGGAGACCCCCACGACGGGCCGGCCCGAGCCGAGCGCCAGCCCCTGGACGAGGCCGCAGGCGATGCGCAGTCCCGTGAACGAGCCGGGCCCCTGGCCGAACGCGAAGGCGTCCATGCCGGCGGTCGAGAGGCCGGACCGGGCCAGCAGGCGCCGGACCATCGGCGCCAGGTGCTCCGCGTGCTGGTTGGGGGCGAGCGCCTCCTCGACGAACAACTCCTCGCCGCGCAACAGCGCGGCCGAGCAGAGCTCGGTGGAAGTTTCGATCGCGAGGAGGTTCAAGGGCGGGCGCGCGCGGGAAGTGGCGCCCATTATACCGGCCCGGATCGCCGGGTGTTTGAACCAAGTTATATTTTTATTTCAGTTACTTACACTTCTTACTTAAAGTTTTTTCTAGAACCAGCCCGGGCCGCCTGCCTGGCCGGCCCGGGATCCGGTGGCGCTCAGAAGCCCCCGCGCCCGCCGCGACCGGCGAACTGGCGGTGGGCCGCCTGCAACTCCTCGGCCGTCAGCACGCCGTCCCGGTTGGCATCGATCGTGTCGAACGCCTGCGAAAGGCGCGGGGCGGCCGCGACCTCGTCGCGCGAAAGCTGGCCGTCGCCGTTCGCGTCCCACTTCTTCCAGCCTTCGCCACGCGCGAAGCTGCCGCGGGCCGCCTGGAGCTCGGCCAGCGTGAGGTTTCCGTCCTTGTTCGCGTCGATCGCGTCGAACCTCGCGGCGAGGCCGGGCAGCGCGGCCTGCGCTTCCGCGCGGCTGATCATGCCGTCGGCGTTCGTGTCCGCGGCCTTCAGGCGATCGGCGCCGCGCGCGCCGGCGCAGCCGCCGGGTCCCTGGCCGGGCGCGCTGCCGAAGCCTGCGCAGTTGCCGGAGCCGGGACCGTAGCCGGCGTTCCCGGGTCCGGGACCGTAGGGGCCCGCCTGGGCGGCGACGGCGAAGGTGGCGACGAGGGCGGCGGTGAGGATCTTGAGGGCTTTCATGGTGATCTCCGAGTGGGTTGGGGGAAGTCCGGGTGGCTGACGACTCGAGCCTAGTCCTGAAGACGCGCGAAGTCGTTTCCGCGCCGACCGCGATCGGTAACCGGTTGTAAGGAAAGGGCCTCCCCGGGCCCGCTGTTAACATCTCCTTACAACGAGCCGGCGGCGGCCCCGCCCCCGGCGCCGGTACGATGGTTCCCATGCCCACCCCGCCCAAGCACCGGATCCTCGTCGTCGACGACGACCTGCGCCTTCGCGACCTGCTCAAGCGCTACCTCACGGAGCAGGGCTTCGCCGTGGAGACGGTTCCCGACGGCGCGGCCATGGACCACAACTTCCGCCGCACGCGCTACGACCTCGTGGTCCTGGACCTCATGCTTCCCGGCGAGGACGGGCTCGCCATCTGCCGCCGGCTGCGCGCCGGCGGGGACGCCGTGCCCATCGTCATGCTCACCGCCAAGGGCGACGACGTGGACCGCATCGTGGGCCTGGAGATGGGCGCGGACGACTACCTCGCCAAGCCCTTCAATCCGCGGGAGCTGGTGGCCCGGATCAACGCCGTCCTGCGCCGGCAATCGCCCGCGCCCACGCCGGGAGCGCCTGCCCGCGAGGACACCGTCGTCACCTTCGGTCCCTACGCCCTCCACCTGGGGACCCGCACCCTCACGAAGGACGGCGCGCCCGTGCCCCTCACCACCGGCGAGTTCTCCGTGCTCAAGGTCTTCGCCGAGCACCCGCGCGAGCCGCTCTCGCGCGACAAGCTCATGGACCGCGCGCGCGGGCGCGAGCACGAGAGCTTCGACCGCTCCATCGACGTGCAGGTCTCCCGCCTGAGGAAGCTGCTGGGCGAGGACCCGCAGAGCCCGCGGTACATCCAGACGGTGTGGGGCTTCGGCTACGTCTTCATCCCCGACGGGGCGCCGCACAAATGAAGTGGTGGGCCGGCTCCTTCTTCTGGCGCACGCTCGCGGTGCTGGTCGTGGCGCTGGTGGCCTCGCAGGCGGCCTCGTTCTGGATCTTCCGGCAGCAGGTGCAGCAGCCGCGCATGGGCCTCGCCATCGGCCACTTCGTGAGCCACCTGAAGACGATCCACGCCGCGCTGAGCACCCTGCCCCCGGGGGCGGAGCGCGAGTTCCTCGAGCGGCTGGCGGAGAAGGAAGGCATCCGCGTCTTCCCCGCGCGCGGCGAGGTCCCCGGGCGCCCGGCCGGCGACCGCCCCGGCATGCACATGTTCCGCGAGCGCCTGAAGGCCCTCTTCGGCGAGGACACGGAGGTGTTCGTCCGGCCCGGCGCGCCGGGCGAGTTCGTGGTCCGGCTGCGCGCCCGCGAGCGCGAGTTCTGGGTGGCCTTCCCGCGCAACCGCGTCGACCGCGACAACACGGACGCCCTGCTCTACTGGATGCTCGCCGGCGTGGCCATCGCCATCGCGGCCACCGGGCTCATCGCCTGGCGCCTGAACCGCCCCCTGGCGCGCCTGGCCCGCGCCGCCGAGGACCTGGGAAAGGGCGGCGACCCCGCGCCCGTGCCCGAGTCCGGTCCCTCGGAGGTGCGCGCCGTCGCCGCGGCCTTCAACCGCATGAAGGAGAGCCTCAAGCACGAGGAGCGCGAGCGCACCACGTTCCTCGCCGGGATCTCCCACGACCTGCGCACGCCGCTCGCTCGACTGCGCCTGGACGCCGAGATGCTCGAGGGACGCGTCGACGCGGCGACCCAGAAGGGCATGGTCGCAGACATCGAGGACATGAACGCGATCATCGACCAGTTCATCGACTTCGCGAGGAGCGAGGCCACGGAGGCGCACGCGCCGGTGGACCTCTCCTCGCTCGCCCGGGAGTGCGCGGAGCGCGCGGCGCGCGCGGGCGCGCGGGTCACCTGCGAGCTCGCCGACCTGCCGCCCCTCATGCTGCGGCCGCTGGCGGTGCGGCGCCTCGTGGACAACCTCCTGCAGAACGCCGCGAAGCACGGCGGCGGCGAAGTCGTGGTGCGCACCGTGCGCCGGGGCGCCGAGGCGGTCGTCTCGGTCCTGGACCGCGGCCCCGGCATCGCCGCCGGCGACGTCGAGCGCCTGAAGGAGCCCTTCACGCGCCGCGACGAGGCCCGGAGCGGGCGTTCCGGCGCGGGGCTGGGGCTCGCGATCGTGGCGCGCATCGCGAAGGCGCACGGCGCGCGCTTCGACCTCTCGCCGCGCGAGGGCGGCGGGCTCGACGCCTCCGTCGCCTTCCCGGTGGCGGCCTGACGCGCGGCAAGGTGCTAAAGTCGGCCTTCCCCAGGGAGGTGCCATGGCCGTCTGCCCCATCGCGATCGTCGCCGGTTGCCGGAAATGCCCGGCCTTTTCCGTCTGCCCCCTGAAGTCCGTCCTGGGCGACCAGCCCAAGCCCGCCGCCAGGGACGAGCCGAAGCCCGACGCCCCGGCAGGCAAGAAGCGCCGCTAGGCCCCGCTCACTTCAGGCTGGCGAGGTACTCCGCCACGGCCCGCGCCTCGAGCGCGGTGAGCCGCTCGGCGATCGTGTGCATGATCTCGTTGTCGTTCGTGCGCTTGCGCTGCGTGAACTCCTTGAGCTGGCGCTCGAGGTACGCCGCGTGCTGGCCCGCCAGGCGCGGCAGTTGCGCGGTGCCGTGCCCGTCGGCGCCGTGGCAGGACTTGCAGGCGGGAATGCCCGACCACGGATTGCCGCGCAGGTGGATGAAGCGCCCCACCGCCGCGAGCTCCGAGGGCGGCGAGGCGGGCGCCGGAGGCGGCAGGGACGCGTAGTAGCGCGCGATCGCCTCGAGCTCCGCCGCCCCGAGCCCGCGCACCATCCGGTTCATGAGGCTCTGGCGGGCGCCGGACTGGAAATCCTGCAGCTGCTTCAGGAGATACGCCGGGTGCTGGCCCGCCAGCGTCGGGAACTCCTCGCTCGTGGTCTCCCCCTGCTCGCCGTGGCAGGCGGCGCAGCGCGCCTTGACGGGGGGGGGCGGCTCGGACGGCCGCGCCGGCGCGGCGGCGGTGGCCAGGAGAAGGGCGGCGAGCAGAAGGACCAGGCGGGGCATCGGCGGGCGGATCGCGGGGAAAGGCGCGCAAGCTAGCACGAAATGCCATTGCGATGTTCTTTGACGTCAACGGCGGCCCGCCCCGCGCGTTGGTGCTAGAGTCAGCCCAGGAATCAACGCATTCCGGAGGTTTCCATGAATGCGAACGGCAAGGTTCTGATGGTCGCCATCGCCGGGGCGTTTCTCGCCCTGTCGGCCGTGTCCGATGCGGCTTCCCGCCACGGCAGCGGGGCGGGTGGGCGCGGTGGGTCCGGCTATTCGGGTCCGGGCGCCTCCCAGGGCGGCCGCGGCGGCGGGCCCGGCTATTCCGGCGGCTCGGCCTACCGTGGCGGAGGTCACCACCCGGGCGGCGGCCACTACCAGGGCGGCGGCCACTACCAAGGCAGCCACTATCGGGGCGGCCACTCCCATTATGGGCATTCGCACGGCGGCTACTGGGGCTGGGGCGTAAGCCTCGGCGTGCCCTGGGGCTGGGGCTGGTACGACCCGCTCTGGTACGGCTGGGGCTGGGGATATGGCGGCCCGTACGCCGGCTATCCCGCCTACGGCTACGCCGCGCCCTATGGCTACGGGTGCTGGCCGTACGGGGATTGCTATCGCGAGCAGGTAGCCCGCTCCGAGCCCACGCCGCCCACCACCGAGGTGCCGCCACCCGCCCCCGGCGAGTCCGGACTGCCCACGCAGCGGCCGCTGCACCTCAACTACTGCGATTCCGCGCAGGCCTGGTTCCCGAAGGTGCGCAGCTGCCCCGGCGGCTGGCGCCTGGTGCTGCCGGACTACTCCCCGGGCCGCTGATCAGGCGGTGCCGCGAAAGAACGCCACCGCGTCATCGCGGCTGCGGGTGCGGCGGAACGGCGGCAGCGCCCGCCAGATGCGCTTGCCGTAGGCCTTCGAGACCAGCCTCGGGTCGCAGATCATCAGCACCCCGCGGTCCGTCTCGTCGCGGATGAGGCGGCCGGCTCCCTGCTTGAGCGAGATCACCGCGCGCGGCACCTGGTACTGCATGAAGGCGTTGCCGCCGGCGCGGTTGATCTGCTCGATGCGCGCGGCGAGGACCGGGTCGTCCGGCGGGTTGAAGGGCAGCTTGTCGATCACCACGAGCGAGAGCGCCTCTCCCTTCACGTCGACGCCCTCCCAGAAGGACTGGCTGCCCAGCAGGATGGCGTTGGGGGTGTCGCGGAAGCGCTCGAGCAGCTCGTTCTTGCCGGCCGATCCCTGCAGGAACACCGGCCAGTCCAGGCCGGCGGCGGCGAGCTTCTCCATCAGGCGCGCGTGCCCGATGTCCATGGCCCGCAGGCTCGTGAACAGGAGGAAGGCGCGGCCCCTCGCCGCCTCGATCACCGGGAAGGCCGCCTCGATCACCGCCTCGGTGTAGCCCGGGCTGTTGGGGTCGGGAAGGCCCTCGGGCACGCAGAGGAGCGCCTGGCCCGCGAAGTCGTAGGGGCTCTCCCAGTGCCGCGTGATCGCCTGCGCGAGGCCCAGTTCCGACTGGTAGTGCGCGAAGTCGCCGCCGACCGACAGCGTGGCGGAGGTGAAGATCCAGGCGCGCTTCGCGCCCGCGAGCTGCTGCGCGAAGATCGGCGCCACGTCGAGCGGCGTGCGGTTGAGCACCGCCGACTGCGCGTAGGCCTCCACCCAGCGCACCGCGCCCTCGCCCGCCCCGCCGCGCCACGCGGCCAGGGCCGCGCGAAGCTCGACGGCCCGCGCGTGCGCGTTGCGCAGCTCGTCGGCGCGCTCGGCGTGGGCGGCGAGGATCGCGCCGAGCTCGCCCAGGCGCTCGTCCAGCGAGTCGAGCGCCTGCGCGAGGCCCCGGTTGGCGTCGAGCTGGGCCGAGGCGAAGCGGCCCGTGCCGGTGCCGAGCGCGATGCGCACGTCGCGCGCCGCCCGGTCGGCGGCGAGGGCGGCCTCGCCGATGGCGGGCGTCTCCTTCGCGTGCAGGATCTGGGCGCCGCGGGCGTCGCGGGCGAGCTCGACCACCTGCGCCGTCGACACCGACTGGCCGAAGAAGAGCCGGGCGAGGTCCGGCAGGTGGTGCGCCTCGTCGAAGACGATCGTGTTGGCGCTCGGCAGGAGGTCGGTCACGCCCTCGTCCCGCAGCACGACGTCGGCGAAGAAGAGGTGGTGGTTCACGACCACGAGGTCGGCGTCGCTCGCCGCCTTGCGGGCCTTCATCACGAAGCAGTCCTCGTAGTGCCGGCACTTCGAGCCCAGGCAGTTCTCGCGCGTGGACGTCGCCCGGGCCCAGGCCCCGGAGAGCTCCGGGACCTGCAGGCATTCGGCCTTGTCGCCCGAGTCCGTGCGCCCGGCGAAGCGCGCGATGGCGTGGATGTCCCTCGCCTCCTCGCGCGAGGCGAAGGTGCCGCCGGCGGCCGACTCCTCCAGGTGGTGCAGGCACACGTAGTTGGCGCGGCCCTTGAGGAGCGCGACCTTCGCCGGCACCCCGAGCGCCTCGCGCACGAGCGGCAGGTCGCGGTGGTAGAGCTGGTCCTGCAGCGTCTTGGTGCCGGTGGAGACGATGACGCGCCCGCCCGCGACGAGCGCCGGGGCGAGGTAGGCGAAGGTCTTGCCGGTGCCCGTGCCCGCCTCGGCGATCAGCACGCCGGCGGACTCGATGGCCTCGAGCACGGCCTGCGCGAACTCGAGCTGCTGCGGCCGCACGCGCCAGCCCTCGAGCGAGCGCTCGAAGGTGCCGCCGGGCCCGAAGTGGCGCGCGAGGTCGACGCTCACGAGCGGCCGAAGACGATGCGCTCGTCGCGCAGCAGCCTCGCCACCGCCGCCACCGCGGCGAGGGCGAGCGCGGCCGAGACCGCGGCGGGCACGAGCGCGTCCCAGGCCGCCAGGCCGTCGCCGCGCAGCACGCGCTGCAGCGCCATGAGCTGCCCCAGGACGGGCACGGCGGCCTGCCAGGCGGCCTCGCGCGCGCCGCTGAACATCACCACGAGGGGGACGAACGAGACGACCGTCGCGAGGTAGCTCACGTAAGTCTGCGCCTCGCGGTAGGAGCGGCCGTAGGTGGAGATGAGCATCTGCGCCGCGGACGTGAGCGCCGCGAGCGGCACCACGATCGCCACGAAGCGCGCGTACTCCGGCAGGCCGAACTGCAGCAGCGCGGGGAGCTTCCTCTCGGCGTAGAGGGCCGCGGCCGCGACGAAGCCCGCCAGCGTGATGGCCGCCACGACGGTGGCGCTCGTCCAGGCGGCCAGCCACTTGCCCACGGCGAAGGCGGCGGTGGGCACGGGGTTGGCGAGCAGCGGCTCCAGCGACCCGCGCTCGCGCTCCCCGGCGGTCGCGTCGATCGCGAGCGTCATCCCGCCGAGCAGGGGCGCGAGGATGGCGAACATCGGGATGAGGAAAAGCAGCACGGCACCTCGTTGTCTCGGCGTGGCGGCATTGACGCGCTCGACCTTCAGGCTCTCGTTCACCGAAGGGCTCACGCCCCTCGCCATCAGGCGCAGCTGGGCCGTCTCGCGGTTGAACGCCTCCAGCAGGCGCTCGGACTGGCGGATCGCGGGGGAGGACTCCGTGCGGGAGTCGTCGAAGACGAGGTCCACGCGCGCCTCCTCGTGGGCGAGCCAGCGCTCGTGGAAGTCGCGCGGGACGACGATGACCGCCTCCAGGGTCCCGGCCTTCACGCGCTCGGCGTAGTCCGCGGGGGCCTCCTGGATCTCAACGTCGGCGCGCCGCAGGAAGTTGACGAGGGCGGGCGCGTGCTGCGCGCCGGCCAGGCGGACCTTGAGCGTGGAGGCCCGCTCCTCCAGCCCGGAGACGAACTGGGCCACGAGCACCAGCGTGAGCGGCCCGGAGATCACCGAGGCCACGAGCACCATGAGGGCGGTGCGCCGGTCGCGCAGCGCGTCGCGCATCTCCTTCAGGAAGACCGCCAGCACGCGCCGCACCTAGGCCTCCTCCCCGCCGCCCGTGAGGCGCACGAACGCCTCCTCGAGGTCCTCGCAGCCGGCCGCCGCGCGGATGGCCTCCGGCGTGCCCTCGGCCACGACGCCGCCGTGCGAGACGATGACGATCCCGTCGCAGAGCGCGGCCACCTCCTGCATCACGTGGCTCGAGAAGAGCACGCACTTGCCGGCCTGCCGCAGCCCGCGAACCGCCTCCCGCAGGCTGCGCGTGGTCATCACGTCGAGCCCGTTGGTGGGCTCGTCCAGGATCACGTTGGGCGGGTCGTGCACGAGGGCGCGGGCGATCGCCACCTTCATGCGCTCGCCCTGCGAGAAGCCGTCCGTGGGCCGGTCCAGAAGCGGCGCGAGCTCCAGGAAGGCCGCCAGCCGCTCGACCGAGGCGTCGATGGCCGCGCGCGACATCCCGCGCAGCTCGCCGTAGTAGGCGATGTTCTCGCGGGCGGTGAGGCGCGCGTAGAGCCCGCGCGCGTCGGAGAGCGCCCCGATGCGCGCGCGCACGGCCAGGGGGTCGCGGGCCGCGTGGATGCCGTCCACGCGCACCGCGCCCCCGCTCGGGACGAGCAGCGTCGAGACCATGCGCAAGGTGGTGGTCTTGCCCGCGCCGTTGGGCCCGAGCAGGCCCGTCACCCGCCCGTCGGGCGCGGTGAACGACACGCCGCGCACGGCCTCGACCGCGCCGAAGCGCTTGGCGAGCCCCTCGACGGCGATCACGGACGCGCCCCCGCCGGGAGCATGAACAGCGGCCGCGGGATGCGCGCGAGGCACGCCGTGTCCAGCGCCTTCGCGTCGGCGCCGCGCACGAACTTCTCGATGAGGCGCGGCGCGCAGCCGTGCCCGCTCACGCCGTGCGAGAGGTTGGGCGCCACCGCGTGCCGGGCGTTGGGCAGGCCCGCGAGCACGGCCTCGCCATGCCGCGGCGGCGTCGCCGGGTCGATGCCCCCCGAGAGGATGAGGACCGGCGCCTCGGAGCGGACCGGGTCGAAGTAGTCGGCGGGCAGCGCCGCGCGCGGCCAGCGCCGGCAGGCCCGGAGGAAGTCGTCCACGAGCGCGCGGCCGAAGAACGACCGGGCGGCGGCGGCCAGGTCCGCCGGCGTGATCCGCGGCACGTCCTCGGAGCACACCACCGACAGGTGCATGCCCACCGCGAGGTTGTCGGCCACCTCGTCGGTGAACTCGAGGTTCTGGGCGAGCAGCGGGTTGAAGTCGCCGTCCGCGGCGCGCGCGACCGCGAGCGGCAGCAGGCTCGCGATCTCCGGGGCGTACAGCGGTCGGAAGAGCCCGGAGAGCAGCACGTTCTCCGTGACGCGCACCTCCTGCGGCTCGCCCGTGACCGGGTCGGCGATCCGGACCCGGGGCGCCTGCCTCGCCAGGCGCGCGCGCAGGGCGCTCACTTCCCGGCGCAGGTCCGGGTAGGCGCGGCGGCAGGCCGGCTCGGCCTCGCAGTCGGCCACCAGGCGCTCGAACGCGGCCTCGCCGTCGCTCACGAAGGAGAGCGGCAGCTTCATCCCGGCGGGCGCGACCCCGTCCAGCGTCGCCGTGCGCACGCGCGCGGGGTGGCGGCGCATGAACTCCAGGGCCACGCGCGTGCCGTAGGAGCCGCCCCAGAGGTTCACGCGCGCGTAGCCGAGCGCGCCCAGCACCTCGTCGAGATCGGCCACCGCGCTCGGGGTGGCGTAGTGCCGCGGGTCGGCGTCCAGCGACTCCAGGCACCGGACCACGACCTTTTCCGGCAGCGCGTCCTCGAACATCGCCTGCAGGCTTCCCTCCTCGTCGGTCTCGCAGTCGAGGGGATGGGATCCGCCCGTTCCGCGCTGGTCGACGAGGACGATGTCGCGCGAGTCGTTGAGGCGCGAGAAGAGGGGCGCGACCTGGGCGGCGAGCGCGATGGCCCCCTGCCCCGGCCCGCCGGCCAGGACGACCAGGGGATCGGGCTCCGAACCGCGGCGGCGCGCCGGGATGACGGCGACCTTGAGCGCGATGCGCCGGCCCTGGCCCGCCGCGCGGTCCTCCCAGACCTCGTGGCTGCCGCAGCGGACCGCGCGCTCGAGCCCCGGCAGGCGGCATTCCGACAGCGCGAGCGCACCACGACCGGGGTCGGGGGCCTGGGTGCAGGAGGCGACGGCGAGGAGCGCGGCCGCCAGCGCAAGTCGCGGGAGCAAGGCGCGGATCGCGGGGAGTGAGGGTGAAGCGCGAAGTATAGCCGCTGGGCCTACGCGAGCCGGGCGCCAGGGCGACCGATGAGCCAGCCCTGCGCGAGCGCCACGCCGAGGCGGCGCACCGCGC
>CAZNWZ010000017.1:0-22469 GCA_964576455.1 uncultured Lysobacter sp.
TCGGCGACACCTTCGGCAACATCTACGCCCTCACGGGCGACGGCTTCGACTACGCGCAGCTCAAGGAGGCGGCCGACCGGATCCGCGCCGACCTGCTGCGCGTGAGGGACGTGGCCAAGGTCGAGCTGATCGGGGAGCAGGACGAGAAGATCTTCGTGGAGGTGGCCAACGCCAAGCTCGCCACCCTCGGCATCGAGCCGGCCGTCGTCTTCGCCGCGCTCGCCCAGCAGAACGCCGTGGCCTCCGCCGGCAGCTTCGAGACGCCCACCGACCGAATCCACATCCGCGCCACCGGCGCCCTCGACTCCGTGGAAAGCGTGCGCGCCCTGCCCGTGCGAGCCGGCGGCCGCACCTTCCGGCTGGGCGACATCGCCACCGTGACGCGCGGCTTCTCCGACCCGCCCCAGCCCGCGATGCGCTTCATGGGCCGCGAAGCCCTCGGCGTGGCCGTGTCCATGGTGCCCCGCGGGGACATCATCGCCCTGGGCCGGGCGCTCGACGAGGAGGTGAGGCGCGTCCGGGCCGAGCTGCCGATCGGCCTCGAGCTCGACCGCGTCAACGACCAGCCGGCGGCGGTGAAGCGCGCCATCGGCGAGTTCACGCGCACCCTCGCCGAGGCGGTCGCGATCGTGCTCCTCGTGAGCTTCGCCTCGCTGGGGCTTCGCACCGGCTTCATCGTCGCCCTGTCGATCCCCCTCACCTTCGCCGTCACCTTCCTCTTCATGCAGCTGGCGGGAATCGACCTGCACAAGGTCTCGCTGGGCGCGCTCATCATCGCGCTGGGCCTGCTCGTGGACGACGCCATCATCTCGGTGGAGATGATGGTGGTGAAGATGGAGCAGGGCTGGGAGCGGGCGCGCGCCGCGAGCTTCGCCTACACCTCCACGGCGATGCCCATGCTCACCGGGACCCTCGTCACCGCCGCCGGGTTCCTGCCCATCGGCCTGGCGCGCTCCTCCACCGGCGAGTACACCTTCGCCATGTTCGCCGTGACGACGATCGCGCTGCTGGTCTCGTGGGTCGTGTCGGTGGTCTTCGTGCCCTACCTGGGCTACGAGCTGCTGCCCGACCTGCACCGCCCGGGCCACCGGCCGGACGAGGCCGCGGTGTACCGCAAGCCCTTCTACCGGCGCTTCCGCCGCCTGGTGGACTGGAGCGTCGGGCATCGCGGCTGGGTGATCGGCGCGACCCTGGCGACGTTCGCCCTGTCGGTGTTCGGCTTCCGCTTCGTGCAGCAGCAGTTCTTCCCCCCCGCCAACCGCCCCGAGCTCATCGTGGACCTGCGGCTGGCGGAAGGCTCCTCGCTGCGGGCCACCCACGCGCAGGTGGAGAAGCTCGAGCGGCTGCTCCTCGCCGAGGCGGTGCTCAAGGACAACATCGACAGCTTCGTGAGCTACGTGGGCGCGGGCAGCCCGCGCTTCTTCCTGCCGCTCGACCAGCAGCTCGTCAACGCCAACTTCGGGCAGTTCGTCATCAACGCGAAGGACAACGAGGCCCGCGAGGCGGTCCGGGCGCGCCTCATAGAGCTCTTCGCCACGGACTTCCCGGAGCTGCGGGGGCGCGTGACGCGCCTGGAGAACGGGCCGCCGGTGGGATTCCCGGTCCAGTTCCGCGTCGTCGGCGAGGACAAGCAGGCCATCCGCGCCATCGCCCGCGAGGTCGCGGCCGTCATGCGCGCCAACCCCTCGACGCGCGACGTGAACGTGGACTGGGAGGAGGCGAGCCGCGTGATCCGCCTCGAGATCGACCAGGACCGCGCGCGCGCCCTCGGCATCTCCAGCCAGGAGCTCGCCCAGTACGTGGGCACGGTGATCTCCGGCCAGGCCGTCACCACCTGGCGCGAGAAGGACCGGCAGATCGACGTCGTGGTGCGCGGCGACGCCTCGGAACGCCGCCTGGTGAGCCTGCTCAAGGACCTCGCCGTCCCCATCGGGCGCGGGCGCACCGTGCCGCTCGCGCAGGTCGCGCGCCTTTCCTCCGGCTTCGAGCAGGGGATCGTCTGGCGCCGCGACCGCCTGCCGGTGATCACGGTCCGCTCCGACATCCGGGACGGCGTCCAGGCCCCCGCGGTGAGCGCCCAGGTGAACCGCGAGCTCGAGGCCCTGCGCGCCCGGCTGCCCCTGGGCTACCGCATCGACATGGGCGGGGCCATCGAGGACTCGGGCAAGGGCCAGCGCTCGATCGCGGTCGTGGCGCCGGTGATGGTGCTGGTGATGCTCACCGTGCTGATGGTCCAGCTGCAGAGCTTCCCGCGCCTCGCCATGGTGGTGCTCACGGCGCCCCTGGGCCTCATCGGGGTGACCGCCGCCCTCCTCGTCTCGCGCCAGCCCTTCGGCTTCGTGGCGATGCTCGGCACGATCGCCCTCGCCGGGATGATCATGCGCAACTCCGTCATCCTGGTGGACCAGATCGACCACGACATCCGCGAGGGGGCCGAGCCGTGGAACGCGATCGTCGAGGCGACGGTGCGCCGCTTCCGCCCCATCGTGCTCACCGCGGCGGCGGCGGTGCTCGCCATGATCCCGCTCACGCGCAGCGCCTTCTACGGGCCGATGGCGGTGGCGATCATGGGCGGGCTGCTGGTGGCCACCGTGCTCACCCTGGTCTTCCTGCCCGCGCTCTACGCCGCCTGGTTCCGCGTGAAGCCCATCCCCCCCTCCCCCTGAGGCAGGCGGGGGATCTGATATCTTCGCGGGATGGAACGCCGCGACTTCGTGAAGCTCTGCGCCGCCTCGGCGGCGTGCACCACCGTCCCCACCGAGGCCGAGGCCGCGACGCTGAAGGCCCGCCTCTACCGGCGCGCGGTGCTCGTGGACGAGCGCTCCGAGCCCCTGCGTCCCGAGGCGCTGCGCGCGGGCGTCAACTACGTCTTCGACTACCCCTTTGCCTCCACGCCCTGCTTCCTGCTTCGCCTCGCCCGCCCCGCCCCGGGCGGCATCGACCTGAAGACCGAGAGCGGCGGCACCTACCGCTGGGAGGGCGGCGCGGGGCCCGAGCGCACGCTCGTCGCCTACTCCGCCATCTGCGCGCACAAGCTCACCTACCCCACGCGCCAGGTGAGCTTCATCGGCTACCGCGACGGGCCCAGCCCCGTGGCGGGCAACGGCAAGGTCATCACCTGCTGCTCCGACCGCAGCGTGTACGACCCCTCGGCCGGCGCGCGCGTGGTGGCCGGGCCGGCGCCGCAGCCCCTGGCCACGATCCTGCTCGAGTACGACGCGGGCAAGCGCGAGATCGCCGCCGTGGGCACCTTCGGCGGCGAGATGTTCGAGCCGTTCTTCCAGAAGTTCGGCTTCCGCCTGCAGCTGGAGATGGGCGACCGCGCCCGGGCCCCGGTGGACGGCCGGGCGGTGGTGCGGGAGCTGGCCACCTACAGCGCCCAGTGGGCGCAGTGCTGATTCCCGAAGCCGCTAGATCTCGAAGTCCTCGCCGACGCCGCGCACCAGCCGCTCCAGGGCCTCGCGCGCCAGGTGCGGCACGAACATCCCGATGAACGCCTGCGCGAAGCCGCGAAGCCGCGCTCCCCGGCGAAAGGCGATGCGCGTGGTCTGCGCCGGAAAGAGGTGATCGGCCCGCAGGAACGCGAGCCCGCGGTCCTTCTGCGCGTCGTAGGCCATCGCGGAGACGATGCCCACGCCCAGCCCCAGGGCCGCGTACGACTTGATCACGTCGGAATCGAGCGCGGTGAGCGCGATCTCGGGTGCCAGCCCGCGCTGGGCGAAGCTGCGGTCGATGGCGCTGCGGCCCGTGAAGCTCGCGTCGTAGGTGACGATCGGGTGCCTCGCGAGGGCCTCCAGGGTGAGCGGTTTCTCGCGCTCGAGCGGGTGCCCGGCCGGGACGACCACGCCGTGGTGCCACGTGTAGGCCGGCAGGGACACGAGCTCGTCGTGGTCCGCGAGGGCCTCGGTGGCGATGGCGATGTCCGCCTCGCCGTCGAGGACCGCCTTCGCGAGCTGGCGCGGGTTGCCCTGCAGCATCTTGAGGTGCACCTCGGGGTAGCGCCGCTTGAAGGCGGTCACCACCTTCGGCAGCGCGTAGCGCGCCTGCGTGTGCGTCACCGCCAGCGTGAGGCTGCCGCGCCCCGGGTGCGCGTTCTCGTCGCCCAGGACGCGCAGGTTGGCGATCTCGGCCAGGATCCGGTCGATCCCCGCAAGGATCTCGCGCCCCGCCTCCGTGATCGCCGTGAGCCGGCGCCCCTCGCGCACGAAGATCTCCACCCCCAGTTCTTCCTCGAGGGCCCGGATCTGCTTCGACACCCCCGGCTGGGAGGTGTGGAGCGCCGCCGCCGCCGCCGACACGTGAAGTCCCTCGCGCGCGACGGCGGAGGCGTAGCGTAACTGCTGCAAATTCATCGGGTTATCTCATAACTATTGATTCTCAATATAGCATTATTAAGTATTTTTCGGGAATATGCAGGATGGCTAGGATTCACCGGATCCACCGTTTCCGGGAGTCCCGAGCATGCAGAGACACGACCTTTTCGACGTTGCCGCGGCCCGCGTCCGCGCCAAGGGCTACCCGTACGCCGGCGCCGTGACCCCGGCGGAGGCTTACCAGCTCGCCGCGGAGGGCTCGGCGACGATCGTGGACATCCGCACGCGCCCGGAGTGGGAGTACGTGGGCCATGTCGAGGACGTGCCGCTCCTCGAGTGGCAGCCGTACGGCGCCCGCCGTCCCGATCCCGCGTTCGTGGACAAGCTGGCCGCCCGCTTCCCGCGCGACGCGGCGATCCTCCTCCTCTGCCGCAGCGGCGTGCGCTCCCACCACGCCGCGACCGCCGCCGCGCAGGCGGGCTTCACGCGCGTCTTCAACGTCCTCGAGGGATTCGAGGGCGACCAGGACGAGGAAGGCCGCCGGGGCACCCGGGGGGGCTGGCGCCACGCCGGCCTGCCCTGGACGCAGTACTGACCTCCGGGAAGGGGAGCGCCCCGGGCTGCTAAAGTAGCGGCCCGTGATCCCGTTCCTGCGCCCGGACGACCCCTTCCCTCCCGTCTCCCGGGCGCTGCGCTCCCCCAACGGCCTGCTCTGCGCCGGCGCCGACCTGTCGCCGCGGCGCCTCGTGGACGCCTACGCCCAGGGCATCTTCCCGTGGTTCTCCGAGGGCGATCCCATCCTGTGGTGGTCGCCGCATCCGCGGATGGTGCTCTTTCCGGACGAGCTCAAGGTCTCGCGCTCGCTGCGCAAGTCGGTCGCGAAGGGGATTTTCGAGACGCGCTACGACACCGCGTTCGCGCAGGTGATGGCCGAATGCGCGGCGCCGCGCGACGGCCAGGCCGGGACGTGGATCGTGCCGGAGATGGTGGCGGCCTACACGCGGCTTCACGAGATGGGCTTCGCGCACTCGGTCGAGTCGTGGCGGGACGGCGAGCTCGCCGGCGGCCTCTACGGCATCCTCCTGGACCGCGTCTTCTTCGGCGAATCGATGTTCTCGCGCGCGACCGACGCCTCGAAGGTGGCCCTGGTGAAGCTGGTCGAACGCCTGCGCGCGCTCGGCGTGCGCGTGATCGACTGCCAGCAGGCCACGCGCCACCTCGCCTCGCTGGGCGCGCGCGAGATCCCGCGGCGCGAGTTCGCGCACCTGCTCGCCGAGTCGATACAATACCCCCCGACCGGCTGCCGCTGGCCGGCCACCGAGGAAGCATGGCCAAGCTCAACGACCTCCCGATAGCGAACCTGCAGTTCTACGCCACGGCCCCCTACCCGTGCAGCTACCTGCCGGGCCGGCTCGCGCGCTCCCAGGTCGCCACGCCGAGCTACCTCATCGACACCGAGACCTACGGCGCCCTCGTCTCCGCCGGCTTCCGCCGCTCCGGCGCCTTCACCTACCGCCCGTGGTGCGACCACTGCCAGGCCTGCGTGCCGGTGCGCGTCGTGGCCGGCGAGTTCGAGCCCTCGCGCTCCCAGCGCCGCGCGTGGAAGCGCCACGCGGGCCTCGCGGCGGCCTTCGGCGACCTCAAGTTCAATCCCGAGCACTACGCGCTCTACCGCCTGTACCAGGGCGAGCGCCATCGCGGCGGCGGCATGGACCACGACAGCCGCGAGCAGTACGCGCACTTCCTGCTGCAGTCCAACGTGGCCACGCGCCTCGTCGAGTTCCGCGAGGAGGGCCGGCTTCGCATGGTGTCCATCGTGGACGAGCTGGCCGACGGGCTCTCTTCCGTCTACACCTTCTTCGACCCGCAGGTGCCCCGGGCGAGCTTCGGCACCTGGAACATCCTGTGGCAGATCGAGGAGGCGCGCCGCCGCGGCCTGCCGTACGTGTACCTCGGCTACTGGATCGCGCAGAGCCGCAAGATGGCCTACAAGAGCGACTTCCGCCCCATCGAGGGGCTCTCCCGCGGGGAGTGGAAGCGCCTGCGATAATGACGGTCCTGAAAGTCCGGGACCCCCGATGCTCTACCGCCTCGCCCGCAGCGCCCTCTTCCGGCTGGACCCCGAGACCGCGCACGAGCTCGCGCTGAAGTCGATGTGCGCCCTCGGGCCCGCGGTCGCCCTCCTGGGCGCGGGCGCCGACCGCGGCGAGGAGCGCACCGTCATGGGGATCCGCTTCCCCAACCCGGTGGGGCTCGCCGCCGGCATGGACAAGAACGGCGAGTACCTCGATCCGCTCGCCGCCCTGGGCTTCGGCCACCTCGAGATCGGCACCGTCACGCCCCGCCCGCAGCCGGGCAACCCGAAGCCGCGCCTGTTCCGGCTGGTCGAGCACGAGGCGATCATCAACCGCATGGGATTCAACAACGTCGGCGTGGAGCAGCTCCTGCGCAACGTCGAGAAATCCGCCTTCCGCGGCGTGCTGGGCATCAACATCGGCAAGAACTTCGACACCCCGATCGACCGCGCCGCCGGCGACTACCTCGCTTGCCTGGACGCCGTGTACGACCGGGCGTCCTACGTCGCCGTGAACATCTCCTCGCCCAACACCAGGAACCTGCGCGACCTGCAGTCGAAGGAGAAGCTCGACGAACTCCTCGCGGCGATCGTCGCGCGCCGCGGCACGCTGGCCGCGAAGACCGGCAAGCTCAAGCCCCTGGCGGTGAAGATCGCCCCGGACCTGGACGACGAGCAGGTCGAGGCCATCGCGGACCTGGCCCTGAAGCATCGCATCGACGCCCTCATCGCCACCAACACCACGATCGGCCGCGCGGGCGTGGAGGGCCATCGCCACGCGCAAGAGGCCGGCGGCCTCTCGGGCCGGCCCGTGTTCGAGATCTCGACCCGGGTGCTGCGCAGGCTCTCGGGCCTCCTGGCCGGGAATATCCCGCTCATCGGCGTGGGCGGCATCCTCACCGGCGCCGACGCCCGGGCGAAGATCGACGCGGGGGCGAGCCTGGTGCAGCTCTACACCGGGTTCATCTATCGCGGCCCGGACCTCATCGCCGAGGCGCGCCGCGCTCTCAAGGCCTGATCCCCGCGTCTCGGCCTGCATGCGAATCGGCATCCCGCGCGAATCGAAGGAGGGCGAGCGCCGCGTCGGCCTCGACCCCGCCGCGGCCGCCGCGCTCGCGAGGGACGGCCACGAGGTCCGCGTGGCCGAGGGCGCGGGCCTGGGGATCGGCGCGAGCGACGACGACTATCGTGCCGCCGGCGCCACCGTGGTGCCACCGTCCGCGGCCTGGGAGGGCGAGCTCGTGGTGAAGGTGAAGGAGATCCAGCCGGACGAGCCTGCCTCGCTCGTGCCGGGCACCACGCTCTTCGCCTTCCAGCACTTCGTGGGCGAGCCGGCGCTCGCGCGGGCGGTGGCCTCGCGCGGGGTCACGGCCATCGCCTACGAGATGGTCCGGGACGCCGGGGGAGGCTTCCCGCTCCTCGCGCCCATGTCCGTGATCGCGGGCCGGCTCGCCATCCAGGTGGGCGCGCACCTGCTCACCCTGCCGGCCGGCGGCAACGGCACGCTGCTGGCGGGCTGCCCCGGCGCAGAGCCCGCCCGCGTGCTCGTGCTGGGCGGCGGGCACGCGGGAACGAACGCGGCCGAGGTGGCCGCGGCCCTGGGCGCGAAGGTGACGATCCTCACGCGCTCGGCCGCCACCCGCGATTCGCTCGCCGCCCGGCTGGGCCCGGCCGTGGAAGCGGGGCTCGCCACGCCCGAGGCCGTCGAGCGCCACGCGGTGCAGGCCGACCTCGTCGTCGGCGCCGTGTTCGTCCCCGGCGCGCCGACGCCCAGGCTGCTTCCGCGTGCGCTCGTGGCGCGAATGAGGCCGGGCTCCGTCCTCGTGGACATCTCGATCGACGCCGGTGGCGTCGCGGAAACCTCGCGGCCGACGACGCTCGCCGCGCCGACGTTCGTCGCGGAGGGAGTCGTCCACTACTGCGTGCCCAACATGCCCTCCGCCGTGGCCCGCGCCGGCGCCGCCGCGCTCTCGGCCGCGGCCCTGCCGTACGTCCGGGCCCTCGCCGGACGGGGCATCGCGCGCGCGCTTCGCGAGGACGCCGGGCTTCGCGAAGGCGTCCTCCTGTGGCGCGGCCGGTTCGCGCACGCCGGCATCGCCGCCGAGGCGGGGCAGCCGTACGCGCCCCTTTCGGAGGCCGACCTCGCATGAACGACCTCGCCCGCCGCCTCGACGCGCTCCTGCCGCAGACGCAGTGCACGAAGTGCGGCTTCGAGGGATGCCGCCCCTATGCCGAGGCGATCGCCAGGGGCGAGGCGGACATCGACCGGTGCCCGCCGGGCGGCGACGAGGGCGCGGCCCGCCTCGCCGCGCTCATGGGCCGCCCCGCCAAGCCCCTCGACCCCGCCTACGGCGCCTTCCGGCCGCCGCAGGTGGCGTTCATCGACGAGGCCCTGTGCATCGGCTGCGTGAAATGCATCGACGCCTGCCCGGTGGACGCGATCGTGGGCGCCTCGAAGCAGATGCACACCGTGATCGCCGCCTGGTGCACCGGCTGCGAGTTGTGCCTGCCGCCCTGCCCCGTGGACTGCATCTCGCTCGTGCCCGTGGCGAGCCTTCCCGATCCCGACCGCTCGCGCGAGCGCCACGCGTTCCGGGCCTTCCGGCTGGCGCGCGACGAGGCCGAGCACGCCGCGAGGATGGACGCCTACGCGGAGCCGGGGAGCGAAAGGGAATGAAGATCGTGGCCAAGGAACGCGCCGTTGCGAAGAACATGGGCCCCGGGGCGCGAGCGGAGTTCTTCCGCATCCTGCGCGAGGCCAACCCGGAGCCCAGGAGCGAGCTGGAGTACGCCACGCCCTACCAGCTGCTCGTCGCCGTGGTGCTCTCGGCGCAGGCCACGGACCGGAGCGTGAACCTCGCCACCCGCCGGCTGTTCCCGGTGGCCGGCACCCCGGAGGCGATCGCCGCCCTGGGCGAGACGGGGCTCGAGGACTACATCAGGACCATCGGCCTCTACCGCACCAAGTCGAAGAACGTCATCGCCCTCTCGCGGATCCTCCTCGAGAAGCACGGCGGCGAGGTGCCGCGCTCGCGCGAGGCGCTCGAGGCGCTGCCGGGCGTGGGACGCAAGACCGCCAACGTGGTGCTGAACGTGGCCTTCGGCGAGCCCACGATGGCCGTGGACACGCACATCTTCCGCGTCGCCAACCGCACGGGGCTCGCGCCGGGCAAGGATCCGCTCGCGGTGGAGAGGAAGCTCCTCGAGGTCGTGCCGGGCGAGTTCCGGCAGCACGCGCACCACTGGCTGATCCTGCACGGGCGCTACACCTGCCTCGCGCGCGCGCCGAAGTGCGGCGGGTGCCCCGTGTACGGGCCCTGCGGCTTCAAGGACAAGGCGAAGCTCGCCGCGCCGGCGGTCCCGAAGAAGTCGCGCCTGCCGAAATGAGCCTCTTCAACCCCTCCCGCGACCAGGTGCGCGAGTTCTTCTTCGCCCTGTGGGCGAAGTCGCGCGCGGGCGAGGCGCTCACGCCCCTGGAATCGATGGCGCTCGCGCTCGTGATGGAGCACCCCGAGTACCACGGCGTGCTGGGCGACCCGGAGCGCTACCGCGAGCGCGAGTGGCGGCCCGAGGGCGGCGAGACCAACCCGTTCCTGCACCTGTCGATGCACCTCGCCATCGAGGAGCAGATCTCCATCGACCAGCCGCCGGGCATCCGCGAGGCGGTGCGGCGCCTCGAGGCCCGCCGCGGCTCCGCGCACGAGGCCCGGCACGCGGTGATGGACTGCCTCGCGGAGGCGCTCTGGCAGGCGCAGCGCAACGGCGCGCCCTTCGACAACGCCACCTACCTCGACTGCCTGGCGAGGCAGGTCTAGGACCGCTCCTCGCGGCAGAGCGCGTCGAGCCGGGCCGAGAGGTCCGCCGCCTCGCCGGCGGTCGCGAACGCGAGCCGCGCGGGCGCGAAGTCGGGCTTCGAGGGCCCGGCGAGGCCCGGAAACTTGGCGACGAACTTCTGCGCGTACGCCTTCCACGGCCCGTCGAAGCTGCCGTGCGAATCGTGGCGCAGCAGGATCTCCGGCGTCACGGCCACGCGCAGCCCCTGGCGCGCGGCGCGGTAGGTGAAGTCGAGGTCGTAGAGATGGAAGCCGTCGAAGGCCGCCTCGTCGAAGCCCACGGAGATCGCCTGCCCGCGCCGGGCCGCGAGGAAGACGCCGTCGAGGGCCTCGAGCCCCGCCTCGAGGGCGCAGGGCGCGCCGAAGGCGAGGAGCTCCCAGCCTTCGCCCTCCCGGGCCGGCTGGACGATGCGCCCGCGCGCCGGCTCGCGTCCCGCCCAGCCCCAGGCCGGGCCCGTGAGCTTCGCCGTGCCGATCACGCCCACGACGTCGGCCCGCTCCACGGCGCGGGCGAGCGCGCCGCCCAGGTCCGCCGAGAGGATCTCCACGTCGTCGTGGCTGAACACGACGATCTCGCCGCGGCAGGCGCGCAGGGCGCGGTTGTAGGCCTCGGCGAGCGACCTCGCGTCGTGGATGCCGACGATCTCGTGGTCCCAGCCGCCGAAGGCGCGCGCGAAGGACGCGCTCGCGGCCGCGAACTTCGCCGGATCCACGCTGCACATGACGACCGACACCGCGGGACGGTCCGTGGGAGCGGGCAGCGGCGCGGGGGCGGCCGCGAATTCGCCCGGATGGCCGAGCAGCAGGTCGAAGAGCTCGCGCGGCGCATGCACGTCGCCCGCGCGCAGCCGCCAGGCCCGCAGCAGGGAGCGGGCGGCCTCGCGCACGCGCGCGAGCTTCGCGTCGAGGAGCCCCAGCTCCAGGTGGGCGTGGTAGCTGGCGGGATCGAGACGGGCGGCGCGGACGAAGGCCTCGCGCGCCTCGCCGGGACGGCCGGCCTCGTCGAGGAGCTTGCCGCGCGAGAGCCAGAGGGGAAGCGTGGCCGGCGCGAGGGCCGTGGCGCGCGCCAGCAGGTCGAGGGCCCCGGCCGCGTCGCCCAGGCGCGCGGACGCGAGCCCCGCGACGTGCAGGGCGTTCACATCCGAGGGATCGGCCTCGAGGAGGCGCCGGGCCGCCTCCAGCGCCCGGGCATGCTGGCCTTCCCGGTACCACTGGAAGGCCTGCCCGACCGCCGGCTGCCCGGCCATGGCGGCGTCAGTACTTGATCGCGAGCCCCGGCTGCGAGGAATACCACGCGGCCAGGTCCTGCATGTCCTTCTCGGAGAGGTTCGCCACCTGGCCCGCCATGATCGGGTTCTTGCGCTTGCCGAGCTTGTAGTGGCGAAGCGCCGTGGCGATGTAGTCGGCGTGCTGGCCGCCGATCTTGGGGAACTCCGGGCTCGCGCTCGTGCCGGAGTCGCCGTGGCAGGCCTTGCAGGGCTCCGCCTTGGCCTTGCCGGCCTCGGCGCTGCCCTTGGCCGCGAAGGCCGGGGCGGAAAGGGCGAGGACGGCCGCGAGAAGCAGGGAACGGGACATGGCGGGCCTCATTTCTTCGCCACGGCCGGGTCGCCGGCCTGCGAGTAGTAGGCGGCGAGGTCCTCCATGTCCTTCTCGGACAGGCCCGCGGCGATGGAGCGCATGGTGGCGTGGTCGCGCTCGCCCGACTTGTACTGCTTGAGCGCGTTGACGAGGTAGGCCGCGTGCTGCCCGCCCAGCTTGGGCACGTGGTAGACCTCCGGGAAGGCCGTCTTCCAGCCCGGGATGCCGTGGCAGCCCATGCACTGGAAGTTCTTCTGCCGGCCGGCGGCGGGATCGCCGGCCGCATGGGCCGACGTGGCGAGCGCCGCGGCGACGGCGGCAAGGAGGAGGCGGGTTCGGGACATGGCGTCTCGTTATGGTCTGGACTTCGGGGGGAAGGCTGCCGTCCTCTTCCCAAGGCCGGCGCCGGCTCGGCGCGGATTATAGCCCACACTCCCCCCCGGCGCCACGCCGGGCCGGGCGCCCTACCCCTGCGGGAGGACCGCGTCGAGGTTGCCGGGAGGCCCGAGGTGGAAGCCCTGCCCCCAGGGCACGCCGATGGCCACGAGCTTGGCGGCGATCTCCTCGCTCTCGACGTACTCGGCCACCGTGGCGAGGCCCATCGTCTCGGCGATCTTCTGGATCGCCTCCACCAGGGCGTAGTCGAGGTAGTTGCGCGCGATGCCCTTCACGAACAGGCCGTCGATCTTGAGCCCGTCCACGGGGAAGTGCTTGAGGTAGTTGAACGAGGACAGGCCGCTGCCGAAGTCGTCCAGCCAGAAGCGCACGCCCAGCTTGCGCAGCCCCTCGATCGCGGCCCGCGCGCGCTCGACGTTGGCGATGGCCGCGGTCTCCGTGATCTCGAAGCAGATGCACTCGGGCGGCACGCCGAACTGGGTGAGGCCGTCGCGCACGAGGTCGCCGAAGTCCGGGCTCGACAGGGTGTGGCCCGAGAGGTTGATCGAGAACTCGGCCGGCCTGGGCGTTTCGCGCTCGCGCGCCAGGCGCCGGAAGTCCCCGAAGGCCCGCTCGATCACCCAGCGGTCGATGGCGCGCATGAGGTCGTAGCGCTCGGCCACGGGGATGAAGGACATGGGCAGGATGAGCTCCCCGCCCGTCTCGCTCATGCGCAGCAGCGCCTCCACGCGCGGGCGCGCGCCCGGCTCGCCCGTCGCCGCCAGGGCGATGACCGGCTGGTAGAGCAGCGTGAAGGCCCCCGCCGAGATGGCGTCGTTGATGCGCTTGAGCCAGCCGCGGCTCGTCTGGCGCATGTACTGCGACGCCTGCGCGTCGTGGAAGGCGACCACCCGGTTGCGGCCCTGCTCCTTGGCCGCGAAGCAGGCGCTGTCGGCCTCGTTGAGGATGGCCGACAGGCCCGTCGTGAGGCGCGTGACGGCCACCACGCCCACGCTCACCCCCACCTGGAAGGCGTGCTCGTCCCACTCGAAGGACCACGCCTGGACGGCGTCGCGAAGGCGCAGCCCCGTCTGCAGCGCGTAGTCGGCGCTGCAGTTCTCGAGGACGACCGCGAACTCGTCGCCGCCGATGCGCGCAAGCAGCTCCTCGTCGCGAAGGCACCCCTTGAGCACCGGCACCAGGCGGCGCAGCAGGTCGTCGCCGGCCAGGTGGCCGAAGGCGTCGTTGATGCGGTGCAGGAAGTCGATGTCGAGGTAGACCAGGGCGTGCGTGCTGCCAAGGCTGCGCGCGCTGGCGAGCGCGGTCTCCAGCCTCTCCTCGAGGGTCTTGCGGTTGGGCAGGCCCGTGAGCGCATCGTGCGTCTGCAGGAAGAACACCTGCTGGCGCGCGGTGTCGAGCCGCTCCTGCAGGCGCTGCTCCCGCGCCTGGTGGTCCGTCGCGAGCGCGAGCACCTCGCGCTTGAGCCCCTCGAGCAGGGGATCGAGCTCGGGGAGATCCGCCCGGCCGCCGGCGGTGGTGAGCCGCACCGCCTCGCGGATCACCTCCACCTCGCGGTCGAGGACACGGGCCGTGCGCCGCGCGATCACGAACACCGAGGCCACGCCGGCCCCCAGCGCGAGCATCCAGGTCCAGGCCTGCGCCGACTGGCTCACCCCCAGCGCGGCGCGCGCGAGCGCGAAGGCGCCGCAGAAGACCGCGATGGGGATGGCGCCCAGCGCCACCAGCCGCGCCGCGAGCTGGCCGAGCTCGTCCCTGCGGGCCTTGTCGGTCGCCATGGCCGGCCTATGCCGGGGGCGCCGCCTGCTTCCACAGGCAGCGGCCCTTGCTTTCCTTGTCGATGCGCTCGCACAGCGCGGCATGCGCGGCGAGCTCCTCCGGGCTGGCGCGCAGCACCACCAGCTTCGCCGGGCGTTCCGGCGCGCCGCCGGCCGTTCCCGGCGCCGGGGCGGAGGCGAGCGAGATGTCGAGCGTGTCCTGGCCGCGCGTCATCGCGAGCCACACGTCCGCGAGGAGCTGGGCGTCGAGGAGCGCGCCGTGCAGCGAGCGGCGCGAGTTGTCCACCTGGTAGCGCTCGCACAGGGCGTCCAGGGAGTTGCGCTTGCCCGGGTGCATCTCGCGCGCCAGGGCGAGCGTGTCGGTGACCGGGCAGACGGTCCCGATGCCGGGGCGCCCGATCAGCGAGAGCTCGGCGTCGAGGAAGCCCACGTCGAAGGGCGCGTTGTGGATGAGGAGCTCGGCCCCCTCGACGAACTCGATGAGCTCGTCGGCGATCTCGGCGAACCGCGGCTTGTCGGCCAGGAAGTCCGCGGTGAGGCCGTGGATCTGCACCGCGGCCGCGTCGATCTCGCGCTCCGGGTTGAGGTAGCGGTGGAAGTTGCGCCCCGTGGGCCGGCGGTCGAATAGCTCCACGCACGCGATCTCGATCACGCGGTGGCCCTCCGAGGGCTCCAGCCCCGTCGTCTCGGTATCGAGGACGATGCGCCTCACGACGGGACCCCGCGGTTCGCCAGCGCGTCGGCGCGCTCGTTGCCGTCGTGCCCCGCGTGCCCCTTCACCCACCGCCAGTCGACGTGGTGCTGCGCCGCCAGCTCGTCGAGCCTCTTCCACAGGTCCACGTTCTTCACCGGGGCCTTCGAGGCCGTCCGCCACCCCTTGGCCTTCCAGCCGCGGATCCACTCCGTGATGCCCTTCTGCACGTACTGCGAGTCCGTGTGCAGGATCACCCGGCTGGGGCGCTTGAGGGCCGCGAGGGCCTCGATCACGGCGGTGAGCTCCATGCGGTTGTTGGTGGTCGAGGGCTCGCCCCCGAAGAGCTCGCGCTCCTGTCCGTCCCACGTGAGCAGGGCCCCCCAGCCCCCGGGGCCGGGATTGCCCTTGCATGCGCCGTCGGTGTAGATCTCGACCGCCCGGGAGGCGGCTTCTCGGTGCGCGGCGGTCACTTGACGATCTTCAGCGTCCCCGCCCGCGAGGCGGATGGCGCCCCCTCGCGCTTGGCGGCGAGCGCGACGCGCTTCTCGCGCGCCACCGCCTCGTGCCACGCCGGCGTGAGCAGGCGAACGCCGCGCACGCGCTTGATGGCCTGCAGCATGTACACCGCGCCGCCCACGGCCCACCAGCGGTCGCCCGCGGGCTCCATGAAGGCGAGCCGCTTGAGCCACTTCTCCTTCTTCACCGGGGGCACGTAGCACACCAGGCGCCCGGCGGAGACCTCGAAGCCCAGGAGCGCGAGCCAGTCCTTCACGCGCAGCAGCGAGACGAACTTGCCGTTCCAGGGCGTCTCGTGGCGCGCGGGGCCGATCACGCTGCGCAGCCCCCACAGGCTCCACGGGTTGAACCCGAGGATGATGATGCGGCCCTCGGGCATCATCACGCGGTCGATCTCGCGCAGGAGCGCGTGCGGCTCCTCGGCGAACTCCAGGGCGTGCGGCAGGAGGGCGAGGTCGATCGACTGCGTGGCGATGGGCAGCTCGTTCCCCCGGGCGCGAACGTCCGCGCCGCCGCCCGCGTCGATCCGCATGCGGTGGGTGATGCGGTTCTCGCGCAGCAGGTCGAACTGCGGCAGGCCCAGCTGCAGCGCGTGGAAGCCGAAGATGTCGGGCGTCACGTCGTCCAGGTACGCGCGCTCCTTCTCCAGGAGGTAGGCCCCCAGGGGAGTCTCGAACCACTCGGCGAGCGCGTTGGTCGGCATGGCGCAATTCTAATAGACTCGGCCCCTATGTTGCAGAAAGACGATCTGCGGATCCACCCCGTCCCGGCCTTCGAGGACAACTACCTCTGGGTGATCGAGGACGGCCGCCACGCCGCGGTCGTGGATCCCGGCGACGAGCACCCCGTGCAGGCCTTCCTGGAATCCCGGGGCCTCGCGCTCACCGCGATCCTCGTCACGCACCACCACGGCGACCACGTGGGCGGCCTGGAGTGGCTCGCGAGGCGCTGGGGCTGCGAGGTCTTCGGGCCCGCCGGCGAGAAGATCGACGGCCTCACCCGGCGCCTGGTCGAGGGCGATCGCATCGTCGTGCCGGGACTGGAGGTGGAGCTCTCCATCCTCGACGTGCCGGGGCACACGCGCGGGCACATTGCCTACGTCGGGCCCGGCCTCGTGTTCTGTGGAGACACCCTCTTCGCCTGCGGCTGCGGCCGGCTCTTCGAGGGCACGCCCGCGCAGATGGCCGATTCGCTGGCCAAGCTCGCGCGGCTTCCCGCCGCCACGCGCGTCTACTGCGCCCACGAGTACACGATGGCGAACATCCGCTTCGCGCTCGCCGTCGAGCCCGGCAACGCGAAGCTCTTCGAGCGCAGCCTGCGCGATGCGGTCGCGCGCGAGGCCGGCCGCCCCACGCTGCCGAGCACCGTCGGCGAGGAACTCGACACCAACCCCTTCCTGCGTTGCACCGCCCCGGAAGTCGTGGCCGCGGCCTCGAAAAAGGCGGGGCGCGCGCTCGCCACGCCAGTGGAGGTCTTCACGGCGGTGCGCGAGTGGAAGAACGGCTTCCGCTGAAACGCCCGTGTTCCCCTAGATCGGCTCGTTCCTCGACTGTTTCCCTATTTCGGCTCGTTCCTCGACCATGCCCGACTTCGTCCTGCGCCCCGCCCGCCCGTCCGACTGCGGCGAGATCGACCGCCTCATCCACGAGCTCGCGGTCTACGAGAAGCTCGCCCACCAGAAGGTCGGCACGCCCGAGGAACTGCACGCGGCCCTTTTCGGCGAGCGCCCCGCCTGCGAGGCCCTCGTCGCCGAGCGCGGGGGCCGCGCCGTGGGCTTCGCGCTCTACTTCACCACGTTCTCCACGTTCCTCTGCCGGCCCGGCATCTACCTCGAGGACGTCTTCGTGGAGCCGGCGCACCGCGGCGTGGGCATCGGCAAGGCGATCCTGCGCCACCTCGCCGCGCTCGCCGTGGAGCGCGGGTGCGGGCGCTTCGAGTGGCGCGTGCTCGACTGGAACGAGCCGTCGATCCGCTTCTACGAGTCCCTGGGCGGCAAGGTCCTGCCCGAGTGGGAGCTGGTGCGGATGACGGCGCCGGAATTCACGGCGCTGGCGAAGGGCTAGCACCCTCATCCCCGGCCCTTCTCCCTTGGGAGAAGGGCCGGGGATGAGGGTCGTTTTCCGCGTAGAATGCGCGCTGGCCGCCCACGAGGCGGCCGGCTTTTTTCCCGCTGGAGACCCCATGCTCGAAACCCTCGCCCGCGACTTCCGGGCCGCCGCTCCCGCCGTGGACTTCTGCGCCCTTCGATTCGTGGAGGAGAGCTCGGAGATCCTCACCGTCCGCCAGGACGTGCCCGAGCCGGCGCAGCTCTCCACCGACCGCGGCGCCATGGTGACCGTCATCCACGGGGGAGGCCTGGGCTACGCGGCCACGAGCGACCTTTCCCCGGCGGGCCTTCGCGAGGCGGCCGGGCGCGCGCAGCGCCTGGCGGCGCTCACGGCGGGACGCACGGTGGTGGACTACGGCCGGATCGCGATGCCGCGCCCGGCCGGCCGCTACCGCTCGCCGCTGGGGGACGACCCGGCCCGGCTCACGCGGCGCGAGAAGATCGAGATGCTGGCGGACGAGTCGCGGCAGAGCCGCATCGACGAGCGCATCGTGGACTGGGAGGCGAGCCTGTGGACGACGCGCACGCGCCAGGCCTATCTCACGGCCGACGGCGGCGAGGCCCTGCAGGAATTCCACTACCTCGTGCCCAACCTGTCGGCCACCGCGCATGCCCACGGCGTCACCCAGACGCGCACCCACGCGGGCCGCGGCAACGGCTACTGCCGCCAGGGCGGGCTGGAGATCCTCGAGGCGTTCGGCCTGAAGGGCAGCGGCCGCACGGTGGCCGAGGGCGCCCTCGAGCTGCTCGCCGCGCCCAACTGCCCCACCGGGACGATGGACGTGCTGCTCATGCCCGACCAGATGATGCTGCAGATCCACGAGTCCATCGGGCACCCGCTGGAGCTCGACCGCATCCTGGGCGACGAGCGCAACTTCGCCGGCACGAGCTTCGTGACCCTCGACATGTTCGGCTCCTACCGCTACGGCTCGGAGCTCCTGGACGTCACCTTCGATCCCACGCGCCCCGAGGAGTTCGCCTCCTACGGCTGGGACGACGACGGGCTCGCCGCCGAGCGCCAGTACCTCGTCCGCCGGGGCATCCTCGAGCGCCCCCTGGGCGGGGCCATCTCGCAGGCGCGCGCCGGCATGGCGGGCGTGGCCAACACGCGCGCCTGCGCGTGGAACCGCCCGCCCATCGACCGGATGGCGAACCTGAACATCGAGCCGGGCGCCTCGACGCTCGAGGAGCTCGTGGCCGGCATCGAGCACGGGGTCATGATGCGCACCAACGTCTCGTGGTCCATCGACGACTCGCGCAACAAGTTCCAGTTCGGCTGCGAGTGGGGCCGCATGGTTCGAAAGGGAAAGCTCGGGGAGGTGGTGAGGAACCCCAACTACCGGGGCATCTCGGCGACCTTCTGGCGCTCCCTCGCCGGCGTGGGCGACGCCTCCACCTTCGAGGTGATGGGCACGCCTTTCTGCGGCAAGGGCGAGCCCAACCAGGTCATCCGCTGCGGTCACGCCTCGCCCGCCTGCCGCTTCACGGGCGTGGAAGTCTTCGGCGGCGCCGCTTGAGCATGAAGGGCTACTTCTTCGAGCTGGCGGACTTCGTGCAGTCGCTCGCGGCCGCGGGCGAGGTGATCGCCTCGGGCTTCGCGGCCGAGAACTCCGACTTCGTGCGCTTCAACCGGAGCGCCGTGCGCCAGGCCACCAGCGTGCGCCAGGTGCGCTGGACGCTCACGCTCATCCGCGACGGGCGCCGCGTGGACGCGACCGCCACGCTCTCGGGCGCGCCCGCCGCCGACCGAGGGCAGCTCGGGGCGATGCTGGGCGAGCTGCGCCGCGGCATCGCCGATGCTCCCGCCGACCCCTACCTGCTGTGGCCGGAGAGGCCCGTGAACACCGAGCGCGAGTCGGCGGGCGAGATTCCCGACGCCGCCACGGTGATCGACGCGGCGCTCGAGGCCGGGCGCGGCCTGGACCTCGTGGGGCACTACGCCGGCGGGCCCATCCTCGAGGGCTTCGCCAACTCGCTGGGGCAGCGCAACTGGCAGCGCGTGGACAACTTCAACTTCGAGTGGTGCCTGTACCACGACCGCGACAAGGCGGTGAAGACCTCGTACTCCGGCGCGCGCTGGGACCCGGCCGCCTTCGACGCGAGGATGCGCTTCGCGCGCGAGCAGCTCGCCCTCCTGGGCCGCCCCGCGCGCAGCCTCGATCCGGGCCACTACCGCGCCTACCTCGCGCCCGCGGCCATGGAGGACGTGCTGGGGATGCTCTGCTGGGGCGGGTTCGGCCTCAAGAGCCAGCGCACCAAGCACAGCCCGCTCATGCGCCTGGCGGACGGCGCGGCGAGCCTCGATCCGCGCGTGAGCGTGCGCGAGAACACCGCCGGCGGCCTGGCGGCGGGCTTCCAGCGCGACGGGTTCGTGCGGCCGGGCTGCGTGGACCTCGTCCGGGAGGGCCGGCTCGCCGACGCCCTCGCCTCGCCCCGCTCGGCGCGCGAGTACGGGGTGGCCACCAACGGGGCCAATCCGGAGGAGGTCCCCGAGTCGCTGGAACTGGCGCCCGGCGAACTCCCGCAGGCCGACGCGCTCAAAGCGCTCGATCGCGGCATCTACGTGGGCAACCTCTGGTACCTCAACTTCTCCGACCGCTCGGCCTGCCGCATGACGGGCATGACGCGCTTCGCCTCGTTCTGGGTGGAAGGCGGGGAGATCCGCGCGCCCCTGAACGTCATGCGATTCGACGACACGGCCTACCGCCTCCTGGGCTCGGAGCTGGAGGCCCTCACCCGCGAGCAGGACCTCGTGCTGCAAGGCGGCACCTACGGGGCGCGAAATACCGCCTCCATGCGCCTGCCGGGCGCGCTGGTGCGCGATCTCGCCCTCGTCCTCTAGGACGATTGACGCCGGGGCGGCCTCCGCGTAGGATGCAAAAAAGCCATAGGAAACAAAGCGTAAGCCTATGACCTTCAAGCGGAACCCGAGGTGGGTTGCGCTGCTGGCGGCGCTCGTCGCCACCGGCGCGCTGGCCTCCCCCTCCCCCCCGTCCGCGAAGGCCCCCGCGGCCGCCTCCCTCGCCATTCCCGACGCCTTCGACGACCCCGAGGTCCCGCTGCCGGACCCGGATCTTTGGCAACGCATCCGCCAGGGCTTCGTGCTGGAGCCGCTCGACACGCCGCTCGTGCACGAGCACGAGGCCTGGTACTCGAGCCGCCCGGACTACATCAAGCGCTTCGTGGACCGCGGCAGCCGCTACCTGCACCACATCGTGGAGGAAGTCGAGAAGCGAGGCATGCCCACCGAGGTCGCGCTGCTGCCCGTCGTCGAGAGCGCCTTCAACCCGCACGCCTATTCGCGTTCCAAGGCCTCGGGCCTGTGGCAGTTCATTCCCTCCACCGGCAAGAACTACGGCCTCGCCCAGGACCACTGGAAGGACAACCGCCGCGACATCGTGGCGGCCACCCACGCGGCGCTCAACTACCTGCAGCGGCTCTACGACATGTTCGGCAGCTGGGAACTGGCGTTCGCCGCCTACAACTGCGGCGAAGGCTGCGTGGGGCGCGCGATCGCGGCCAACCAGAGGAAGGGCCTGCCCACCGACTACCTGAGCCTGAAGCTCCCGCCCGAGACGGTGAACTACGTGCCGAAGCTCGTGGCGGTGAAGAACATCGTGCTCGCCCCGGCCTTCTACGGCATCGACCTCGAGTCGATCCCGGACCAGCCCTACTTCACGACGGTGGAGGCGCCCGAGAAGATCGACATGAAGCTCGCGGCGAAGCTCGCCGGGATGCCGGAGGAGGAGTTCGTCGCCCTGAATCCCGCGCACAACAAGCCGGTGGCCGTGGCGCCCACGGGACAACTCGTGGTCCCGCTCGACAAGGCCGACCTCTTCCGCGAGAACCTGGAGAACTGGGACCAGCCGCTGGTCACCTGGACCACGATCCAGGGCAAGAAAGGCGAGTCGATCCATGCCATCGCCAAGCGCTACGGGCTCTCGGGCAACTCGCTCAGGCAGGTGAACAACCTGCACGTGAACAAGAACGGGCGGCTCACCGCCTCGCAGCCGATCCTGGTGCCGGGGCGGGCCAAGGCGGCGACCCAGGTGGCGGCGGCGAAGCCCGCGGCGGTTCCCGAGCCGGCCCGCGCGGCGGCGCCCGCCCCCGCCTCGCCGGCCCCGCAGCGCGCCGGCAACAGCTTCTACACGGTGAAGGCCGGCGACACGCTCTACGGCATCGCCCGCCAGTTCGGCCGGGCCGTGCCCGACCTGCTGCAGCTCAACAACCTCACCGCCCGGGCCGTGATCCAGCCGGGGCTGCGCCTGCGCGTCTACTAGGGGACAGGTTTCATCGAAAAGAGGGACGGGTCCAGGACCCGTCCCTTTTTTCTTCGGAGTTGAAACCAGTCCCCCCTGCTGCGGGCAAAGGGGACGGGTCCAGGACCCGTCCCCTTTTGGTCAGCCGAGGTTCTGCGCGGCGAATTCCCAGTTGAGGAGCTTGTCGATCACCGCGTTCACGTAGTCGGCGCGGCGGTTCTGGTGGTCGAGGTAGTAGGCGTGCTCCCAGACGTCGATCGTGAGCAGGGGCTTGAGGCCCTGGGTCATGGGCACCTCGGCGTTGCCCGTCTTCACGACCTTGAGCTTGCCGGCCGAGTCGGCCACGAGCCAGCCCCAGCCGCTGCCGAACTGCGAGACGGTGGTGGCGGAGAGCTGCTTCTTGAACTCCTCGAAGCTGCCGAAGGACTCGTTGATCCGGTCGGCGACCTTGCCCGTGGGCACGCCGCCGCCATTGGGCTTCAGGCTCTTCCAGTAGAAGTCGTGGTTCCAGATCTGCGCCGAGTTGTTGAAGAGCGGCGCCTTGTCCGCCTTGCCGGCGGTGGCCATCACCACGTCCTCGAGGCTCCTGCCCTCCAGGTCCGTCCCCTTCACGAGGTTGTTCAGGTTGTCCACGTAGGTCTTGTGGTGCTTGCCGTAGTGGAAGCCGATCGTGTTGGCCGAGATGACGGGGGCGAGCGCGTCGTCCGCGTAGGGCAGCGCCATGAGCGTGAACATGGAAGTCTCCGGGGGAAAGGTGTTCGGGGAAAGGGAAATTATAAGGCGAACGGCCGCCCGAAAGCCCCGCAATGGGGTCAGGTTACTTTGCACAATGACCGTGCAAGGTAACCTGACCCCATTGCAGGGGTCGGTCAGCGCCGGCCGGTGATTTCCCGGAAGAAGGCGTCGCCGGAGGGCTCGCGGCCG
>CAZNWZ010000017.1:22569-25138 GCA_964576455.1 uncultured Lysobacter sp.
TCAGCGCCGGCCGGTGATTTCCCGGAAGAAGGCGTCGCCGGAGGGCTCGCGGCCGAGGAACTTCCTCACCATGTCGGCCGGCTCCACCTGCCCGCCCTGGGCGAGGATCGTGTCGCGGTACAGGTGTCCCACCTTCGGGTCGAGCATGTCCTTCGAGAACCGCGAGAGCATGTCGAGGGCGAGCACCTGGGACCACATGTAGCCGTAATAGCCGGCGGCGTAGTGGGCGGCGATGTGGCTGAACGAGGCCGGGAACATCGTGCCCTCGACGTGGCCCAGGGGCGTGTCCGACTCGAGCCGGCGCCAGACCTCCAGCGCCGGCTTCGGGTCCAGCGAAAGCGACATGTCGAAGGCCGCGTACAGCCACTGGCGCGCGTACTTGGTGCCCTGCCCGTACTGGCGCGCGGCCTCCATCCGGGCGATCTCCTCGCCCGAGAGCCGCGGGCACTCCGGGCACACCCGGGCCAGGAGCGCGAGGGACTGCTCGCGCCGCCCCCACTCCTCGAACATCTGCGAGGGCGCCTCGACGAAGTCCCCCGGCGTGCTCGTCCCGGCGTGGGTGACGTAGTCCGTGCGCGAGAGCACGCCGTGCAGCACGTGGCCGAACTCGTGCAGCAGCGTCTCCATCTCCTCCTGGTCCAGGCCCTGCCGGTTGAAGTTGGTGACGAGCACCGACAGGGGGGTGCGCCGGGCGAGCAGGCTCACGCCGCGCACCGGGAAGGCCGCGGCGTGGTTGTACTTGCCCTCGCGCGGGAAGAGGTCGAGGTAGAACCCGGACAGGAACGCCCCCGTCCTGGCGTCGCTCACGTCGAAGTAGCGCACGTCCTCGTGCCAGGCCGGCACCTTGCGCTCCGTGAACTTCACCCCGTAGAGGGTCTGGGACAGCTCGAGCGCGAAGGCCACGGCCTTGTCGGTCGGGAAGTAGCGGCGCAGCTTCTCCTGGTCGACCGAGTAGCGGGCGCTGCGCACGCGCTCCTGGTAGTAGGGGACGTCCCAGCGGCGAAGCGCCGTCTCGGCCAGCGGCTTGCCCGTCTCCCGGGCCTTCTCCGCCCGGAGCTCCTCGAGCTCGCGCTTCTCGACCTCCGTCACCGCGCTCTTCACGTCGGCGAGGAAGGCCGTGACGGTCTCGGGCTTCTTCACCATCTTGCGGCGCAGCGAGTAGTGCGCGAAGCTCGGCAGGTCGTAGAGCGAGGCCAGCTCCTTGCGCAGCAGGAAGATCTCGTCCAGGCGCTCGAGGTTGCCCGCCCCGCCCTCGTTCTGCTTGGCCATCCAGTAGCGGCGGCGCGCCTCCTCGCTCCTCGCGTTCGTGAGGAAGGGAAAGTACGCGGGGTAGTCGAGGCCCAGCACGAAGTTGCCCTGCGCGTCCCGCTTCTGCGCCTTGAGGTAGGCCTCGGGCAGGCCCTCCATCTCGGCGGGGGTCATCACGACCTTCGTGGGATCGTCGCGGATGCTCTTGTCGTAGGCCTGGCGCAGCGCCTCGAGGCGGTCGAAGATCTCCTTGGCGCGCTTCCTCTTGTCCGGCGGCAGGGCGACGCCCGAGTCCTCGAAGCCCTCGAGGAGGTCCTTGCGCAGCTTGGCCTGGTGCGCGTTGGCGGGCTTCGTCGCCCGGGCGCGGGCGAAGAGCTTTTCGCTCTGGAAGAGCTCGGTGGAGAGCGCCGTGTACTTGGTGAGGCACGGGTCGGCCGCGTCGCGCACCGCCTTGTCCGGGTGCACGCTCCCCACGAGGTAGATGGGGTTCACCACGTCCTCCATCGCGATCTGCAGGCGGTTCCACTCGTCGAAGAACCCCGCCCCGCCCGGCTTCGCCTCCATCCGGGCGAAGGAAGCCCGGGCGCGGGCGATGCCCTCGTCGCACAGGCGGGTGACGGTGGCGGCGTCGTAGGCGCCCACGAGCGGGCGCGGCGGCGCCTTCCCGGGGGCGGCGGCGAGGGCCGCGGTGGCGGCCAGGGTCGAGGCGAGGATGGCGAGCGTCTTCATGGCACTCCTGGGAACGCCGGGGACGCGTTCGCGGACACGTCCCCGGAACGGGTCAGGCCACCTGGCGGGAGGCGTCCCAGCCCTTGGGGATCGAGGCGAGGAGCCTGCGCGTGTACTCCTGCTTCGGGTTGAGGTAGATCTCGTCGGCGTTGGCGATCTCGACGATCTCGCCCTGGTTCATCACCATGATCTCGTCGGAGATGTACTTCACCACCGCGAGGTCGTGGGAGATGAAGATGTAGGACAGCCCGTACTCGTCCTGCAGGTCCTGCAGCAGGTTGAGCACCTGCGCCTGCACCGAGACGTCCAGGGCCGACACCGACTCGTCGCAGATCAGCACGTCGGGCTTCATCGTGAGGCAGCGCGCGATGGCGATCCGCTGGCGCTGCCCGCCGGAGAACTCGTGCGGGTACTTGTAGAAGGACGCCTCCGGAAGCCCCACGCGCGAGAGCAGGTGGAAGGCCATCTCCACGCGCTCCTTCTGGTCCTTGCCGATGCCGTGGATCTTCATGGGCTCGGTGAGGATGTTGCCCACGGTGAAGCGCGGGTTGAGCGAGGCGTAGGGGTTCTGGAAGATGATCTGGATGCGCCG
>CAZNWZ010000018.1:0-24994 GCA_964576455.1 uncultured Lysobacter sp.
GCGTGAGCAGGAACCCGGTGATGAGGAAGAAGAGGTCCACGCCCAGGTAGCCGTTCCTCACGAGCGCGTCGAGCGCGGGCCAGTCCCTGAGGGCCGCGATGAAGGCGTCCGCGAACTTGCCGTCCCGCACGACCACGTAGTGGAAGACCATCACCCACAGCACCGCGACGCCGCGCAGCCCCTCGATGGCCGGGATGTCGCCCACCTCGGCGCGTACGCTCCCGGTGGCCGGGGCGGCGGGGGCCGGCGCGATGCGCTCGGCCGCGCTCAAAACCGCAGCCTTTCGGAGTAGCCGGTGAGCTCCAGGTAGCCGCGCCCCTTCGCCCCGTTCGGGCCCGCCACGCCGACTGCGCCCTCCCAGTAGAGCGTGCCGGTGGAACTGCGCGCGTCCATCTCCTGGTCGTCCATCGTCGGCGTCGCTACCCACGCCTCGCCCGCGATCTCGAAGCCCATCTCCACGGGCCAGGTGGCTCCCGTGCGCGGCGATCGCCAGGTGCGGCGCGGCGTGAAGCGCACCTCGTCCTTGCCGAAGACGCGCACCTTGCCGTCGCGACGAAGCGTCGCGGAAGCCCACACCGTACCGCCCCCCTTGTCGCGCAGCCGGAACGCCATGAGCGCGCCGCCGCCCTCGAGGTTCGCGCCCACCCAGTCCCAGCCCACGGCGTTCTCGGCGAGCAGCTCGCTGGACCACTCGTGGTCCAGCCACGCCGAGCCGGTCACCGCGAGGGCCTGCCCGTCCACCTTCACCGTGCCCTTCACGGCGAGGTGCGGCTCGCTGTAGTAGCCGCTGGCCTGCGACGGCAGCGGCCCCTTGCGGCTGTAGCCCCCGTCGCCCTGCAGCAGCACCGGCTGGGTGGGGGTGAGCACGAGGTCGAAGCTGAACTGTTCGCCGGGGATGCGCGCCTGGTACGCGCCGTTCACCCGCTTGAAGGACCAGTCGTCGATGAAGACGTCGGTGTCGCCCGTGCGCGCCTGCGCCAGCGCCGGAAAGCCCCGGGCGATGCGCTGGTCGTGGCGGAGCTTGCCGTGGGCGGGGTCGGCGAGCGCCGCGTGCGCGAAGAGCAGTTGCCGCGGCGAGAAGCGGCTGGGGTTCGCATCCGCCGCGTGGTTGCGCAGCCGGAAGAAGGTCACCTGGAAGCCCATCGGCCCCTTCGGCGTCTCCAGGTGCCCGGTCGCGTACCACCACTCGATGCGGTGGTCGGGGTGGGCGCCGAAGTCGGCGGGAAAGGCGAGCTTGAGGCCCGGCAGCACGGGCGCGTAGTCGGCCGCGCGCGCGAGGAGCGCAAGGGCGAGGAGGAGGGCGAAGGCGGCGAACCTACGCATCGTCCTTCACCGCCTCGACGGCTTCGCGCGCCACCGCCGCCCGTCCCGCGGCCGAGGCGCCCAGCGCGCACAGGAGGATCACGGCGGCCGAGAGCGCCAGGAGCGCCAGCCACGGCCAGTGGATCGCCATGCCCCAGTGGAAGCTCTGCCGGTTCACCACGTGCACCAGCACCACGCTCACGGCCGCCCCGGACGCGAGCCCCAGCACGGCGCCGATGATCCCCGCCGCGCCTCCCTCCAGCGAAAGCAGCCTGATGACCTCGCCGCGGGTGAGGCCGAGGTGGCGAAGGACGCCGAACTCGCGGCGGCGGGACCACGCGAGGGCCGCGAAGCTGGAGGTGACGCCGGCGAGTGCGATGAGGATGGCCGCGGCCTCCAGGGCGTAGGTGGCGGCGAAGGTGCGGTCGAAGAGGGCGAGCGCGCGGGCGTGGATGAAGCTCGCGTCGTGCAGCTCCGCCCCCGGCACCTGCGCCACGACCTTTCCGAGCGCCGCCTCCACCGCCTTCGCGTCGGCGCCGGGCTTCAAGTGGATCGCGACGTCGTTGGCGAGCCTGTCCTGCGCGATCGCCCGGTAGTCGTCCAGGTCCACCAGCAGCGCGCCCCAGGTGCGCGAGTAGTCGCGGAAGACGCCGGCGATGCGGAAGGTGGCGCGGCGCCCGGCGATGGAGAGCTTCACCTCCTGCCCGGCCTTCCAGCCGAAGAGGTCCACGGCCGCCTCCGACGCCCACGCGGTGAGGGTGGCGCCCTTCGGCGGCACCCCGGGCGGGTCCGCCTGGAAGCCGCGCAGCAGTCGCGCGTCGATGGGCCGGGCGATGATCGTGAGGAGCCCCGTCGTGCCCTCGGGCGTCAGGCGCTCGAAGCGGATGGGGTCGATGCGCTCCACGCCGGGCACCGCGGCCATCTTCGCCTGCGCCTCGGGCGAGAACACCACCGCGTCTCCCTGGGGCGCGGCGCGCGCGAAGAGGTCCGCCTCCAGCACGCCGGAGAGCCAGCCGTCCAGGGACACGCGGAACGAGTACACCATGATCGCCATCGCGGCCGTGAGCGCCACGCTCACCACGATGCCGGAGACCATGGCCGACAGGTGCCCCGGCAGGCTCTTCACCTGCGCGCGGGCGAGCGTGCGCAGCGGCGCGTCGCTCGCGGGCACGCGCTCCAGCAGCAGGCGCGAGGCGGGGCTCACGGCCATCACCGCCGCGGCCAGGGCCAGCACGATGGAGAGGTAGCCGCCCACGGGAATCTCGCCCGCGGGGGGCAGGAACGCCGCGACCAGCGCGCCGGCCGCGAGCCCCGCGGGCCACGACCAGCCGCCGGGCGGGGAAGGCAGGTCGAGGTGGCGGTCCTTGAGGGCCTGGGCGACGTCGAGCCGGGCGAGCGGGCCCGTCACCGCGAGGGCGGCGGCCCCGGCGGTGAGCACGCCGAGCAATCCGATGACGGCGAGGGCCCGCGCGTCGGGGGAAAACGTGTTGCCCGCGGCGGAGAAGAACCCGGCGCCCAGGTCGTGGCCGAAGCGCTCGAGCATGGCGCGGCTCGCCCCGAGCCCGAGGAAGGTCCCGAGGATCGCCCCGCCCAGCCCGAGGAGGCATCCCTCGATCGCGAGGAAGGCGCGCACGCCGCCCGCGGTGAGGCCCAGGGCCCGGAGCAGGGCGAACTCCTGGCGCCGGCGCGCGGCCTGCAGCGCCAGCGTGGAGAAGACGAGGAAGCCGCCCGTGAAGAGCGCCATCAGGGCGAGCGCGGTGAGGTTCACGCGGTAGGCCTGCGTGAGGCCGGCCGTGCGCATCGCGGCCTCGTCGGGGCGGGCGAGGGCGACGCCCGGCGGAAGCAGGGCCGCGATCTCGCGCAGGGCCGCCTCGCGCGGGGCGTCGTTCCCCAGGCGCAGGTCGATGCGGTGGATCGTGCCGATGCGGTCGAAGAGGAGCTGCACGGCGGCGATGTCCATCACCGCGATCGGCCCGCCGCCCTCGAGCGCGGGGAGCGTTCCCGCGACCTTGAGCGTCACGGGGCCCCGGGGTCCTCCCAGCTCGAACGGGTCGCCGGCCTTCACCCCCAGGCGCGCGAGGGCGGCGGGGGTGAGCCAGGCGGCATTCAGGTCCATGAGCGTCGAGCCGCCGCCGTCGTCCTGCCGCGCGGCCCCCTCGGCGAGGAAGCCGGGCTGCAGGCGCGCGGCGCGGAAGGGGTCGATGCCCAGCACGCGAATCGTCTCGGCGCGGCCGGCGATGGGCGCCTCCAGCTCGACCACGGGCGAGGCCACGGCCACCGCGGGGTGCAGCGCCACGGGCCCGTAGGCGCCGTCGTCGAAGCCGTTACGCGGGCCCTTCACCTGCCAGTCGGCGGCGCCGGCGAGGAGGCGCGCGGCGCGGTCGATCTCGTCCAGGGCCGAGGCGTGCAGGGTGTGCACGGCGCCGGCGAGGGCCACGCCCAGGGCGATGCAGGCCGTGGCGAGGAGGGACCGCCAGCGGTTCCCGGACAGCGATCCGCGCAGGAGCGTCGCGACGAGCGCCGCGTTCATGCCGGCCCGAGTCGGCGTCCCGCGAGGCGAAGGACGCGGTCGGCGGTGGCGGCGGCCACCGCCGAGTGCGTGACCAGGAGCCCGGCGGCGCCCTCGCGCTTCACCGCCTCGCGCAGCGCCTCCATCGTGGCCGCGGCGTTTGCCTCGTCCAGGTTGCCGGTGGGCTCGTCGGCCAGCACCAGCGCCGGCCGGTGCACCACGGCGCGGGCGACGGCCACGCGCTGCATCTCGCCGCCGGAAAGGGTGGCGGGCCTGCGCGTGGCGTGCATCCGCATGCCCACGGCGTCGAGCGCCGCGCGGGCGCGGCGGCTTCGTTCCGCCGCCGCCACGCCGCCCAGCAACAGCGGCAGCCCCACGTTCTCCTCCACGGTGAGGTACGGCAGCAGGTGGAACGCCTGGAACACGAACCCCACGCGCCGCCTTCGCCACCGCGCCAGCTCGTCCTCCCCCAGCGCCGTCAGCTCGCAACCTGACACCGAATCGGTGTCGGACACCGTGACGGTGCCGGCGTCGGGGCGGTCGAGGCCGGCGACGATGTTGAGCAGGGTGGACTTGCCGGCGCCGGACTCGCCCAGGATCGCGACCAGCTCGCCGGGGGCGAGGTCGAGATCGACCGCCTCGAAGAGCGGAGCGCCGCCGGGCCAGGACTTGGCGAGGCCTCGAACTTGCAGCATCTTGCCCGGGGGGCTCCTCTGGCGGCGGCGCGAGCGCGCCTACTGGCCGCTGATGTACTGCTCGAGCTGGGAGATCGTGAATTCCTGGTCGGCGATGATGTCGTCGACGATGTCGCGGATGGAGACCATGCCGATCGCCTTGCCGCTCTCCACCACGGGCAGGTGGCGGATGCCCTTCATGCTCATGAGTCCCATGCAGTCCCGGGCGCTCGAGCGCGGGCTCACGCAGATCACGTTCTCGGTCATGACGTCCTTGACCTTCGTGTTGTCCGAATGGCGGCCCTTCAGCACGACCTTCCGGGTGTAGTCGCGCTCGGACATGATGCCGACGAGCTTCTCTCCCTCGACGACCATCACGGCGCCGACGTCGTAGGCCGCGAGCGTCTTGATCGCCTCGAGGACGGTGTCCTCGGGCTTCACCGTCACGACGCGGTGCGGCTTCGCCTTGAGCAGCTGGCCAACGTTCTTCATCTCCGGTCTCCTCCTCGCGTTCCTCGTTGCGGCGGCTACATGTTGGGATAGTTGGGGCCGCCTCCACCCTCGGGGACCACCCAGTGGATGTTCTGCGTGGGGTCCTTGATGTCGCAGGTCTTGCAGTGCACGCAGTTCTGGGCGTTGATCTGCAAGCGGGGATTCTGCCCTTCCGTGACGATCTCGTAAACGCCCGCCGGGCAGTAGCGCGTCTCCGGGGCGTCGTAGCGCGCCAGGTTCACCGCGATGGGCACGGCCGGGTCCTTGAGCGTGAGGTGCGCCGGCTGGTCCTCCTCGTGGGCGACCGAGGACACGAAGACCGACGAGAGGCGGTCGAAGGTGAGGACGCCGTCGGGCTTCGGGTACGCGATCGGTTCGCATTCCGACCCGGGGCGCAGCTGCTCGTGGTCCGGGCCGGGGTGGTGCAGCGTCCAGGGCGCGTTGCCGCCGAAGACGACCTGGTCGATGCCCACGAGGAGGGAGCCGGTGACGAGTCCCCGGGCCATGAGGGGCTTGAAGTTGCGCGCGCGGTGCAGCTCGTCGAAGAGCCAGCTCTTCCCGAAGGCCTCGGGGTAGGCGGCGAGCTCGTCGCGGGCGCGGCCCGCGGCCACGGCCTCGAAGACCGCCTCGGCGGCGAGCATGCCGGACTTGATCGCGGCGTGGCTGCCCTTCACGCGCGCGGCGTTGAGGAAGCCCGCGTCGTCGCCCACCAGCGCGCCGCCCGGGAAGACCAGCTTCGGGAGCGCCTGGATCCCCCCCGCGTTGATCGCGCGCGCGCCGTAGGCCACGCGCCGGCCGCCCTCGAGGAAGGGGCGGATCGCGGGGTGCGTCTTGAAGCGCTGGAACTCCTCGAAGGGGGACAGGTAGGGGTTCGCGTACCCCAGCCCCACGACCAGGCCCACGGAGACCTGGTTGTCTTCGAGGTGGTACATCCACGAGCCACCGTAGGTCGCGTTGTCGAGGGGCCAGCCGGCGCCGTGGATCACGAGCCCGGGGCGGTGCTTGCCGGGGGCCAGCTCCCAGAGCTCCTTCAGGCCGAGGCCGTACACGGCCGGGTCGCGGCCCTCGCGCAGGGCGAACCGCTCCTGGAGCTGCTTGCCCAGGTGGCCGCGGCAGCCCTCGGCGAAGATCGTGTACTTCGCGTGCAGCTCCATGCCGGGGGCGTAGCGGGCGGTCTTCTCCCCGTTCTTCCCGATGCCCGCGTCGCCCGTGGCCACGCCGTGGACGCGGCCCTCGGCGTCGAAGAGCACTTCCGCCGCCGCGAAGCCGGGGTAGATCTCCACGCCCAGCGCCTCGGCCCGGGTGCCCAGCCAGCGGCAGAGGTTCCCGAGGCTCGCGGCGTAGTAGCCGTGGTTCCGGAAGCAGGCGGGCAGCAGCCAGTCCGGGACCTTCGTCGCGCCCGACTCGGCGAGGAAGAGGAACCGGTCCTCGGTCACGGGCTGCTTCAGGGGCGCGCCCTGCGCCTGCCAGTCCGGGAAGAGCTCGGCCAGCGCCCGGGGATCGATGACGGCGCCCGACAGGATGTGCGCGCCGATCTCGGAGCCCTTCTCGAGCAGGCACACGGAGACCTCGGCGCCCTTCTCGGCGGCGAGCTGCTTCACGCGGATCGCGGTGGCGAGGCCCGAGGGGCCCCCGCCCACGACGACGACGTCGTATTCCATCGCTTCGCGCGTCACGCTTGCCCCCGGGGGCATGGGAAAGGTTTGATTTGGCTCATGTCGGCTGTCCGCCGCCCGTTTACCGTCGGAGTCTGGCACCGGAGGGAGTCCGACACCGTGGGACCTTGGGCGATTTCGGCCCTCATGATACTGGGCTTCGGGGGGTTCGCCGCCCTGGCCTGGCGCAAGATCGCCATCTTCCGGGCGCTGCAGCCCGAGGTGCGCTGGGACCGCGTGGGCGAGCGCCTGGCGCGCGTGGCCACGATGGGCTTCGGGCAGTCGCGCATGGTCGCGGGCGACGTCAAGCCCGGCATCATGCACGCGGCCATCTTCCTGGGCTTCTGCGCGCTCCTGGTGAGAAAGCTCCACCTCCTCGTCATCGGCTACGACGAGCTGGCCGTCATTCCCGGCGTGGCGGGCGCGGCCTACGCGACTTTCAAGGACTTCGTGGAGCTCGCCGTGCTGGCCGCGGTGGCCTACGCGTTCTGGCGCCGCTTCGTGGTGAAGCCGCGGCGGCTCGAGCCCAACCGCGAGGCGATCCTCATCCTCTCGCTCATCCTCGTGATCATCGTCTCGGACTTCCTGTTCGACGGCGTGCGCTTCGCGATCTACCCCTCGGATCCGGGCATCGCCCACGAGAGGTCCTTCGCCCCGGTGGGCGCGGCCGTGGCGGCCCTGTTCGAGGGGGTGAGCGCCCCGTGGCAGGTCTTCGCCCTGCACGCGTTCTACTGGATCCAGATGATCACGGTGTTCTCCTTCCTGGTGATCCTGCCGCTGGGGGAGCACTTCCACATCGTCACCGCGCTGCCGGCCGTCTTCCTCGCCCGCGAGACGCCGCTCAACCGCGTGCCCTCGGTGGACCTGGAGAGGATCATGGCCGACGACGCGGGCGAGGACATGAAGGTGGGCGCGAAGACGGCCGCCGACCTCGTGTGGAAGGACGCCTTCGACGCCTTCACCTGCACCGAGTGCGGTCGCTGCAAGGACTCCTGCCCCACCTTCCTCACCGGCAAGCCGCTCGCCCTCAAGTGGGTGCACGATTCGCTCAAGCGCCACTTCCTGGAACAGCGCGATTTCCTCGTGGAGGGCAAGGAGGCGGCGCTGCCGGCCCTGGTCCCCGGGGTCATCGCGGAGGAGACGCTGTGGGCCTGCACCACCTGCGGCTACTGCGAGCGCGCGTGCCCCATCGGCCTGGAGCACCTCGGGCGCTTCTACCGCCTGCGCCAGCACCAGGTGATGATGGAGGGCGCCTTCCCGCAGGAGCTCAAGGCGGTCTTCGACGCCTACGAGAGCCAGTCCAACCCCTGGGGGCTGCCGGCGGACGCGCGCGGGGCCTGGGCGAAGGACCTGGGCGTGCCGCTGCTCGAGAGCGCGGAGCAGGCGAAGGACATCGACTGGCTCTTCTACGTGGGCTCGGCGCAGAGCTTCGACAACCGGTCGCAGAAGACCGCGAGGGCCTTCGCGAGGATCCTGCAGGCCGCGGGCGTGCGCTTCGCGATCCTGGGGCCGCGCGAGGGCTCCACGGGCGAGTGCGTGCGGCGCGCCGGCAACGAGATGCTCTTCCAGGCGCTGGCGCAGGCGCTGGTGGAGACGCTGAACGGCCTCGGGGTGAAGCGCATCGTCACCTGCGACCCGCACGCCTTCAATGCCCTGAGGAACGAGTACCCCGAGTTCGGCGGCCGTTTCGAGGTCGTGCACCACACGCAGCTCATCGACCGGCTCATCCGCGAGGGCAGGATCGCGCCGAAGAAGTCTGCCGAGGGCGTGATCTACCACGAGCCCTGCTACCTCGCGCGGCACAACGGCGAGTACGAGGCCCCGCGGCGCGTGCTGGCGGCGGTCACGAAGGACGCGCCGGTCGAGTTCGCCCTGCGGCGCGAGAAGGCCATGTGCTGCGGCGCCGGGGGAGGGCGCATGTGGATGGAGGAGCACATCGGCCAGCGCATCAACGTGCTGCGCGCGGAGCAGGCGATCGAGAAGTCCCCGAAGGCGATCGCCACCGCCTGCCCGTACTGCGCCATCATGCTGCGCGACGGCGTGGCCCAGCTGGGCCGCGACGACCTTCCCACGAAGGACATCGCCGAGATCGTCGCGGAGTCCCTGGGCGATAATTAGGCTCCTTCCTCCCGGAGCCCCGCCTTGCTTCCCCTGCAGGACATCCGCGTCCTCGACTTCAGCACCCTGCTGCCCGGGCCGCTCGCGAGCCTCATCCTGGCGGAGGCGGGCGCCGAGGTGATCAAGGTCGAGCGGCCGGGCTCGGGCGAGGACATGCGCGGCTACCCCCCGAGGCTCGGCGGCGAGAGCGGCAGCTTCGCGATCCTGAACCGCGGCAAGCGCGCGGTCGCGCTGGACCTGCGCGCGCCCGGGGCGGCCGAATCGCTCCTGGCGCTCGCGCCCACGATCGACATCGTCCTCGAGCAGTTCCGCCCCGGCGTCATGGACCGGCTGGGACTGGGCTACGCGGCCTGGCGGGCGGCCAACCCCGGCGTCATCTACTGCGCCATCACCGGCTACGGCCAGGACGGCCCGCGCGCCCGCGAGGCCGGCCACGACATGAACTACCAGGCGCGCACGGGGATCCTCGCGCTCACGGCGGGAGCCGACGGCTCGCCCGGCGTCCCGCCCGCCCTGGTGGGCGACATCGCGGGCGGCACCTACCCGGCGGTGGTGAACCTGCTCCTCGCGCTGCGCCGGCGCGACCGCACGGGAGAGGGCTGCTTCATCGACATCGCGATGGCGGAGAACCTCTTCACCTTCCAGTTCCTGGGGCTCGCGACGGGCCACGGCGCGGGCGACTGGCCGCAGCCGGGGGGCGGCACGCTCACGGGAGGCACGGCGCGCTACCGCATCTACGCCACGGCGGACGGCCGGCACCTCGCCGTCGCGGCGCTCGAGGACAAGTTCTGGCAGGCCTTCTGCGACCTCGCGGGATTCCCCGGGGACCGGCGCGACGATTCGCGCGACCCGGCGGCGACGATCGACGCGGTGGCCCGATGCGTGGGCGCGCGCGACTCGGCCTGGTGGGAGGCGGCGCTCGCGGGCAAGGACACCTGCTGCACGGTCGTGCGCACGCTCGAAGAGGCGGTCCGGGACCTGCACTTCCGGGCGCGCGGTGTCTTCGCGCGCCGGGTCGAGATCCCGGGCCACGTGCTCCCGGCGCTGCCGGTGCCGGTGGTGGCGGCGCTGCGCACGCCGGCGGCGAGCGCCCCGGCGCCTCGCCTCGGGGAGGGCAACGAGGCGATAATCCGCGTTCCGAATCCCTGAAGAGCCCGACCCGGATGAGCCAGCCCCCGACCGCCGAACGGCGCCTCCTGCATTCCCTCAGGCTCCAGGTCCGCTGGGGCGACATGGACGCGCTCGGGCACGTGAACAACGCGGAGTACCTGCGCTACTTCGAGCAGTCGCGCATCGCGTGGCTGGAGGCGCTGGGGTTCCCCACGACGGGCAAGGGCACCGGCCCCATCCTCGCGAAGCTGGCGGTGACGTACCTCAAGCCGGTCGTGTACCCGAGCGAGCTCGAGGTCCGCCTCTACGCGGGGACCGTCGGCAACTCCAGCTTCACGCTCGTCTCGGAGATCGTGAACGGCCGCGACGCCGGCGAGCGCTTCACCGAGGGCGAGTTCGTCACCGTGTGGGTGGACTACGACGCCTCGAAGTCCGTGCCCATCCCGGACCGGCTGCGGGCGGTCCTCGCGGGGACGGCGTGAGCCACCTGGCGGCCGGCTTCCTCGCGGTGGGCCTGGGCGCGGTGCTGGGGGCCTGGCTTCGCTGGGGGCTGGGCCTGTGGCTCAACCCGCGCTTTCCCGCGGTGCCGCTGGGCACGCTCGCGGCGAACCTGGCCGGGGGCTACCTCGTGGGCATCGCGGTGGCGTGGATCAGCGCGCGGCCGGAGATCGACCCGGCCTGGCGGCTCTTCATTGTCACCGGGTTCCTCGGGGGGCTCACCACCTTCTCGACCTTCTCGGCGGAGTCGGTGGGGATGCTGCTGCGGGGCGAGTTCGGGTGGGCGGCGCTGCACACCACCTGGCACCTGGGCGGGTCGATCCTCGCCACCGCGCTCGGCATCGCCACCTTTCGCGCCTTCGCATGAGGCTCCCCTCTCCCAAGGGAGAGGGGAGCCTTCTTCATTTCGCCCAGGCGTTCAGCAGCACTCGGGCCTCGAGGGCCACTTCGCCCGCCGTGATCCCCACCGGCCCGATGCCGCGAGCCACCAGCGAATCGGCCGCGGCGCCGTGCAGGCACACCGCCAGCCGCAGCGCATCCTTCGCCGCGAGCCCCTGGCACAGCAGCGCGCCGATGAGACCCGAGAGCACGTCGCCGGTGCCGCCGCTCGCGAGCCCGGGGTTGCCGGTGGCGTTCACGGCCCAGGTGCCGTCGGGGCTGGCGCACACGCTGCCCGCGCCCTTGAGGACCACCTCGGCGCGGAATTTCTCCGCCAGCGCCCGCGCGGCCGTGAGGCGGTCGGCCTGCACGAGGGCGGTCGTGGTGTGCAGCAGCCGCGCGGCCTCCGCCGGGTGCGGCGTGAGGATCGTCGGGCCGCGGCGGTTCCCGGCGAGCAGGTCGCGCATGAACCCGTGGACCGCGATCGCATTGAGCGCGTCGGCGTCGATCACCAGCGGCTTGGGCAGCGACAGCAGGGCCGGCAGCGTCTGCCGCTCGAAGGTGGAGGGCGAGGTCTCGCTGGGCGAGTGCCCCGCGCCCGGTCCGACGACCAGGACGTCGGCGGCGATCGTGTCGTCCACGGTGCGCAGCATGAGCTCGGGGTGCGCCGGGTCGAAGGCCGGCGCCTCCGCCGCGAGGAGGCCCACGTACACCTTGCCGGCCCCGCCCAGGAGCCCGGCGCGCGCCGCGAGGATCGCCGCGCCGGTCATGCCCTTGCCGCCGCCCACGACGCCCAGGGTGCCGAAGGAGCCCTTGTGCGTGTTGCGCCGCCGGGGCGCGAGCACGCCGCGCATCGCCTCGGGGGCGAGCAGGCTCCCCGGCCAGCCCTCGAGCATCGCCGGGTCCAGGCCCAGGCCGTCCACGACGATCTCGCCGACGTGATCCAGCGCGTCGCCGGTGTGCAGGCCCACCTTGCGCGCGATGAACGTGAGGGTCTTCGTGGCACGCACCGCCACGCCGTGGACGGCCCCCGTGTCGCTCGCGATCCCGCTGGGCACGTCGATGGCCAGCACCGGGGCGCCGCAGCCGTTCATCGCCGTCACGAGGCGGGCCAGCACGCCCTCGACGTCGCGCGCGAGGCCGATGCCCAGGAGCCCGTCCACCACGAGGGCGGGCCGCGGGCCGGCCGGCCAGTCCTGCACCGTCGCGCCGCCGGCCGCGATGAAGCGGTCGCGGGCCTCCTTCGCCTCCGGCGCCCGGGGCGTCGCGCCCGCCGCCTCGAGGACGGTGACGCGGTGGAAGGCCTGGCGCAGGTGCTCGGCGGCCACCCAGGCGTCGCCGCCGTTGTTGCCGGGGCCCGCCACGACCAGGACGGGCGCGCCGGTGTCGGCGGCCATCGTGCGGGCCAGCTCGGCCGTCGCCCGGCCCGCGCGCTGCATGAGGGTGGGGCCCGCGAGCCCCTTCGCGGCGCGCTCCTCGAGGGCGCGGATCTCGGCGGTGGCGAGCAGGGGCAGGGCGCTCACAGCACGGTGGTGCGCGGGTCGAGGACGGTGTCGGCCGCCTCGGGCAGCGTCGCGGGCCAGTCGCTCGAGAAGTGCAGCCCGCGGCTTTCCTTGCGCTGCAGGGCCGAGCGCACGATGAGCTCGGCGGTGACCACGAGGTTGCGCAGCTCGATCAGGTCGTTGGAGACGCGGAAGTTGGAGTAGAACTCGTCGATCTCGCCCTGCAGCAGGTCGATGCGGTGCAGCGCCCGCTCCAGGCGCTTGTTGGTGCGCACGATGCCCACGTAGCCCCACATGCTGCGGCGCAGCTCGTCCCAGTTGTGGGCGATGACCACTTCCTCGTCGGCGTCCGTCACGCGGCTCTCGTCCCAGGCCGGCAGCGCGGGCACCGCGACGGGCGCGGCGGCCAGGATGTCGGCCGTGGCCGATTCCGAGAACACCAGGCACTCCAGCAGCGAGTTGGAGGCGAGGCGGTTGGCCCCGTGCAGGCCCGTGCAGGCGACCTCGCCCAGGGCGTAGAGGCCGTCCACGCGCGTGCGCCCGGCGAGGTCCACCTGCAGGCCTCCGCAGGAATAGTGGGCCGCGGGAACGACCGGGATGGGCTCCCTGGCGATGTCGATCCCGAACCCCAGGCACTTGGCGTGGATGTTGGGAAAGTGGCTGCGGACGAACTCCGCGCCCTTGTGCGAGATGTCGAGGTACACGCAGTCCAGGCCGCGCTTCTTCATCTCGAAGTCGATGGCGCGCGCCACCACGTCGCGCGGGGCGAGCTCCGCCCGCTCGTCGTGCCGCGGCATGAAGCGCTCGCCGCTCGGGAGCTTCAGCAGCCCGCCCTCGCCGCGCACCGCCTCCGAGATGAGGAAGCTCTTGGCGTGCGGGTGGTACAGGCAGGTGGGGTGGAACTGGATGAACTCCATGTTGGCCACCGGGCAGCCGGCGCGCCAGCCCATGGCGATGCCGTCGCCCGTGGCGGTGTCGGGGTTGGTGGTGTACAGGTACACCTTGCCCGCCCCCCCGGAGGCGAGGATGGTCGCCCGGGCGCCCACCGTCTTCACCCGGCCGGCCCGCACGTCCAGCACGTAGGCCCCGTGGCACCGGTCTTCTCCCAGGCCGAGCTTCCGGCCCGTGATGAGGTCGATGGCGACGTGCCACTCGAGGATGTCGATGTGGGGGTGGGCCCTCACGCGCTCGACGAGGGTGCGCTGGACGGCGTTGCCGGTGGCGTCGGCGGCGTGCACGATGCGCCGGTGGCTGTGGCCGCCCTCGCGGTGCAGGTGCAGCTCCTCGTTGCCGCCCGTCTCGCGGGTGAAGGGCACGCCCTGGGCCACCAGCCACTCGATCGCGGTCCGGCCGCGCTCGACCACGAAGCGCACGGCGTCGTCGTGGCAGAGGCCGGCGCCGGCCACGTGGGTGTCGCGCACGTGGTTCTCGAGGGAGTCGGTGCTGTCCAGGACGGCGGCGATGCCCCCCTGGGCGTAGGCGGAGGCTCCCTCCAGGAGCTCGTGCTTGGTGACGAGCGCCACCTTGCGGTGGGGAGCGAGGCGAAGCGCCGCCGAGAGCCCGGCGAGGCCGCTCCCGATCACGAGGACGTCATAGGTGCTCAAGGAGGGTTCCTGGGGGTGGGGAGGGCCCCCTCGGCCGGAACTAATTGCCGGGCGGGGAGTCTGTTGGCCATAGTCGCGGGAATGCGCACGGCAAGGTGATGAAAAACCTGACGTTTATAATACCGCAGGAAACCGGCAAACCCTTCGTCGCCCCAGCCACGGCTGGCCCGGCCCCGGGATTGGCTGCCGGCACCACAAGTCACCCCATTCAGGGACGGATGAGCGACAGGGAAGTCGACCAGCAACTGGTCGAGCGCGCCCAGCGGGGCGAGAAGCGGGCCTTCGAGCTGCTGGTCATCAAGTACCAGCGCAAGCTCGAGCGGCTGCTTTCGCGCATCATCCGCGATCCCAACGAGATCGAGGACGTCGCGCAGGAGGCCTTCGTGAAGGCCTACCGCGCGCTGCCCAATTTCCGGGGCGACAGCGCCTTCTACACCTGGCTCTACCGCATCGGCATCAACACGGCCAAGAACTACCTCGTCGCCCAGGGGCGGCGCGCGCCGACCTCGACGGCCTACGACAGCGAGGAGGCGGAGGGCTTCGACGACGCCGAGGGCCTGCGCGACATCAACACGCCCGAGAACGAGCTGATGTCCAAGCAGATCGGCAGGACGGTCAACGACGCGATCGACGCCCTGCCCGAGGAGCTGCGCACGGCGATCACGCTGCGCGAGATCGACGGCCTGTCGTACGAGGAGATCGCGAGGATCATGGACTGCCCCATCGGCACGGTGCGGTCGCGCATCTTCAGGGCCCGCGAGGCGGTGGCGGAGAAGCTCCGGCCGCAGCTCGGGACCGCGAAGGACCAAAGATGGTAAGAACAGGCAGCAGGGCGGCAACACACCCGGGCACGAAGGCCGCGAAAGGCCGTCGCCCGGCAACTCTTGGGGTTGGATCATGACGCAGGAACTTTCGTCGTTGATGGACGGCGAGCTCGAGGCCGACGAGGCCCGGCGCGCCATCCGCAGCTGCTGCGGCAGCGAGGCGCTGAAGCAGAAGTGGCACGCCTACCACCTGATCGGGGAGGCGATGCGGGGCGAGGCCCCCGACCGGGCCGCGGCCGCGCGCCGCATCATGGCCGCGATCGAGCGCGAGCCGACCGTGCTCGCGCCGCGGCTGCGGCTGGGGGCGAGCGCGGGACGGGTGGCCTTCGCGGCCGCCGCCTCCGTGGCCACCGTGGCCGTGGTGGGCTGGATCGGCCTGCAGGACCGCGGCACGGCCGCCGGGCCGGCGATGGCCCGCTCGGCCCCGTCCGCCCCCGCCGGCAATTCCGTGGTGGCGTCCAACGTGGTGCCGCTGCACAGCATGAACGACTACGTGGTGGTGCATCGCCAGATGCCCAACGCCGAGTTCTACCGGCCGGTGTCCAGCCAGGCCGCGGGCGGCCGATGAGGCGGCTTGCGGCGGCGTTGCCCGCCCTCGTGCTCCTCGCGAGCGGCCCGGCGGCCGCCGATCCGTCGATCGATCCCGTTTCCTGGCTGCAGCGTGCCGCCGCCTCGGCGCGCCAGGCGAACTACTCCGGCACGGTCATGCACGTGCAGGGCGAGCGCACCTCCACTTCCCGCATCACCCACGTCGTCGTCGCCGGCATCGAGCACGAGCGCATCGAGTCGCTCGACGGCCCGAGGCGCGAGATCCTGCGCCGGGGCGACGAGATGCAGTGCTTCTTCCCGGACGCGAAGACCATCCGCATCGACCGGCGGGTCACCGCGCGCTTCTTCCCGGCCCTCATCGCCGGCCCCGTGGAGGCGATCGCCGAGGGCTACCACCTGCGCCTGGGGGAAGTCGAGCGCGTGGCGGGCAAGGACTGCCAGTGGATCCACCTCGATCCCAAGGACGCCCTGCGCTACGCGCAGCGCCTGTGCGCCGAGCTGGGTACCGGGCTGCTGCTGCGGGCCAAGACCCTCGGCGAGCGCAGCCAGGTCCTCGAGCAGTACGCCTTCACGGACCTGCGCGTGGGGACCGACGTCCAGAAGCGGGAGCTGCGCAGCGCCTTCCAGGGGCAGAGCCGGGACTGGCGCCGCGACGCGCAGCCTCCCGCGGAGCCCGCGGCGGGCGCCACCGGCTGGGCGGTGGCCTCGCCCCCGCCGGGATTCCGCCTCGTGAGCGAGGTGCAGCGCACGATGCCCAGCCGCCCGCAGCCGATCACCCAGCTCGTCTTCTCCGACGGCATCGCCTCGATGAGCGTCTTCATCGAGCCCATGCCGAAGCGAAGCCGGAACGCCGCCGAGGCCACGAGCGAGGACGGACCGCTTTCGGTCTTCGCGCGTCCCGCCGGCGAGCACCTGGTCACCGTGCTGGGCGAGGTGCCCCCCGCCACCGCGCAGCAGGTGGGGCGCAGCGTCGGCCGCCCGGCGGCGCGCTGAACCCCCGTACTCCCGGAAATCCCCCGAAAAGAAGGCACTCCATGCAGACCCTCAGAGCATTCGTCGTCGGCGCCGCGCTCGCGTTCGCCGCCCTCACCCAGGCGCAGGCGCAGCCCCAGCCGGCGCTGCCCAACTTCGCCGACCTGGTCGAGAAGCACGGCCCGGCCGTGGTCAACATCCGCACCGAGGCGCGGGCGCAGCGCACGCAGATCCCGGGGCTCTCGGAAGACGACCCGATGTTCGAGTTCTTCCGCCGCTTCATGCCGCCGGACCAGCGCCCGGCGCCGCGCGGGCGGGGCGACCGCAACGAGAAGGGCGAGCCGGGCGACCGCCGCGGGCCCCTGCGTCCGTTCGGCCTCGGCTCGGGCTTCGTGATCTCCGCCGACGGCTACATCGTCACCAACGCCCACGTGATCGAGAACGCCGAGGCCATCTACGTGCGCTTCACCGACAAGCGCGAGATGAAGGCCAAGGTGATCGGCGCCGACAAGCGCTCGGACGTGGCGCTGGTGAAGGTCGAGGCCGCGAACCTGCCGTTCCTGCGGCTGGGCGACTCCGCCAACCTGCGCGTGGGCGAATGGGTGCTCGCCATCGGCTCGCCCTTCGGCTTCGCCAACTCCGTCACCGCGGGAATCCTCTCGGCCAAGAGCCGCGACCTGCCGGCCGACTCCACCGCGAGCGACGCGGTGCCCTTCCTGCAGACCGACGTGGCGGTGAACCCCGGCAACTCGGGCGGGCCGCTCTTCAACCTCAGGGGCGAGGTGATCGGCATCAACTCGCAGATCTTCTCGCGCACCGGCAGCTACGCGGGGATCTCCTTCGCCATCCCCATCGACTACGCCGCCAACGTGATCGAGCAGCTCAAGAAGTCGGGCAAGGTCACGCGCGGGCGCATCGGCGTGGCGATCCAGAACGTCTCGCGCGACCTCGCCGACTCCCTGGGGCTCGCCAAGACCGACGGCGCCGTCGTCGGCTCGGTGGAGGAGGACTCCCCGGCGGCCAAGGCGGGCATCGAGGTGGGCGACGTCATCCTCAAGGTCGACGGGCGCACCATCGAGAGCTCCGCGGACCTCTCGCGCACCATCCGCGCCGTGCGGCCCGGCCAGAAGATCGGCGTGAGCGTGTGGCGCTCGGGCAAGACGCGCGACCTCACCATCCTCGTGGGCGAGTTCAAGGACGAGGAGCCCGCCCGCACCGCCGGCAAGGGCGGGAAGAAGGACGCCGCCAAGCCCGGCAAGCTGGGGCTGGCGATCTCGGAGGTGAGCGCCGAGCAGAAGAAGGCCCTCAAGATCCAGGGCGGCGTGGTCGTCGAGGCGGTGGACGGCCCGGCGCTCGCGGCGGGCATCGAGCCCGGCGACGTGATCCTGCGGGTCAACAACGTGGACATCAAGGACGTGAAGAGCTTCGCCGACGCGGTCGCCCGGCTCGACGCGAAGAAGCCCGTGGCGCTGCTCATCCGCGACGAGAACGGCACGCGCTTCGTCACGCTCCGGGTGGAGGAGTGAGCCCCAGGCTCACCGTCCTGTCGCGGGAGTACTGCCACCTCTGCCACCAGATGATCGCGGAGCTGGAGAAGCTCGGCGCCCGGCACGACTTCACGATCGAGGTCGTGGACGTGGACCGGCACCCCGCGCTCGAGGAGAAGTGGGGCGAGAAGGTGCCGGTGCTCCTGGACGGCGAGCTCGAGATCTGCCACTACTTCCTCGACCTCGAGGCGCTGGAAGCGCGCCTCGGGCGAATGAAGTAGAATATTGCGCTGCAATAAGTGACGGAAAAGGGGTCAGGTTACCTTGCACAAGAATTGTGCAAGGTAACCTGACCCCTTTTCCTGCACGCCCCCTGTCCTGACCGGTCCCCATGCAGCGCATCCGCAACTTCTCCATCATCGCCCACATCGACCACGGCAAGTCGACGCTCGCCGACCGCCTGATCGAGCGCACGGGAGGGCTGTCCTCTCGCGAGATGGAGAGCCAGGTGCTCGACTCCATGGACCTCGAGCGGGAGCGCGGCATCACCATCAAGGCCCAGACGGCGGCCCTGCGCTACCGGGCGCGCGACGGGGAGGAGTACCTCCTCAACATGATCGACACCCCGGGCCACGTGGACTTCTCCTACGAGGTGAGCCGCTCGCTGTCGGCCTGCGAGGGGGCCCTGCTCGTGGTGGACGCCTCCCAGGGGGTGGAGGCCCAGACCGTGGCCAACTGCTACACCGCCATCGAGCTGGGGGTGGAGGTGGTGCCCGTCCTCAACAAGATCGACCTGCCCTCGGCGCAGCCCGAGCGCGTGATGCAGGAGATCGAGGACGTGATCGGCATCCACGCCACGGACGCCATCCGGTGCAGCGCCAAGACGGGGGAGGGCATCGACGAGGTGCTCGAGGGCATCATCGCCCGCATCCCGCCGCCGCGCGGCAATCCCGAGGGCACCCTCAAGGCCCTGGTGGTGGACTCCTGGTTCGACAACTACGTGGGCGTGGTGATGCTCGTGCGCGTGGTGGACGGCGCGCTGCGGCCCAAGGACAAGGTGCTCCTCATGGCCACCGGCGCCGTGCACCTGGTGGAGCAGGTGGGCGTCTTCACCCCGAAGGGCGTGCAGAAGGACGGGCTCGCGGCCGGGGAGGTGGGCTACCTCATCGCCGGCATCAAGGAGCTCAAGGACGCCAAGGTGGGCGACACCGTGACCCTCGCCGAGCGCCCCGCCGCCGAGCCCCTGCCGGGCTTCAAGGAGATCAAGCCGCAGGTGTTCGCCGGGCTCTACCCGGTGGAGTCCAACCAGTACGAGGCGCTGCGCGAGGCCCTCACCAAGCTGCAGCTCAACGACTCGAGCCTGAAGTTCGAGCCGGAGACCAGCCAGGCGCTGGGCTTCGGCTTTCGCTGCGGCTTCCTCGGCCTGCTGCACATGGACATCGTCCAGGAGCGGCTCGAGCGCGAGTACGACATGGACCTCATCACCACGGCGCCCACCGTGGTGTACCAGGTCGTCCTCAAGGACGGCTCGGTCGTCGACATCGACAACCCGTCCAAGCTTCCCGACGCCTCGCGCATCGAGGAGATCCGCGAGCCCGTCATCCGCGCCACCATCCTCATGCCCCAGGAGTACGTGGGGCCGGTGATCACCCTGTGCACCCAGAAGCGCGGCGTGCAGGTGAACATGCAGTACGTGGGGCGCCAGGTGATCCTCACCTACGACATGCCGCTCAACGAGGTGGTGATGGACTTCTTCGACAAGCTGAAGAGCGTCTCCCGCGGCTACGCCTCGCTCGACTACGAGTTCAAGGAGTTCCGCGGCGGCGACCTGGTGAAGCTCGACATCCTGATCAACGGCGAGCGCGTGGACGCGCTCTCCCTCATCGTCCACCGCGAGAACTCGGTGTACCGCGGCCGCGACCTCGCCACGCGCATGAGGAAGCTCATCCCGCGCCAGATGTTCGACGTGGCGGTGCAGGCGGCCATCGGCGCCAACGTGATCGCGCGGGAGAACATCTCGGCGCTGCGCAAGAACGTGCTCGCCAAGTGCTACGGCGGCGACATCACCCGCAAGAAGAAGCTGCTCGAGAAGCAGAAGGCCGGCAAGAAGCGCATGAAGCAGGTCGGCTCCGTGGAGATTCCGCAGGAGGCCTTCCTCGCCATCCTGCAGGTGGAGGGCAAGTAGATGCAGGGCGGGCTCAACTGGGAACTCATCGCGCTGGTGGCCGGCGGCGCCTCGGCGGCGCTCATCGGCTGGGACGCGGCCCTGCGCAAGGGGGAGCGCTCCGACACCGTGAAGGGGATCCTCGAGATCGCCTGGCCGGTGCTCTTCATCGCCCTCATGGGCATGCTGCTCAAGTTCACGGACTTCGCGGCCGTGCTGCTCATCGCGGGGGTGGCGACCGGCCTCATCTGGCTCGTGGACGCGAGGGCCCTGGCGCCCGGGCGCCCCGAGGGCGCGGCCGAGCCGGTCGTGGTGGACATGGCGCGGGCCTTCTTCCCCGTGATCGTGGTGGTGTTCCTCATCCGCTCGTTCTGGGTCGAGCCCTTCAAGATCCCCTCCGGGTCGATGAAGCCCACGCTCCTGGTGGGCGACTTCATCCTGGTGAACAAGTACACCTACGGCATCCGCCTGCCGGTGCTGAACCGCAAGGTGATGGAGGTGGGGGAGGTCCGGCGCGGCGACGTGGTGGTGTTCCGCTACCCGGTGGACCCCTCGGTGGACTACATCAAGCGCGTGGTGGGCCTGCCGGGCGACAAGGTGGAGTACCGCGGCAAGCTCCTGCGCCTGAACGGCCAGCCGGTGCCGGTGCAGCCCTCGGGCCACTACACCGACGGCGAGCTCAACTTCGTGCGCCTGCCCACCTTCAGCGAGAAGCTCGGCGAGAAGACCCACACGATGATGGTCGTGCCCCCCGAGCCGCCGGTGAACCTCTCGCAGGTCCGGCAGTTTCCGCACCGCGACAATTGCGAATACAATGACGACGGCTTCAGCTGCACGGTCCCGCCCGGGAGCTACTTCATGATGGGCGACAACCGTGACCAGAGCGCCGACAGCCGGTACTGGGGGTTCGTCCCGGACGACCACATCAAGGGCCGCGCGTTCCTGGTCTGGATGAACTTCGGCGACCTGAAGCGCATCGGCAACGGCATCGACTAGGCAGGGGGATCCATGACGATCAGGAAGCAGCGCGGCATCTCGCTCACCGGGGCCATCATCGGGATGGTCGTTCTCGCCCTCGTGGGCCTGTTCGCGGCCAAGCTCGTGCCGTCCTACATCGAGTACTTCGCGGTGCAGAAGATCCTCAAGGCGATGGAGAACGGCGGCGAGACCAAGGGCACGGTCAAGGAGATGCGCGCCGCCTTCGACCGCCGCAACACCATCGAGAACGTCCAGGCGATGCGCGGCGACGACCTCGAGATCACCAAGGAGGGCGGCGAGGCCGTGATCACCGCCTCCTGGTCGGTCAAGGTCCCCGTCGTCGCCAACTTCTCCGCCTGCGTGGACTTCGTGGTGACCACCGCGAAGTAGCCGCCGTCGTGACCCGACGCGCCGCCGAGCGCGACCTCGCCGGCCTGCAGCGCCGCCTCGGGCACACCTTCTCAGACCCGGCGCTCCTGCGCCGGGCGATCACCCACCGCAGCCACGCCGCCGACCACAACGAGCGGCTGGAGTTCATCGGCGACAGCCTGCTCAACTGCGTGATCGCGGTGCTGCTCTACGAGCGCCTGCCGGGCCTGCCCGAGGGCGACCTCTCGCGGCTTCGCGCCGGGCTCGTGAACCAGTCCTCCCTCTTCGAGATCGCGCAGTCCCTGGAGCTCGGGGACGAGCTGCTGCTGGGCGAGGGCGAGCTCAAGAGCGGCGGCTTCCGGCGCCCCTCGATCCTCGCCGACGGCTTCGAGGCGCTCCTGGGCGCGGTCTTCCTGGACGCGGGGTTCGACGCCGTGCGCCGCGTCGTGGAGGCGCTCTTCGCCGGCCGCATCGACCGCGCCCGCGAGGCGCCGCCCGCCAAGGACCCGAAGACGGCCCTGCAGGAGAACCTCCAGGCGCGGCGCCTGCCGCTGCCGCGCTACGTGGTGGTCACCGTCGGGGGCGAGGCGCACCGGCAGGTCTTCCGCGTCGAGTGCCGCGTGGACGAGCTCGGGCTCTCGGCCGTGGGCGAGGGGCCCAGCCGCCGCGCCGCGGAGCAGCAGGCGGCCGAGTCGGTGCTCGCCCGGATCGACGGGCGCGGCGCGGGGCCGTCGTGACGGCGCCGAGGCTGCGCGTCGGCACGGTCGCCATCGTCGGCCGGCCCAACGTCGGCAAGTCGACCCTGCTGAACGAGCTGGTCGGCGCCCACGTCTCCATCACCTCGAGGAAGGCGCAGACGACGCGCCACCGCATCCTCGGCATCCGCACCGACGGGCGCGCCCAGATGGTGTTCGTGGACACGCCCGGCTTCCAGACGCGCTTCTCCAACGCCCTGAACCGCGCCATGAACCGCGCCGTCACCGCCACGCTCGCCGGCGTGGACGCGATCGTGATGGTCGTCGAGGCCACCGGCTGGGACGAGCGCGACGATCCCGTCCTCGCCCTCGTCCCGCCCGGCGTACCGGTGGTGCTCGCGGTCAACAAGATGGACCGCGTGAAGGACAAGGCGAAGCTCGCGAAGCTGCTGGCGGACTGCGCCGCGAGGCGCGACTTCGCGGCCCTGGTGCCGGTGAGCGCCGAGCGCGGCACGCAGGTGAAGGCCCTGGTGGACGAGGTCGCGCGCCTGCTGCCCGAGGGGGAGCCGGCCTACGGGCCCGAGGAGATCACCGACCGCTCCGAGCGCTTCCTCGCCGCCGAGCTGGTGCGCGAGCGCCTGTTCCGCCTGCTGGGCGACGAGCTTCCCTACACCGCGGCGGTCGTGATCGACGACTTCAAGGAGGAAGGAGCGCTTCGGCGCATCCACGCCACCGTGTACGTGGACCGCCCCGGCCACAAGGCCATCGTGATCGGCGAGAAGGGCGCCACGCTCAAGCGCATCGGCACCGAGGCGCGCATGGCGATGGAGGGCCTCTTCGGGGGCAAGGTCTTCCTGGAGCTGTGGGTCAAGGTGAAGGGCGGCTGGGCCGACAGCGAGGCGATGGTCCGCCAGTGGGGCTACGAGTGAGCGCGCCGGCCGGGGGCCCGGACCGCGGCTACGTCCTGCACGCCTACCCGTACCGCGAGACGAGCCTCCTGCTGCAGGCGTGGACGGCCGCGCACGGCCGCTTCGCCCTGATCGCGAAGGGGGCGCGCCGGGCGAAGAGCAGCGCCCGGGGCGTCCTGGTGCCCTTCCAGCCCCTGTCGCTCGCCTGGTTCGGGCGCGGCGAGGTGAAGACGCTCAAGGCCGCGGAACCCTCCGGCCCGGCGCTGCCGCTGGCCGGGCCGAGCCTGCTGTCGGCCTTCTACCTGAACGAGCTGCTCCTCAAGCTCATCCACCGCGACGACCCGCACGAGACGCTGTGGCACGCCTACGACGAGGCGATCGCCGAGCTGCGCAGCCGCTCGCGGCGCGCCGCGGGCGTGCCCGGCCTCGTCGCCGCCGAGCCGGGGGTGGGCGAGCCGCGCTCCATCGAGCCGGTGCTGCGCCGCTTCGAGCTCGCGATGCTGCGCGAGCTGGGCTACGCCGCCGAGCTGGGGCGCGACGCCGAGACGGGGGCGGCCATCGACCCGGACCGCGAGTACTGGTACATCGTCGAGCGCGGGCCCGTGCCGGCGGCCCGCGAGGGCGCGAGGGCCGATGCAGTAAAATTGTCCGGCCTCACGCTCGTGCACCTGGAGCGCGGCCAATTCGACGACGCGCGGACGGCGAGCGAGGCGAAGAACCTCATGAGAATGCTCATCCACCATTGCCTGGCCGGGCAGGAGCTCGCCACCCGCGCCATCGTGCGCGACCTGAGGAGCCTGGAGGGGACGGCATGATCGAGCTCGGCGTCAACATCGACCACATCGCCACCGTGCGCCAGGCGCGGCGCACCTACGAGCCCGACCCCGTGTGGGCCGCGGTGGAGGCGCACCTGGGCGGGGCCGACGGCATCACCGTGCACCTGCGAGAGGACCGGCGGCACATCCAGGACGAGGACGTGCGGCGGCTGCGCGAGCTCACCCACATCAAGCTCAACCTCGAGATGGCGGCCACCGACGAGATGGTGGGGATCGCCCTCAAGGTGAAGCCGGAGATGGCGATGCTCGTGCCCGAGGGCCGCCAGGAGGTCACCACCGAGGGGGGCCTCGACATCGCCGGGCAGGAGGCGCGGATCCGCGACGTGGTCTCGCGGCTGGCGGGCGCCGGCATCGTGACCAGCGTCTTCATCGACGCCGACCCGCGCCAGGTCGAGGCGGCCGCGCGCGCGGGCGCGCGCGTGTGCGAGGTCCACACGGGCCCCTACGCCCACGCCTTCCATTCCCGGGGGCGCGACCCGGAGAGCTCCCCGGTGGTGGCCGAGCTCGCGAAGATCCGCGCCGCCGGCGAGGCGATCCGCGCGCTGGGCATGCGCTTCAACGCGGGCCACGCCCTCAACTACTTCAACGTCGAGCCCGTGGCGGCGCTTCCCGGGGTGCGCGAGCTGCACATCGGGCACGCCATCGTGAGCCGCGCCGTCTTCGTGGGCATGCGCGAGGCGGTGCGGGAGATGAAGGCCCTCATGCTGGCGGCGGCCTCGCACGCGCTGGCGAGGGGGCGCGCGGGGTGATCGTGGGCGTGGGCACCGACGTGGTGGAGATCGCGCGCGTGGCCGCGGCCCTGGAGCGCTGGGGCGAGCGCTTCGTCGATCGCATCCTCACGCCGGACGAGCGCGTGCGATACGCCCGCACGCGGCAGAAGGCGAGCCACCTGGCCAAGCGCTTCGCGGCCAAGGAGGCGTTCTCCAAGGCCATCGGCACCGGCATCCGCGCGCCGTTCCGCTGGCACTCGGTCTCCGTGGGCCGCGACGGCCACGGCAAGCCCGGACTCGTGCCCAGCCCGGACATGGCGCGCCACCTCGAGGGCCTGGGGGTGCGGGCCTCGCACCTCTCGCTCACCGACGACGCGGGCGTGGCGATGGCCTTCGTCGTCCTCGAAGGCTAGACAGGAAGAGATCCCATGCGACTCGGACCGGCGATGGTGGACGTCTCGGGGCTGGAGCTCACCGCGGACGACATCGAGCGGCTGCAGCACCCGCAGGTGGGCGGCGTCATCCTCTTCGCGAGGAACTTCGCCGCGCCCCTGCAGCTCATCCAGCTGTGCCACTCGATCCGCGAGATCCGCAAGCCCTCGCTCCTCATCGCCGTGGACCACGAGGGCGGGCGCGTGCAGCGCTTCCGCCACGGCTTCA
>CAZNWZ010000019.1:0-17303 GCA_964576455.1 uncultured Lysobacter sp.
GATCTCGTCGTTGCGCGCCACGCGCACGTCCTCGCCCAGCTCGCCCAGGTACTGCACCAGGTTGTAGGTGAACGAGTCGTAGTTGTCGATCATGAGCAGCATGGCCGGCTCCTCATGCGGCGGGGGCGTCGAGCCCCGCGTTGGTGGCCTCGGCAGCGGCGAGGAGCGCGCGCGCCTTGTTGCGCGTCTCGAGCCACTCCTGCTCCGGGATCGAGTCGGCGACGATGCCCGCGGCGGCCTGCACGTGCAGCTCGCCCGCCTTCACCACGCCGGTGCGGATGGCGATGGCGAGGTCGAGGTTGCCGTTGAACCCGAGGTAGCCGACGGCGCCCGCGTAGACGCCGCGCCGCTCGGGCTCGAGCTCGTCGATGATCTCCATGGCCCGCACCTTCGGCGCGCCGGCCACGGTGCCCGCGGGGAAGGTCGCCCGCAGCAGCTGCATCGGGGTGAGCGCCGGGTCCACGTCGCCCTCCACGTTCGAGACCATGTGCATCACGTGCGAGTAGCGCTCCACCGCCATCTGCTCCGTGACGCGCACGGTGCCCACCTTCGCGATGCGCCCGATGTCGTTCCTGCCCAGGTCGATGAGCATGAGGTGCTCGGCCCTCTCCTTCGGGTCGTTCACGAGCTCGCGCTCCATCGCGAGGTCCTTCTCGGGGGTGGCCCCGCGCTTGCGCGTGCCGGCGATGGGCCGCACGGTGACGCGGTCGCCCTCGCGGCGCACGAGGATCTCCGGCGAGGCGCCCACGAGCTGGCTGTCGCCGAAGTCGAAGTAGAACATGTAGGGCGAGGGGTTGATCGAGCGCAGCGCCCGGTAGAGGTTCACCGGGGAGCCCGCGAAGGGCTGCGAGAGGCGCTGCGAGACCTGCACCTGCATCACGTCGCCGTCGGTGATGTAGCGCTTGGCCCTCGCGACCGCCGCGTAGAAGGGCTGCTCGCCGATGTTGGACCGGGGCGGCTTCGGCTCCGGCACGGCGACGTGCTCCGGCAGCGCCGCGGCCCCGCGCAGCTTCCCGCGCAGCGCATCGAGCCTGGCCCGGGCGGCCGCGTAGGCGCCCGGCTCGCGCGCGTCGGCGTAGACGATGAGATGGACCTTGCCGGCGAGGTTGTCCACCACCGCGAGCTCCTCCGACAGGAGCAGGCGGACGTCGGGGAGACCGATCGGGTCCGGCCGGGCGTCCCGGGCGAGCTTCGGCTCGATGTAGCGGACGGTGTCGTAGCTGAAGTAGCCGGCGAGCCCGCCCGCGAAGCGAAGGCCCGATTGCAGGGGGGCCGCGGCGACGCCCTTCAGGTACTCGTCCACGAAGGCCAGCGGGTCGCCCGCGTCGCGCTCCTGCGCCACCTGCCCGTCCCGGATGACGCGCCCGCGGCCGCCCGCCACCTCGATGCGCTCGCGCGCCGCCAGCCCGATGATCGAGTAGCGGCCGAAGCGCTCGCCGCCGATCACCGACTCGAGGAGGTACGAGCCCGGCGCGTTGGCGAGCTTCAGGTAGAGCGACAGGGGGGTGTCGAGATCGGCGAGCGTCTCGAGCGTGAGGGGGATCCGGTTGAAGCCGGCGCGGGAAAGCGCCAGGAAGTCGTTCTCAGTCATGTTTCACCACGCGGTATTCGGGTCGAAGGGTGGACGGGCCGGGGCGTTTCAGCGCCAGCTTTGCCATCGCCAGTCGAGCAGGAATCCGCGCGGTGCCATGAGGGAATGCGTGGGGAGAGAACGATCAGGAAGCCATTGTAATCGATCTGGCGGCCTCTTCCACGCTCGCGACGACCGCGTCCGCGCCGAGATCCTCCAGCGAAAGCCCCTCGCGGTAGCCGTAGGGCACCACGACCACCGGGCACCCCGCCGCGCGGGCCGACTGCACGTCGTTGAGCGAGTCGCCCACCACGAGCGTCTCGGCCGGGGCGGCGCCGAGGCGGCCCGCGGCGAAGAGCATCGGGTCGGGGTGGGGCTTCTTGCGCTCCACGGTGTCGCCGGAGACGACCACGCCGAAGAAGCGCCGCAACCCGGTGAGTTCCAGGAGCGGCTCGGTGAACCGGCCCGCCTTGTTGGTGACGCAGCCCATCGCGATGCCAGCGCGCTCGAGCGCGGCGAGCCCGTCGACCACGCCGGGATAGGGCCGCGACCGGTCGGCGATGCCCGCGGTGTAGTGCCGCTCGAAGACCGCCTGCGCGCGGGCGCGCTCCTCCTCGCCCCCGCCGCCCGAGGCCTCGAAGCACTGGTTGACGAGGTTCACCACGCCCTTGCCGACGTAGTCCCGGATGCGCTCCTCCGGCAGCGAGGCGCGCCCGAGGTCGGCGAGCATGCGGTTGGCGGCAGCGGCGAGGTCGGGCGCCGTGTCCACGAGCGTGCCGTCGAGGTCGAACAGGGCGGCGCGGTAGCGCCGGCGGGGCACGGCGGCCACGGTCAGGCCGAGGCCAGCGCCTGGCGCATCCGGCGGATGGCCGCGGCGCGGTCCTTCTCGCCGAAGACCGCCGAGCCGGCCACGAAGGTGTCGGCCCCCGCCTTGGCGACGGCGGCGATGTTGTCGGCCTTCACGCCCCCGTCCACCTCCAGCCAGATGTCGCGCCCGCTCTCGTCGATGCGCCGGCGCACCTCCCGGATCTTCGGCAGCGCCGAGGCGATGAACGACTGCCCGCCGAAGCCGGGGTTCACGCTCATGACGAGGATGAGGTCGAGCTTGTCCATCACGTGGTCCAGCCAGGCCAGGGGCGTGCCGGGATTGAACACGAGACCGGCCCTGCAGCCCTGGTCGCGGATGAGGGAGAGCGTGCGGTCGATGTGCTCGCTCGCTTCCGGGTGGAAGCTGATGATCGACGCGCCCGCCTTGGCGAAGTCGGGGATGATGCGGTCCACCGGCTTCACCATCAGGTGCACGTCGATGGGCACCGAGCAATGGGGCCTGATGGCCTCGCACACGAGCGGGCCGACGGTGAGGTTGGGGACGTAGTGGTTGTCCATCACGTCGAAGTGCATGAGGTCGGCGCCGCCGGCGATGACGTCCTTCACCTCGTCGCCGAGGCGCGCGAAGTCGGCCGAGAGAAGGCTGGGCGCGATGCGGTGCATGGGGGGCTTCCGGGTGTCGGTGGAGAGGAAAATTCTACGCGATTCCCCCCGCGGATCGGGTGGGATTTTTCCTGCTAACATCGTTTCCATGCCCGACTCGAAGCGCTACCACATCGCCGTCACGGCGCACTCGACCTACCTGCCCGACCAGTCGGACGAGGAGGACGACCGCTACGTGTTCGCGTACACGATCCGCATCACCAACACGGGCACCGTGACCGCGCAGGTGGTCAGCCGCCACTGGATCATCACGGACGCGGACAACCAGGTCCAGGAGGTGCGGGGCATGGGCGTGGTGGGCGAGCAGCCCGTGCTCAAGCCCGGCGACACCTTCGAGTACTCCAGCGGCTCCTCCATCCCGACCGCAGTCGGGACCATGCGCGGCACCTACCAGCTGGTGGCCGAGGACGGCACGCGCTTCGAGGCGCCCATCCCGGAGTTCGCGCTCAGCGTCCCGCGCGTGCTGCACTAGCCGCGCGGCGCGTCGTCCCCCTTCGCGGCCTCGTCCGGCTTCGGCCCGGGCTTCGGCCTGCGCGGCATCGTCCACCAGACGATCCCGACCGCGATCAGGAGCGCCACCGCCACCTCGAGGAACACCCAGCCCATCCGCGACTCCCGGGGAGATTGCCGGCCCCATTCTCGCACGACCCTTCCGCTATACTCGTCGCGATGCCGCCCGCCCCTTCGCCCGTCCCGCCGCGCTGGCGCGCGTTCGCCGCCTTCGGCCTCGCGCTGCTGGCCGCCGCCTGCGCCACCGCGCCCCCCGAGCCGATCGCCCGCGCCGCCCCCGAGCCCCTCATCTGCCCGCCGGCCGAGAAGCCCGCGTGCCCGCCCGCGGCCGCCGCGCCCGCCCCCGCGCCGGCGCCTGCGCCGGAAGTGGAGTACCGCGGCCGGCTGCAGCCGGCCTCGTGGATGGAGGTCCCCCAGTGGGGCCAGGAGTCCCTGCGCGATTCGCTCGTGGCGTTCGTCCGTGGCTGCGCCGCGCTCGCGAAGCAGCCGGCCTGGCAGGCGGTGTGCGCCGAGGCCGCCGCGATCCCCCCCGGCAGCCCCGAGCGCGAGATCGCGGCCTTCTTCGAGCGGCGGTTCGACCCGCACCAGGTCGTCAACGCGGACGAGTCCACCTCGGGCATGGTCACCGGCTACTACGAGCCGCTGCTTCGCGGCAGCCGCACCCGCACCTCGCGCTACCGGTACCCCCTCTACGCGGTGCCGCAGGACCTGCTGGTCATCGACCTTTCCTCCGTGTACCCCGACCTCAAGCACAAGCGGCTGCGCGGGCGCGTCGAGGGCAACCGGGTGGTGCCCTACCTCGCGCGCGGCGACATCGAGACCGATCCCGCGCCCCTGAAGGGGCTCGAGATCGCGTGGGTGGACGACGCGGTGGAGCTCTTCTTCCTGCACATCCAGGGCTCGGGACAGGTCCAGCTCGAGAACGGCGAGCGGGTGCGCGTGGGATACGCGGAGCAGAACGGGCACCCCTTCCGCTCCCTCGGGCGGCTGCTCATCCAGCGCGGCGAGATCCCGGCCGAGCGGGCCTCGATGCAGGGGATCAAGGACTGGGCGCGCCGGCATCCCGCGAAGGTGCAGCGCTACCTGAACGAGAACCCGAGCTTCGTGTTCTTCCGCGAGCTGCCGGGCGACCTGCCCGGCCCCATCGGCTCGCTGGGCGTGCCGCTCACCGCGGAGCGCTCGATCGCGGTGGACCCGCGCGTGATCCCGCTGGGCGTCCCCGTGTACCTCTCGACGACCTGGCCCAACTCCCCGCAGCCGCTCAACCGCCTCATGGTGGCGCAGGACACGGGAGGGGCCATCAACGGCGGCGTGCGCGCGGACTTCTTCTGGGGGTTCGGCGACGGCGCCGGCAACCAGGCGGGCAAGATGCGCCAGGCCGGGCGCATGTGGGTGCTGCTGCCGAAGGGCTACTCGCCCCCCGCGACGGTCCAGGCCTCGAAGTGAGGGGCCGTCGCCGCGGCCCCCGCTAGGGCTTCGCGGCCTTCGCGTCGGCCAGGCGCTTCTCGAAGGCCGCCATGGGCATGGCGCCCGGCACGCGCTCGCCGTCCTCGAAGAAGATCGTCGGCGTGCCGCCGATCTTCTTGTCGCGGCCGAAGGCCACCACCCGGTCGATCGGCGTGTCGCAGGTCGCCTGCCCCGCCGGCAACGCGTCCTTGAGCATGAGGTCCATCCACGCCTTGGCCCGGTCCGGCGCGCACCACACGGCCTTCGACTTCTCCGTGGAGTCCGGGGAGAGGATCGGGTACAGGAACGTGTACACGGTGATGTCGCTCACGCCCACGAGCTCGCGCTCGAACCGCTTGCAGTAGCCGCAGTTGGGGTCGGCGAAGATCGCGATCCGGCGCGAGCCGTTGCCGCGCACGACCTTGATGGCCGACTCGAGCGGCAGGCTGTCGAACTTGACCGCCGAGAGCTTGCGCACGCGCGCCTCGGTGACGTTCTCGCGCGTCTTCGTGTCGATGAGCGTGCCCAGCAGCAGGAAGGAGGTCCTCTCGTCGGTGTAGAAGACCTCGCCGCCGCCCGTCACCTCCAGGAGCCCGCCGTAGCCGCTCTTGCGCACGGTATCGATCTGGGCCTCGGGGAACTTCTTTCGCAGGTCGGACTTGACGCGCTCGACGTCCTGGGCGGCGGCGGGAAGCGCCAGCGCCAGGGCGAGGAAGGCGGCGGACAGCAAAGGGGGGATTCGCATGGGGGGCTCTCGGGTTCCGGGATTGGGCCGTGGCCGGCCCGGGAAGTTCCCGTCGGACGCGGGCGGCGGGATTATCGCATTGCGCGCGCCGCGAGGAGGCGCTTGGCCCAGGGCGCGGCGTCGACGGCGCGCAGCCCGGCGTTGCGGGCCGCGCCGGCGAGCGGCAGGCCCAGCCCGAAGAGCCACTCGAGCCGGTCGGTGACGAACTGCATCGCGTCCACGTCGGCGCGGCGCGAGCGCTCGTGCCGCCGCAGGAGCGCGAAATCGCCCGGGCGCTCGAGCGGCGAGCGGGCGGCCAGCGTGCGGGCGAGGGCCCGCGCGTCCTGGAAGCCGAGGTTCACGCCCTGCCCCGCGAGCGGGTGCACGCCGTGGGCCGCGTCGCCGATGAGGACCGCGCCGGGGACCGCGATGCGCGGCACGCGCACGAGGCGAAGCGGAAAGCGTGCGACCTCGGAGTCGGGCGCGAGGTCGCCGAGGACCGCCCCGCCCGCGTCGCGCACGCGCCGCGCCAGGGCCTCGGGATCGAGGGCGGCAAGCTCGTCGGCCACGCCGTCGCGGGCGGACCACACGATGGAGATCCGCTCGCCCGGCAGCGGCAGCCAGGCGAGGATGCCATCGGTCCGGAACCACTGCCGGGCGACGCCGGCCGGCGCCCGCTCGCAGCGGAAGTGCGCCACGACCGCGGTCTCGGGATAGCGCTTGGCGCCGGCCGCGAGGCCCAGCTCCCGGCGCACGCGCGAATCGGCCCCGTCGGCGCCCACGAGCAGGTCGGCCTCGATGGGGGTGCCGTCCTCGAGGCGGGCTTGCGGGCCCCGCGGGCCCGCGGCGAAGGGGCCCAGCCGCACGCCCGCATCGATGCTCGCCCCGCGCTCGCGCGCCGACGCCTCGATCGCGCGCGACATCCGGTTGCCCTCGGCGATCCACGCGAGCGTGCCGCCCGCCGCCGCGGCGAACTCGAGGCGGCTCGCGCCGTCGTCGCCGAAGACCTCCATGCGCGTGACGGGCGCGACGCGCCCGGCCGGCAGGCGCTGCCACGCGCCGATCTCGTGCAGGAAGTCGCGCGTGCCCTGGCTCAGCGCGAAGACGCGGATGTCGAAGGCCTCGGGATCCCGCTCCGGGCGCGGGGGGCCGGCCTCCAGGACGCGCACCTCCTCGCCGCAGGCGGCCGCGAACGCGAGACCCACCGCCCCGCCGCCGATCACGGCCACGCGGGCCTTGCCGCCGGTCATCCCGCGCGCCTCATGGCGTGGGCGCCCCGCCGATCATGCGTCCCGCGAGCCAGCGCCGGGCGGGCGGCAGCAGGTCGAGCAGCGTGAGCGCGGCCCCGCGTCCCCACGTCGCCACGCGGCGCCCGTCCATGAACGCGCCCACGAGGAAGTCGGTGAAGGCGACGCCGCGGCCCGCGTCGCGCCGGCGCGACTCGCGGTAGGCCTCGAGCACCGCGGGCGCGCCCGGGTCCCCCGCCGGCTCGGCGCGCAGGAGCGCCGCGAGCGCGGCGGCGTCGCGAAGCCCGATGTTGAGGCCCTGCCCGGCGATGGGATGCATGGCCTGCGCCGCGTTCCCGGCCACCACGGTGCGCAGGGCGATGGGCGTATTGATGGTCCTGAGCCGCAGCGGGAACGTGGCGCGCGGCCCGGCGGCGACGAAGCGACCGGCCCGGTCGCCGAAGTGCGCCTGCAGCTCGGCGAGGAAGGCCGCGTCGTCGAGGGCGAGGAGGCGCTGCGCCTCCTGCGGCGTGGCGGTCCAGACGAGGGCGTAGCGCTCGCCCACCGGCAGCAGCGCCACCGGCCCCTTCGGCGTGAACCGCTCGTAGGCGCGCCCGCGGTGCGGCCGGTCCGCGTGCACCGGCCCCGTAATGGCCACCTGGCCGTAGTCCTTCTCGGCGTACGCGAGGCCGGGGATGCGCCGGGCGTTGGCCCCGCCGTCCGCCAGCACGAGGAGCCTCGCCTCGACCGCTTCGCCGCCGGCGAGGCGGACCCGCGCCGCGTCCGCCTCCAGCTCGATCGACTCGCAGGCGGCGCCCCACGAGACGTCGGCGCCCAGGGCCGCAAGCCTGCCCTCCAGCGCCTCTTCGAGCGCGGCATAGGCGACGGTGTAGCCCAGCGCCGGCAGGCCCTGCTCGGCGGCCGTGAGGAGGGTGCGGCCCGGGCCGCCCTGCTGCGAGACGTGGATCTCGGTGATGGGCGTGGCGCCCGAGGCCGGCCAGCCGCCGGCTTCCTCGAGCCGCTCGCGGCTCGCGTGCGACAGCGCCAGCGTGCGCGCGTCTCGCGAGGGCGCCGCGCGCGCCTCCAGCACCCGCACCGTCAAACCCGCCGGCACGAGCCACGCCGCGAGCGCGGCCCCCACGGGCCCGGCGCCCACGATGGCGACGTCGATGCGCCCCATGGGAATCGCGCGCCGGCCCGCTAGGCGCGGACCGCGGCCTCGACGTCCGCCACCTTCTTGGGGCAGGCCGAGGTGAGGATCTCGCGGCCCTTCGCCGTGACGAGCACGTCGTCCTCGATGCGCACGCCGATGTTCCAGAAGTGCTTCGGCACGTTGTCGGCGGGGCGGATGTAGCAGCCCGGCTCGACGGTGAGCACCATGCCGGGCTGGAGCTTCCTCCACTTGCCCTTGCGCATGTAGTCGCCGGCGTCGTGCACGTCCAGGCCCAGCCAGTGGCCCGTGCGGTGCATGTAGAACTGCTTGTAGGACTCGTCGGCGATCACCTTGTCGACGCTGCCCTTGCAGAGCTTCATGTCGATGAGGCCGCGCACCAGCACGCGCGTGGCGGCGTCGTGGTAGTCGATGAAGGCCGCGCCGGGCTTCACGGCCTTGATGGCGGCCTCCTGCGCGGCGAGCACCAGCTCGTAGACGTCCTTCTGCGCCGCGCTGAACTTCCCGTCCACGGGGAAGGTGCGCGTGATGTCGGCCGCATAGCTGTCGAGCTCGCAGCCGGCGTCGATGAGCAGCAGGTCGCCCTTCCTCAGCTCGGCCGTGTTCTCGCGGTAGTGGAGCACGCAGGCGTTGGCGCCGGCGGCGACGATCGAGCCGTAGGCGGCGCTGCGCGCGCCGTTGCGGCAGAACTCGTGCAGCAGCTCCGCCTCGATCTCGTACTCGCGCCGGCCCGGCGAGGCCGCGGCCATCGCGCGCACGTGCGCGTCGCTCGAGATCTCCGCGGCGCGGCGCATCACCGCGATCTCGTGCGCGTCCTTGAAGAGGCGCATGTCGTTCACCGCCGCGCGCACGTCGCGGATCTCGGTGGGGGCGCTCACCCCCGTCCTCACCTTGGCGCGCACCGCGTTCAGCCAACCGGCCACGCGCGCGTCCCAGGCGGGGTCGGCGCCGACCGGCGTGTGGATGACGGGCTGGTCGGCGATGAGCTCCGGGATGCGGGCGTCGAGCTCGCCCACCGGATGCGCGGCGTCGAAACCGAAGGCCTGGCGCGCGAGGTCGGGGCCGAAGCGGAACCCGTCCCAGATCTCGCGCTCGAGGTTCTTCTCGCGGCAGAAGAGGATCTCGCGCGGCTTCCGGCCCAGCACGATCACGAGCACGGCCTCGGGCTCGCGGAATCCCGTGAGGTAGTAGAAGCCGCTGTCCCAGCGGTAGTCGTAGTGGGAGTCGGCGTTTCGCGGCCGCTCGGGGGCGGTCGGCAGGATCACCACGCCCTCGCCCAGGGTGCGGGCGAGGCTCGCGCGGCGGCGGCGGAAGGGCTTGGTGCGGTGGGGGTTTTCGAGCTTCATGAGGTCGTCCGGAGGCGGGCGCTCGTGGCGCCGCGAGGCCGCCGATTCTACCGGGATTCCGGAGGGCGGGACGCCCGCGCCCGCATGAGGGCCGCGAGGGCGCCCTGCCCTTCGCGCTCGAGAGCGGCCATGACGCCCTCGACGTCCTCCGGGCGGCGGTTCTGGGAGAGCTTGAACTTGCCCTCGAGCCGCTCCACCACGATCTCGAAGCCCACGATCGCGGCCAGCATCTTCCCGGTGAACTCGGCGGGCAGGTCCGGCATCCGCCAGGGGGCGGGACGGCCCTCCTCGTACTGGCGGGAGAGGCGGTCCAGGAGCGCCGGCAGCCGCTCCGGCGGCAGGATCGTCGCCCGGCCCCGCGCGTGGACGACGGCGTAGTTCCACGTCGGCACGCTGGGGTGGTTCGCGTACCACGAAGGCGAGACGTAGGCGTGCGGGCCCTCGAAGAGGGCGAGCACCTCGCCGGCGGCCTCGAGCGATTCCCAGTGCGGGTTCGCGCGCGCGAGGTGCCCTTCCAGGCGAAGTCGCCCGTCGCCCCCGCGGCTCGCGAGGAGGGGCACGTGGCTCACCGAGAGGCCGTCGCCGCCGGCGCTCACCAGCGTGGCGAAGCCGTTTTCCTCGACGAAGCGCTCGAGCGTGGCCGCGTCGTCGACGCGGAAATGGCGGGGGATGTAGAAGGTCATCGCGATAGCCTCCGGTCGAGCGCGGCGAGTTGCGCGGGCGTGCCGACGTTTTCCCAGTCTCCCTCGAAGAGCTCGCCCGTCACGCGCCCCTCGTCCGCGAAGCGGTAGGCCCAGGGAAAGAGCCTGAGGTGCGTTCCCGGGGCGATGTCCGCGAAGAGCGCGGGATGGAACACGCCGATGTTGGCGTAGGTGAGGCGCCGGCCCTCGCGGCGCACGAGCCCGCCCTCGAGCGCCATGTCGCCCGCGGGATGCCAGGGCGGATTGGCCACGAGCACGAAGTGCGCGGCCCGCCGGGCCGGGTCGCGCGCGATCTGCGCCGCCGCCGCCCCGAGGCGCGAGTAGTCGTAGTCCGTGTAGATGTCGCCGCTCACGACCAGGAACGGCTCGTCGCCCAGGAGGGGCAGCGCCTTCGCGATGCCGCCGGCGGTCTCGAGCGCGGTGCCCTCGCGCGACCAGTCGACGCGGACGCCCCAGCGCGAGCCGTCGCCCACGGCGGCCTCGAGCCGCTCGCCCAGGTGCGCGTGGTTGATCACCACGCGGCGCACGCCCGCGCGCGCGAGGCCCGCGAGCTGCCAGTCGATCAGCGTCCGGCCGCCCGCGAGCAGGAGCGGCTTGGGGGTGGCGTCGGTGAGCGGGCGCATGCGCTCGCCGCGCCCGGCCGCCAGGATGAGGGCGGAGGGCATCGCCGCGCCTAGAAGGTGTAGCCGGCCACGGGCTGCACGCCCTCGAGCCGGTCGAGGAGCCGCGCGAGCGGGCGCAGCTCGCCGTAGCGCGCGCAGGCGTGGCGCACGTAGGCCACGAAGCGCGGCGTGTCGCCGACGTAGCCGGGCTTGCCGTCGCGGTGGTGGATGCGCGCGAAGATGCCCAGCACCTTGAGGTGGCGCTGCAGCCCCATCCACTCCACGTCACGCCAGAAGTCGGCGAAGTCGGCGCGCACCGGCAGGCCCCGCCGGCGCGCCGCCTCCCAGTACCGGATCGTCCCGTCGAGGACGCGCTCCTCCTCCCAGCTCACGAACGCGTCGCGCCAGAGCGAGGCGATGTCGTAGCTGATCGGCCCGTGCACCGCGTCCTGGAAGTCCAGCACGCCGGGATTGGGCTCGGAGACCATGAGGTTCCTCGGCATGAAGTCCCGGTGCACGAAGACGCGCGGCTCGGCGAGGTTGCGCGCGAGGATGAGCCGGAAGACCCCCTCGAGGGCCTCGCGCTCGGCGGCCGCGAGCGTCACGCCGAGGTGGCGGCCGACGTACCAGTCCGGGAAGAGCGAGAGCTCGCGCCGCAGCAGCGCCTCGTCGTAGGGCGGCAGCTCGCCCTCGCGGCTCGCGGCCTGCCAGTCCACGAGCGCGCGCGTGGCGTCGCCGAAGAGCCGGTCCTCGTTGGTGCCGTCGAAGGACTGCAGGTAGGTCCTCGTGCCCAGGTCCGAGAGCAGGAGGAACCCCAGCGCCAGGTCCTGCGCGACGATCTCCGGCACGTGCACGCCGGCCTCGCGCATGAGGCCCGCCACCTTCACGAACGGGCGGCAGTCCTCGCGCTCGGGCGGGGCGTCCATGGCGATCCAGGTGCGTCCGCCCGCAGCCACGCGGAAGTAGCGCCGGAAGCTCGCGTCGGCGCTGGCCGGCTCGCGCGTGAATTCGCGCCCGCCGAGCGTGCGGCCAAGCCAGGCGTCGAGCGCCTCCAGGCGGTCCATGGGGAGTGAAGCGGGGCGGCTATCGCGTGTATTCTTGCGGATTCTAGCATCGCGCCACCCCCCTCCCCCGATGGCCCGCCGCGTCCTTCCGCTCCTATTCGCCAGCGCGTGCGCCCTGCCGGCCGGAGCGGACGAGGGCGTGCCGCTGCGGCTCGAGCGCCGCCTCGCGCCTCCGCCGCCGCGCGTCGAGCGCGACGCCGTGCGCTTCCTCTCCGCGGACCGGATCACCGGCGAGGGGACGGCGCACGTGACGGCGACCGGCAGCGTCTGGATCCGCCAGCGCGGCGCCGCCATCTTCGCCGACCGCCTCGACTACGACGTCGCCGGCGACGTCGCCGTGGCGAGCGGCAACGTGCGCCTGGAGCGCGCGGGCGACACGGTGACCGGCCCCCGGCTCGTGTACCGCATCGGCGAGGGCACGGGCGAGATGGACCGTCCCGTCTTCGAGATCCCGAAGACCGAGGAGCGCCGCAGCGCCTCGCGCGGCTCCGCGGAGCGCGCCCTCCTCGAGGCCGAGGAGAAGAGCCGCCTGTTCCACGCCGAGTACACGACCTGCCCCGTGCCGCGCGACGACTGGGTGCTCCGGGTGGGCGAGCTGGAGATCGACGGCAAGGCGCAGGTGGGCACCGCGTGGAACTCCGCCGTCCACTTCCTGGGCGTGCCCATCCTCTACTCGCCCTGGCTCACCTTCCCCATCAACAACGCGCGCAAGACCGGCTTCCTCGCGCCCACGCTCGGCTCCTCGGGGCAGAGCGGCTTCGAGCTCGCCGTGCCCTGGTACTGGAACATCGCCGAGAACCAGGACGCGACGATCACCCCCAAGATCTATTCCAAGCGCGGGCTGCAGCTCGGCGGCGAGTACCGCTACCTGCGGCCGGGCTACACGGGGCAGGCCGACGCCGAGTTCCTGCCCAACGACGCGCTCACCGGCACCGACCGCTACTTCGTCGGGCTGCGCCACTCGCAGCAGCTGCCGCTGGGGCTCTCGCTGGCCGTGAACGCGCAGAAGGTGTCCGACGACGACTACTTCCGGGACCTGTCCACGCGGGTGGCCGCCACCTCGCAGACGAACCTGCCGCGCGACGTGATCGTGGGCTACCACGACGACGCGTGGAACGCGACGGCGCGCGCCATCGCCTACCAGACCCTGCAGGACCCGCTGGCTCCCGTGGTCCAGCCCTACCGCCAGCTGCCCCAGGTCTTCGTCTCCGGCCTGAAGCAGGACGTGCTCGGCGCCGACTGGCTGGTGGGCGGGGAGTTCGCCAACTACAAGCACCCCGACCTCGTGAACGGCCAGCGCCTCATCGTCTACCCGCAGGTCTCGGTGCCGCTGCGCCGGCCGTGGGGGTACGTGACGCCGAAGGCCGGGTTCCACTACACGAACTACAACCTGTCGGCGAACGACGGCGACTACGCCGACGCCACGCGCAGCGTGCCGCTCGCGAGCGTCGACGCGGGGCTCTTCTTCGACCGCCCCTGGCAGTTCGCGGGCCGCAGCTTCTACCAGACCCTCGAGCCGCGCCTCTTCTACGTGTACGTTCCCTTCCGGGACCAGTCGAGGCTCCCCAACTTCTCCACGGCCGAGGTGGACTTCGGCACCAACGCGCTCTTCCGCGAGAACCGCTTCATCGGCGGCGACCGGGTCGGCGACGCGAACCAGGTCACGATGGCCGTCACGAGCCGGCTCGTCGAGCCCGAGAGCGGCCTGGAGAGGCTCAAGGCGACGCTGGGCCAGATCTACTACTTCGAGCCGCAGCGGGTCACGCTGGACGCGGCCACGCCGCCGCGCGAGGGCAGCAAGTCCGACCTCCTCGCGCTCGTGACCGGCCAGGTGACGCCGACCTTCGCGATCGACGGCAGCCTCGAGTACGACGCCGGCGCCAACCGGGCGCGGCAGTTCGACGTGGCGGCGCGCTACAGCCCCCGCCCCGGGCGGGTCCTGAACGCCGCCTACCGCTTCACGCGCGACTTCGTGGAGCAGGTCGACCTCTCGGCGCAGTGGCCCGTCACCTCCAGCCTCAACCTCGTGGCCCGGTGGAACTGGAGCCTGCAGGACAGGAAGCTCATCGAGGGCCTCGCGGGCTTCGAATATAATGCGGGCTGCTGGGAGATCCGCGCGGTCGCGCACCGGTTCATCACCGCGACCCAGCAGGTATCGACCTCCTTCCAGATCCAGCTCGAGCTCTCGGGCCTTTCGAGGATCGGCATCAGCCCGCTCGAGACCCTGAGGCAGAACATTTCCGGCTACCGCCGGTCCGACGAGATTCCGCGATGAACACGATCCGCCCCCTCCTGCGAACGGCCGCCCTCGCCGCCTCGCTCGCGGCCACGGCCGCCCTCGCCCAGGCCGTCCCCGGCTCGCGGCTGGACACCCGGCTCGCGGCCCCGTCGAAAAGCGTCGTCCTGGTCGACCGGATCGTCGCCGTGGTGAACGACGAGGTGATCACCGCCGTCGAGCTCTCCGAGCGCACGCGCCTCGTGGCCGCGCAGCTGCGGCGCGGGGGCGGGGCGATGCCGCCCACGGAGACGCTGCAGCGCCAGGTGCTCGAGCGCATGATCAACGACCTCGTCCAGGTCCAGATGGCCAGGGACACCGGCATCAAGGTGGACGAGGCGACCCTCGAAAAGACCATCCAGCGCATCGCCGACGACAACAACCTGTCCATGACGGCCTTCCGCCAGGCGCTCGAGCGCGACGGCGTGCGCTACGCGCGCTTCCGCGAGGACATGAAGAACGAGCTGGTCCTCACCCGGCTGCGCGAGCGCGAGGTCGAGAACGCCGTCGTGGTGACCGACGCCGAGGTGGATACCGAGCTCGCGCGCGCGGCCAAGGAGCGCGGCGACATCGAGTTCCAGATCCAGCACGTCCTGGTGCTGCTGCCGCAGCAGGCCACCCCGGACCAGATCGAGGCGCGGCGCCGCAAGGCGCTGCAGGCGCTCTCCGAGCTGCGCAAGGGCGCGCCGTTCGCCGAGATCGCCGCCACCTACTCGGACGCGCCCGACGCGCTGCAGGGCGGCAACCTCGGCTGGCGCGCGGCGGGGCGCCTGCCCGCGCTCTTCCTCGAGTCGCTCGACAGGCTCAAGCCCGGCGAGGTGAGCGACATCCTGAGGAGCCCCAACGGCTTCCACATCGTGAAGCTGCTCGAAAAGCGCGGCAAGGACGCGGCGCCCTCGGTCGTCCAGACGCGCGCGCGCCACATCCTCCTTCGCGCGAAGGAGGGCGCGAGCGACGCCGACCTTCGCGCCCGGATCGCGCGCCTTCGCGAGCGCATCGTCGCCGGCGAGGACTTCGCGGAGCTCGCGCGGGTGAACTCCGAGGACGGCACGGCCGCCCGCGGCGGCGACCTCGGCTGGATCGCGCCCGGCGACACGGTGCCGGAATTCGAGCGCGCCCTGAACGCGCTGCGCGAGGGAGAGATCAGCCAGCCGGTCCAGACCCCCTTCGGGTGGCACGTCGTGCAGGTGCAGGAGCGGCGGAGCGAGGCGATGAGCGAGGAGCGCCGCAAGCTCGCCGCCCGCCAGACGGTGCGCGCCCGCAAGGCCGACGAGGCCTACCAGGACTGGCTGCGCCAGGTGCGCGACCGCGCCTTCGTCGAGAACCGGCTCGAGGAGCGCTGACGGGGCGCGGCCCCGCGCCCCGGCCGGCATGGATCGCGCCCCCCGCATCGCCGTCACCTCGGGAGAGCCCGCGGGCATCGGCCCCGACCTGTGCGCCATCGCCGCGGGACGGCGCTTCCCGGCCAGGCTCGTCTTCCTGGGCGACCGCGGCGTGATGGCCGACCGCGCGAGGCGGCGGGGCCTCGCCTTCGACCTGCCCGACTACGCGCCCGCGTCGGACGCGCCGGCCTCGGTGCTGCACCTGCCGGCGCCGGCGCCCGTGACGCCCGGGCGCCTCGATCCCGCCAACGGGCGCCACGTGCTCGCCCTCCTGGACCGGGCGCTGGACGGCTGCCGCGGCGGCGAATTCGCCGCGATGGTGACCGCGCCGGTGCAGAAGTCCGCGATCGCGGACGCGGGAGTTGCCTTCACCGGACACACCGAGTACCTCGCGGCCCGGACGGGCACGCCGCGCGTGGTGATGATGCTCGCCGGAGGCGGGCTGCGCGTCGCGCTCGCCACCACCCACCTGCCGCTCTCGGCGGTGCCCGGGGCCATCACGCGCGACGGGCTCGTCGCCACGCTGCGGATCGTGGACCACGACCTGCGCGTGCGTTTCGGAATCGACAAGCCACGCATCCTCGTGGCGGGCCTCAACCCCCACGCCGGGGAATCCGGCCACCTGGGGCGCGAGGAGATCGAGGTCATCTCGCCCGCGATCCGGGACCTCCAGGGCGAGGGGCTGCGCGTCGAGGGCCCGCTGCCCGCGGACACGCTCTTCACGGCCCGCGTGCTCGAAGGCGCCGACGCGGTGCTCGCGATGTACCACGACCAGGGACTGCCCGTGCTCAAGTACGCGTCGTTCGGGCACGCGGTGAACGTGACGCTGGGCCTGCCGGTCATCCGCACCTCGGTCGACCACGGCACCGCCCTCGACCGCGCGGGCGCCGGCGAGGTGGACGCGGGCAGCCTCGAGGCGGCGATCGCCCTCGCCGTGGACCTCGCGGCCCGCGCCCCGGCCTAGGCGACGCCATGCTGCCGCGCCCGAAGAAGCGGCTGGGGCAGCACTTCCTCACCGACCGCCACTACCTGGACCGCATCGTCGCGGAGATCGCCCCCCGGCCGGGGGAGGCGATGCTGGAGATCGGGCCGGGGCCCGGCGCGCTCACCGAGCGCCTGGCGCAGGTGGTGCGCCCCCTGCACGTGGTCGAGATCGACCGCGAGCTTGCCGCGGCACTGCGCGCGCGCTTCGCGCCGGAGGCCGTCGTCGTGCACGAGGGCGACGCCCTCGACTTCGACCTGGCCTCGCTTCCCCCGGGGCTTCGCGTGGTCGGCAACCTGCCCTACAACGTTTCCACGCCGCTCCTGTTCCACGTGGCCGCCTCCGCGGGCCGGGTCCGCGACTGCGTCTTCATGCTGCAGAAGGAGGTGGTGGACCGGATGGTCGCCGGGCCCGGCACGCCGGCGTACGGGCGCCTTTCCGTCATGCTGCAGTACCGGTTCGCGATGGCGCTCGCCTTCCGCGTGCCGCCGGGGGCCTTCACGCCGCCGCCGAAGGTCGAATCCGCCATCGTGCGCATGGCGCCGCTGGGCGAGGACCGCCGCGCCGCGCGCGACGAGGCCCTGTTCGCCCGCCTTGTCGCCGCCGCCTTCTCCCAGCGGCGCAAGACGCTGCGCAACGCGGTGCACGCCCTGGCGCCGGAGGAGGCGTTCGCGCGGGCGGGGATTGACCCCGGGCGCCGCGGGGAGACGCTCTCGGTCGCGGAGTTTGCCGACCTCGCGGACGCGGCGGCAGGCTAGGCCCGCTGGATGAACTCGATCTTGTAGCCGTCCGGGTCCTCGACGAAGGCGATCA